>JAIETY010000154.1 GCA_019744885.1 Sphingomonas sp.
TCGCGGCGGCATCGTCGTGGCAACGACCATAAGTCGGTCAGAAAACACGCTGGAGACAGGGAAATGATGAATTCCAATTTGCGTCGCATGCTCATTGCGACCACCTCGATCGTTGCGCTGAGCGGCTGTGGCGCCAACGACATTGCGTCGCCGGGCACCGGTGGCAACGTGACGATCAACAACAACACGACCAACGTAACCCCTGCACCGACGCCAACCCCGACGCCGACGCCGACCCCGACGGTCGCGCTGGTCACGCCTGCCGCCGGCTGCCCGACGATTTCGAACAATGCCGGCTCAACGCTCACCGACAGCGGCACGATCAATGGCCCGACCGGCACCTATCGTGTCTGCACGTTGCCAGCACGCCTCAACGCCAGCGCCCTTCTGCCGCGTCTGGCCGGCGTGCTTTACCAGATGAACGGTCGCGTCGATGTTGGAACCGATCAGGGTGCGACCACCACCGGCACCACCAACGTCGTGCTCACCATCGAACCCGGCGTCATTATTTATGCTGGCACGGGCACGTCGTGGCTCGCCGTCAATCGCGGAAACTCGATTCAGGCCGTCGGCACCGCGACTCAGCCGATCATCTTCACCAGCCGTGACAACGTCCAGGGCCTGAACACCGACACCTCGTCGGGTCAGTGGGGCGGCGTCGTGTTGATGGGTCGTGGGCAGATCACCGACTGCGCCGCTTCGTTAGCAACGCCCGGCACCACGGCGTGCGAACGCCAGACCGAAGGCGCGATCGACCCGGCCGTCTACGGCGGCGCGAACAACGCCGAAAGCAGCGGCCGGATGAGCTTCGTGCAGATCCGCTACTCGGGCTTCATCCTCTCGGCCAACAGCGAGCTTCAAGCGCTGACGACCGAGGGCACCGGCAGCGGTACCGTCCTCAACAACATCATGTCGTTCAACAGTTCGGACGACGCCGCCGAGTTCTTCGGCGGTCGCGTTAACATGCGATTCTATGTGGCCGTTGGTGCCGAAGACGACAACCTCGACACCGACACCGGTGTAAAGGCGAACTTCCAATATGTCCTGGTCGCACAGCGTGCAGGCAGCGACTCCCGCGGTACAGACGCGATTATCGAAGCCGATTCGGACAACGCCGTTGACTCCGATCTGCCGCGTCAAAATGTCATCGTGTCGAACTTCACCTTCTTCCACCGCGTCAACAACGCGTCCGACCTGTCAGCTATCCTGCTGCGCGGCGGCACGGACTATACGCTGCTCAACGGTTTCGTGGTTGCTCCGACACCCTCGCCGTCGTGCCTGCGCATCAGCCGTGCCGCGACGGCCGACACGGTCGCCAGCCCCGGTGTCAACGCCACCAACCGTGCCGTGGCCGGTGCCACGACGGGCAACGACGAACTCGGCGCGCCAGTCTTCCGCTCGGTGCAAATGCAGTGCGGCGCTACCCCGTTCCTGGGTGCAAACGGTGTGACCAACCAACAGGTTATGGACATTTTTGGTGCCAGCACCGCTGCCAACAATAACAGCGCAGCTTATACGCCGAGCTTCACCGGCACCTTCATCAACGGCGCCACGGAAACCGCCGTTCCGGCGTTCAACCCTAGCGCCTTGCACGCCGCTTCGGGCATCCCGTCGGCGACCGGTGGTCTCGGTGGCCAGCCGGCATTCTTCGATGCCGTGACTTACGCTGGTGCGGTCCGCAATGCGACCGATACCTGGTACACCCAGTGGACCTGCAACAGCTCGACGCTGAACCTCGGCACCGGCAATACCGGCCTCTGCACCTCGCTCCCGACGTTCTGATCGCGGGACTGAAGACTTGGGGGCGGGGCGTCGCCTAAGGGCAGCGCCCCGCCCCATCCGGATTTGAACAAGGGGGTAGACGATGTCGAGGCCGTTCGAGCTTGCGAGCCTGTTGCTAATTTCAACCGCACTGGTGGCCCCTTCGGTTGCCCGCGCCCAGACGGCGCCGGCTCTTGCTCCGACCGCCCCTGCGCCGACCGCTCAGGAGGCTCCGGCTGCGCCACCCGCAGACCAAGCTGCCGAGCCCCCGCAGGAAGCGCCGACCGAAGTTTCGATCCCGGGCGGGGCCCCGGAAGTCGTCGTTACCGCACGCCGGAGCGGCGGCAATCTGGTTAAGAGCAGCTCCCAGTCGCTGTCGATCCTGTCGAGCGCTGACATCGCGCGCACTGGCGAAGGCGACATCGCGGGCGCCCTGGCGCGCGTGACCGGCCTCAGCGTCGTCGGCAACGGCTTTGTCTATGTGCGGGGCCTTGGCGACCGTTACTCGCTCGCCTTGCTCAACGGGTCGCCGCTCCCCAGCCCCGAACCGCTGCGCCGCGTCGTGCCGCTCGATATCTTCCCGACCAGCATCATCGGTTCGACGCTCGTTCAGAAGAGCTACTCGGTCAACTTCCCCGGCGAATATGGCGGCGGTGTGATCAACCTGACCACCAAGACTGCCCCAAAACAGGCATTCCTGACGATCAGCAGCAGCATCGGTGCTGATAGCGTTACCACGGGCCAACTCGGCTATACCTATTTCGGCAGCTCCAGCGACTGGACCGGCTTTGACAATGGCGCACGCGATATCCCGCCAGCGCTCGCCAATTTCCTGAATAGCGGCCAGCGAATCAGCCAGGGCACTGTCAACACGCAGGCGATTGCGTCGCAGCTCGTGACGGGCAGCAACGCCATCGTGCAGCGCAACCGGGCCCTGCCGCCAAATTGGTCGCTGTCGCTCGAAGCCGGCAAATCATGGGATATCGGCGACGATACGCTCGGGATTATCGCCACGTTCGGCTACAGCAACAGATGGCGGACGCGCGATACGACGCAGCAGACGGCCGCGTCGCTTGATCTTTCGCGCCGCGAACTCGACTTCCAGCGCGTCATTACCGACAACCGCCTCGTCGTCGATGGGTTGATCGGCGCGACCTATGATTTTGGGCCCAACAAGATCCGCTGGACCACGCTGTACATTCGCGACACGCTGAAACAGGCGCGGCTTGGCGTCGGTACGCGAACAACGACATCGCAAACAGCGACATTGCAGCAGCAGGATACCGCTTGGTACGAGCGCCAGCTGATCGATACCCAACTGGTCGGCGAGTTTCGCCTGACCGACCAACTTAAGCTCGATGTGCGCGGCGCTTATGCGAATTCGCGGCGCGAAGCGCCTAATGAGTTGAGTTTCGAATATTTCCGCAGCAATTCAGCGGCTGACCCTTTCGGGGCCTTGTTCGTCAATCAGCTCAACAACGGGTTGCGTGGCACGGCATCCACAAGCTTTTCCAACCTGCGCGAAACGCTTTATTCGGGCGGCTTTGACCTTTCGTACAAGTTCACGCCGGAAATCACCGCCACGCTGGGCTATGCCTATCAGGACACGTTCCGCCGCACCGAGCGCCGCGAATTCCTGTTCACCGCAGGCGGTAACTTCCCGGCGGGTGTGGGCGTCTTCCGGCCCGACCTTCTGCTCCAGCCGGCTGTCATCCGCGCTTTTGGCGTGAACTTGATCGATACCAACGAAGGCAACCCGGTGTTCGGCGCCAGCCTCGTCGTTCACGCTGGCTATGCACGGCTGCAATGGGACATCAATGATCGGCTGAACCTCGATACCGGTGTCCGCTTCGAATCAGCGCAGCAGCGCGTAAATGCCATTCAGGTATTCACCACGCCGTCAGTGTCGCTTGCGCGGACTGGCCTCAGTCGTGATTATTTCCTGCCGGCTGTCACCTTGACCTTCAAGCTGACGCCTGAGATGCAGTTCCGCATCAGCGGCGCAAAGACCGTTGCGCGGCCGCAGTTCCGCGAGTTGATTTTCCAGAACTATTTCGATCCGGACGATAACCGCCAGTATCGCGGCAACCCGTTCCTGGTCGACACCCAGCTTTATAACGCGGAAGCGCGCTGGGAATGGTATTTTGCGCGCGATCAGCGGTTGACGGTGGCGGGCTTTTACAAGCGGATCGATAATCCGATCGAAACTTTCGCCAGCTTCAGCGACAACACGGTGACGACGAGCTTCGCCAACGCACCGACGGCGACGCTTTACGGCGCGGAAATCGAAGCGCAGAAATACTTCAAGCTCGCGAATATCTTCGGCGACGGTAAATTCTGGGCGTCGCGTCGCGCGGTCGTGATTGCCAACTACACCTTCTCGCAATCCTCGATCGTGGTCGGACCAAATGATCCGGCAAGCGTGTTCGGCCTTTCGGGCATTACGCGCGCCAACCAGCTGTTCCGCAATGGTGTGCCGCTCACGGGGCAGTCCGACCACCTTGCCAATCTCGAGCTGGGCTTCGAAGATCAGGACCGCCTGTCGCAACAGACGTTTCTGCTGAACTATGCCAGCCGCCGGGCGACCATCCGCGGCGGATCGGGCCAGCCCGACATTTACGAGTATCCGGGCTTCCGCCTCGATTTCGTGGCGCGCCAGGGCGTCAAGCTTGCCGGCGTCAACACCGAGGTGAAGTTCGAAGTCCGCAATATCACCGGCACCCGTTTTCGGGAATTTCAAGAAAACGGCCCCAACCGGATCTTTTACAATCTGTACAATCTCGGCACCACGGCCACCTTGGGGTTGAGCGTCAACTTCTGATGCGTGACCGCCGCCGGACAATCTGACGTCCGGCGGCGGCGCCCATTCATGATCAGCGCCGGTGAACGGCTTCGCCGCCCTTGACCACCAAGTCGATTGATCGCAACACACCGGTATCACTCAGCGGATTGCCGCGAACCGCCACCAGATCGGCGAGCATGCCCGGTCGGATCGACCCAACGCGATCATCGACCCCCAGCACCGCTGCGTTGCCCGATGTCGCTGCCATCAGCACGTCGGCGGGCGACATGCCCCAAGCCATCATCAGTTCGAGTTCGCGTGCATTCGCCCCGTGGCTGAACACGCCGGTATCGCCGCCAACGCACAGCGTGACGCCCGCTGCGCGCGCCGCAGCAAAACTCGCGCGCTTGGCGATGATCGACGTCGGCTCGGGTGCAAGACCGTTCCAGCCACGATAGCGCTCGATCGCGTCGCCCGCCGCCAGCGTCGGGCACAGCGCGACGCCACGCGCTTTCATCAGTGCGAAAATCTCGGGCGTCCCGCCATCGCCATGTTCGATCGTATCGACCCCGGCGAGAGTGGCCCTGCGCATCCCTTCCACACTGCTGGCGTGCGCCGCGACCTTGCGTCCGGCGGCATGTGCGGCGTCAACTACGGCGCGAATCTCATCGGACGAAAAGGTCGGCCGGCTTGGCTCGCCTGGGCCCCAGCGATAATCGGCGTAAAGTTTGACGACATCGGCACCGCGCCCGATCTGACGGCGCGCTGCGGCAACCAGCGCGGGGCCATCGGCTTCTTCGGCACCTTGCGGCACATCGAACCCCGGATCGAATCCCTTGGGTCCATAGCTGCCGGTTGCCACCAGCGCGCGGGTGGCCACGAGCATGCGCGGACCTGGCACGATCCCCTGAGCAATTGCCGCCTTGAGCCCGACATCAGCATAGCCCGCGCCCTCGGTGCCGAGATCGCGTACCGTCGTAAAGCCCGCCATCAAGGTCGCGCGGGCATTGGCTGCGGCGCGCACCGTGCGCAACGCGAGCGGTTCCTTCAGCACCTGATCGTTCCAGGGCGCTTCGTTGTAGGGATGCAGGAACAGATGGACATGCGCGTCGATCAGCCCGGGCAACAATGTCGTGCCGGGGAGCGCGATTGTTTTGGCATCAGCGGGAGCAACAATATCGGGGCCGACCGCGATGATCATCTCGCCACGCACCAGCACGCGCCATCCGGCGTGGCGCTGGCCATCGCGGCCGTCGAACACGGCATCAGGTACAAGCAAGATCGGTCTCGACGCGGCTTGACTGCGCGCTACTGACGGGATCGCTGCCGCCGCCATGCCGAATGGCGCCAGCGCCAGGAAATCGCGTCGGTTCATGGCCCTGCTCTCCGTCTTGGCGCTGCCCAAAGACGCAGCGGCAATTTCAACGGTAGCATGAAGCCAGGCCGCGCGGTCAATCAACTGCCGCGCCGGTCGCGGATCAGCTCCGGACGCGCAAATCCACGCCCCAGATACGCCAGTCACGCTTCTCGACAACGGGATCATCGGGATTGGTCGATCGCCGCAGCATCACCGCTCCCTCGCGGTCAGCAGTCTTGCGCGTTTTCTTGTTCTCGACATGCGCTTTTGCCGTCACCAGCACATATTGCATGCCGTCGCGCGCATGAATTTCCGACGCGGTCCCGGCTTGGGGCTCGTATTTCGAATAGATTGCGAAGGATTCGGCGAATTCTTGGGCCGTGCCGCCGGCGTCCTTGCCGCCATTGCCCCACAACCGATACGCACCGGCATAGTCGCGCTTGTCGATCATCGCGAAATAATGCTCGACCAAATCGCGCGCAGCCGTGGCGCTTGCCGAATCGGCGGGTTCGTCGCCGCGCATGCCAGGCTGGACCACGGGCATGGCGGCATTGGCCGCGGCGGTCGCAGCATTGCCGGTTTCGCCCTGCGGCGCACACGCGGCCAGCGACATGAGCACGAGGGGGATCATCAATCGCACACGGCACCTCACTCGCTGTTGCTAGTCCCTGCCCCTTGCCTGAGGCAACGCGCGCGATCAACCACGCTGCCACGTGCGGGTGTGCGTTATGAAGACGCAATAAAAAGGCCCCGGCGCGCGACGCCCGGGGCCTGTTTGATGGTGGGCGCGGCAAGGATTGAACTTGCGACCCCTGCGGTGTGAACACAGTGCTCTACCACTGAGCTACGCGCCCGAAATATGTTCCGGGAAACAAATCGGGCGACGGTTACCCGCCGCCCGCTTGCGATTCCTTTAACAGCCGCGCTTGGCTTGTCCAGCCCCGCGCAGCCACAACCTTAGTTGACCGAATCCTTCAACACCTTGCCCGCCTTGAACTTGGGCTGCGACGATGCCTTGATCGTCATCGGCTCGCCGGTGCGCGGATTACGGCCCGTCGATGCCTTGCGCTTGCTCACCGAAAAGGTGCCAAAGCCCACCAGGCGCACTTCGTCGCCCTTGGTGAGCGCTGCCGAGATCGCGCCGAAGACCGCCTCAACGGCCTTGCTTGCGTCACCCTTGCTGAGGCCAGACGCGTCCGCGACCTCTC
>JAIETY010000104.1 GCA_019744885.1 Sphingomonas sp.
CATCGCCTCAATCCAACTCTTCGCCCGCCGCATCGCAAGAATATGAAATCACAAAGGATAATTATGAATCAGACTCTGAGCTTGTCGAAGGGCCGTCCTTCTTCTGCGACCGGCTCGAAGAAGAAGGACAGTGCTTCGACAAGCTCAGCACGAACGGGTTGAGTTTAGGGTGCAACATCCTGTGCGGGGCCGAAACTTACCCCAAAACCTCGGCCACCAGATCCTTGCGGCTCAGTTTCCCGATCATCGTCTTGGGCATGGTCAGCCGCACCACGACTTCATCGACCCGCTCATGCTTGCCGAGCTGCGGGTTGAGCCACGCGGTCAGCACCTCGCCGGTCTCGGTCGCGCCGTCGTTGAGCGTCACATAGGCGCGCGGATGTTCGCCGCGATAGGTGTCGGGGATGCCGATCACCAGCGCCTCCTTCACCGCAGGGTGGGTGTAAAGCACGGCTTCGATCTGGCTCGGAAACACCTTGAAGCCGCCGACCGCGATCATGTCCTTGAGCCGGTCGACGATCTTGACGAAGCCGTCGGCGTCGATTGTGCCGACATCGCCCGTGCGCAGCCAGCGCGTGCCCGCCGCATCGGTGACGAACACTTCGGCATCGGCTTCGGGGCGCTGCCAATAGCCCTTCATGATCTGCGGGCCAGCGACGATGATCTCGCCGGGCTCGCCCTCGGGTGCAGGCTTTGACGGGTCTTCCTTGTCGACCAGCGCGATCCGCGTGCCCGGAATCGGCTGGCCGATCGTGCCGGGTTTGCCCTCGGCCTCGTAAGGATTGGCCGAGACGACGCCTGAACTTTCGGACAGGCCATAGCCCTCGATCAGGGTCGAGCCGGTGACGCGCTCGAAGCGGGTCTTGAGTTCGGGCGGCAGCGGCGCGCCGCCCGAAATGCAGACGCGCAAATGGCTGAAATCGGTCTTGGCGAGCGCGGGATTGTCGAGCAGCGCCTGATACATCGTCGGCACCCCGGGCACCGCCGTTACCTTCGACCGGCCGATCGCGCCGAGCGCTTGCGCCGCATTGAAGCGCGGCAGCATGATGATGCAGCCGCCGCTCAACACCGTGCGGTTGAGCACGCAGGTGTTGGCGAACACATGGAATAGAGGCAGCGCGCCGAGGATGCGGTCGGGCATCCCGGGCTTTGGGTCGATCGCATTGACCTGGCGCGCATTGGCCGACAGATTCTGGTGAGTCAGCATCGCACCCTTGGGCGTGCCGGTGGTGCCGCCGGTGTACTGGATCAGCGCCACGTCCTGCTCGGGGTTGATCGTCGCGGCGGCATGACGGCCGTCATTGGCGATCAGCTTCGAAAAAGCGATGATCCGCGCGTCGTCGGGCTTGGCGGCAATGTCCTTGCGGCTGAACCAGCGGTAGAGCACCGACTTGGCGGCGGGCAGGGCGCCCGCGACCGAGCCGACCACCAACCGCTCAAGCGCGCTGTCGTTCAGCACCTTGATCGCGGTCGGCAGCAGCGCGGTTGCGGAAATGGTGAACAATAGCCGCGTCCCTGAATCGGCGACTTGATGCGCGAGTTCGGCGGGCGTGTAGAGCGGCGAGAAATTCACCACCGTCGCGCCCAGTTTCAAGATGCCGTAATAAGCCGCGAGATAATGCGGGACATTGGGCAGGAACAGCCCGATCCGGTCGCCTTGCCCATAGCCGAGCGCGGCCAGACCTGCCGCCACCCGGTTCGCCCCGTCGAGTGTTTCGGCATAGCTATAGTGACGACCGAGAAAATCGATCAGCGGCGCGGTGCCATGCGTGGTCGCGGCGCGATTGAACAGCTCGACCATCGAAAGCGGTGGCAGCGGCACCTCCCAGCTACCGGGGTGGCGATAGGCGGTGCGCCAAACGGCTTCGGGATCACTCATTCACAATGGTGTAAGCAAGCCCGCAAAGGCGTGCAAGGCGGCTTAGCTGAAGCGCTTGCCCGTCCAGGTGATCAGCAGCGAGAATGCCATCACGCCCAGATCAATGGCAGCCGTGACCTGACGCGGCGCCGGATCGCCAACCTGATGCGCGATCACACGGATATCGGCCGACGGATGGCGCACGGCGGTGACGGCCAGCAGCAGCAGCGCGATTACAGCAATGGCAGTCCGGCGCATGTGCATCCCACCCTCCCGAGCGGTTTAACCATAGCCGAACGGGGGGTGCGCCACAAGCCGATGCCGACAGGCTCAGGCGGCGCGGGGTACGCCACCGCGCACGCGGTCGCGGCCATCGGCCTTGGCCGCATAAAGCGCGCGGTCGGCGCCGCGATAGAGGGTTTTCCAGTCGCTTTCGGTGGCGAGCGGGCCGGTGAAGGTGCCGATGCTCGCGGTGATGGCCATGTCAAACGGCATCCGCTCGACCCGCAGCCGCGCGAGCAGATCATCAGGGTCGACCGCGCGTTTGGCGTCCATCACCACCGCGAATTCCTCGCCGCCGATGCGTGCTACCAAAGCGCCCTCGGGTGTCGCGGCGCGCAGTCCGCGCGCGAACACCCGCAGCACTTCGTCGCCGCCGTCGTGGCCGATCGTCTCGTTGACCGCCTTGAAGTGGTCGAGATCGATGACGAACAGCGTCTGGTCACCCTCGCGCCCGATCGCCCCGTGCAGAAACGCCCGCCGATTGAGCAGCCCTGTCAGCGGATCGGCATCGGCAAGCGCGCGCGCGGCGAGTTCCTGAAGCCGCGCCTCGTCGCGCTCGCGGCTCAGCAAGCGAATGCGATAGGTAATGCCGACCGACGACAGCAATGCCTCGGCGGCCATCGACAGCATCGTCGACTGGTCGACCCAGAAACTCCAGCCGATCAGACCGAAATTATTGGCGACGCGGAGTGCGGCAAAGGCAACCGGCGCCCCCCAGGCGAGCGCGAACACCCAAAGATAATTGCTGCGCAACCGCCACGCGCGCCAAAGAATGACGCCGACAAAGCCGATCAACGCCAGAAAGGCGATTGCGAACGCCTTGTCGAGCAGCAGCATCTGCCACGGCGCGAGGGCTGCATAGCCGAAGGACGCGGCCAACACCGCCAACGACACAAAAGTCGCCGACCGGCCAACCGCGCCGGCAAAGACGCGCTCTTCGAAAAAGCTGCGCGCGAAGCTGAGCGCGGCGGCGGCGGACAAGCCCAGCCCGATATAGTTGAGCCGCAGCCGGTCATTATTGTCGATGCCGGGAAAGGCCCAGGCAATCGCCCCTGACGAGGTGAAGGTGAAGCCGAGCAGGATCACCACCATCAGCACATATTTCAGCTGAAAAAGGTGCCGCATTGCTGCCCACAGCGCGAGGTGGTGGATGATCAGCGCGAGGCACATGCCGGCAAAGGCTGCATAGATCGCCGCCAGATAAAGGTTCGACCAACCGCTTTCGCGGAGTGTCGCCAGCCTTGGGCCGGTGACAATGCCCCGCAAATTCGCGGAGCCCTCAATCTTCCAGGCAACACGCACCAGCGGCGCATCGCGCGCTGACAGCCGGTCGAGGAAGATCGCACCGAGCTGGAGGTCGCGGCTCGCCGCGCGCCCGTCGACGGTCCGCTCGGTGATCGTGCCGTCGGCGTAGAGCGCATAAACATTGCGGCGCGCCTGCCAGACACTGCCCGATCGGAGCGCGACATCGCCTGTGCGGTTGACCCGCGACGACAGCACCCAGAAATCGCCGCTCCCAAAATCGCGTTGCGGGGAGGAGCAGTCGACCGGGATTCTCCTCGAGAACAAGTCCGTCACGCGCTGTCCCGGCTCGGCGCGCGCAATGCAGATCGACACCGGATCGCCAATCATCCCGACATCAGCGCGCGCGGTTGCAGGTGCGGCGATCAGCATCACGCCCAAGATCGCCAGCGCAAGGCGCGGAAAGAGGCGGAGCCAAGGCATTGTCGACAAATAGCGGCCAGGACACCAACATCCGGTAAACGATATTTCAGCGCATTTAGGTCCGTTGTGGTGCGGTTCGGTTGACTTGGCCGAAGGGTAGCAGTCTCATCTTGTTACGCTCGCAATCGAGTCGGAATCGTCCATACGGTGACCTGATGAGGTGGTGATGCGGAGCGGACCGAGGGTTTTACCGTTGGTTGCGCTCGTGTCGTTGGCCGGGTGCACGTCGATACCGACCAGCGGTGCGCGCGGGACGCATTATTATTTGGGGCTGGTTCGGGTTGTGTTTCCGGACTCGACCGGGCCGCTGATTGCGGTCGATGTAAAGACGCTGGGACTAGGCGTCGATGGTAGCGTGTTTCTGGGGTGGCGCGATAGCAAGTTCGTGTTCGCCCGGCCCGAAGACTGCCGCGTGGTGATCATCGTGCGCGACCATGCCGAGCTGAAGAATGTCGAAACACTCGTACGATCGATGGAGGGGGCATGCATTACCGGAACCGGCGCAAGATCATCCCAAGCACCAGGGCTTTCGCCGCCACAATCATCGCCGCCGCCGCACTAAGCGGTTGCGCGACGACGCCGCGTCATACCAATTTGCTGATCTTTGGGACGAATACCCAGCTTGGTATCAAGGTCGGCGCTGATGCGACGCAGACCCCTGCGATCCAGCTGGGGTATAATCGGCAGGAACTGGTGCTGCTGCCGTTGCTGGCGAATACGGGCGGTACGGCGGACAAGCTGTCGCCGTGCCCGGCGACCACAACCCCGCCGCCGACGGTGCCGGTCAATTGCAAATTTACGGGCAATTCGGGCGACGATCTTGACGCTTATTCGGTGCTGGCCAGCTTTGGCACCAGATATGATGTCTCGGCGGGCGCGGGTCCGAAAGCAGGGGGTGGCATCGCGCAGTATTTCGCCACCGGCCTTGCAGCTCGCGAGCTGGCGACGCACGGCTCATCGCTCGTGGCGGCGACCGAGAGCGCGACCGAGAAAGCACGAAGCGAAACCATCTACGGGTCGCCCGACAGGGTTGCCGCCGTGTTGGCAGCGCAAACCTCGGTCGCGACGCGCGAATCCAAGCGCCAAAGTTTTCGGGATTCAGTTGCGGCCAAAATCAGCGCGTCCGGCGATTTTGCCAGCCGTCTGGCGGCCATCGACGCGAGCCTTGGTCTCGCCGCGAACGATGGTTTCGTTAAGGGATGCTCCGGGGCTGGTTCGGCTGCAGAATGCGGCGCCGCCATCAAATCGGGGGCGGTCGCAAGCTATCTGACCGCCGACGAATGGGAAAAGGCGCTGGCCGCCGTATTGAAATAGGGGGCAATGATGAAAGACGTCCGCATCCGAGTGTTTACCGATCAAGCATCGGCTGACGATTGGGCGGCAGATATGGAATCGCTAGGATACCGTATCGCGCCAGCGCAAGCTGCCGACGTGGTGACCTTTCGCAGGTTGAACGGCGGAAAGCAGGAAAACGCGCCGATCGATCCCAGCGAATCCTATTTTGTCGTGATGGCATTCGATCAGGCTGCACGAACCTCGTGACGCGCTGGCTTTACCCGACTCTTTGATCTGTTGGCGGAAGAACGGTGACGCCGGGGCCAGCCTGCGTCGACCCCGGCCCAACGCTCACTCCGCCTCGACCGCCTCGGCCTTGCCCTTCTTCTTCGGCTTTTTCGGCGCGGCGGGCGTGATTTCGAACGCGAGCGCGTCGTCCTTCAGCTTTACCGTCACTTCGCCGCCGTGGACGAGCTTGCCGAACAGCAGTTCCTCGGCGAGCGGCTGCTTGACCTTTTCCTGGATCAGCCGCCCCATCGGCCGCGCGCCATAGAGCTTGTCATAGCCCTTGGTGGTCAGCCACGCCTTGGCATCTTCGTCCAGCTTGATGTGCACGCCGCGGTCCGCAAGCTGCAATTCGAGCTGGAGGATGAACTTCTCCACCACCCGCGCGACGACGTCGGTCGGCAGATAGCCGAACGGCACGATCGCATCGAGCCGGTTGCGGAACTCGGGCGTGAACATCTTCTGCACCGCCTGCTCGTCCTCGCCCTCACGCGTCAGGTTGCCGAAGCCGACAGTCTCGCGCGCCATGTCGCTCGCGCCCGCATTGGTCGTCATGATCAGGATGACATTGCGGAAGTCGACGCTCTTGCCGTGTTGGTCGGTCAGGCGACCATTGTCCATCACCTGGAGCAGGATGTTGAACAGATCGGGGTGCGCCTTTTCGATTTCGTCGAGCAGCAGCACCGAATGCGGTTGCTGGTCGACGGCATCGGTGAGCAACCCGCCCTGGTCGAAGCCGACATAGCCCGGGGGCGCACCGATCAGCCGGCTGACCGAATGTCGCTCCATATATTCGCTCATGTCGAAGCGCTGGAGCGGAATGCCCATGATCGACGCGAGCTGGCGCGCGACTTCGGTCTTGCCGACGCCGGTCGGGCCGGTGAACAGATAATTGCCGATCGGCTTGTCGGGATCGCGCAGGCCCGCACGACTGAGCTTGATCGCCGAGGCGAGCTTTTCGATCGCCGAATTCTGGCCGAACACCACGCGCTTGAGGTCGTTTTCGAGCGTGGCGAGCGCCTTGGTGTCGTCCTTCGACACCGATTTGGGCGGGATGCGCGCCATCGTCGCGATCACCGCTTCGATTTCCTTGGCGGTGATTGTCCGCTTGCGGCGGCTGGGCGGCACCAGCATCTGCATCGCGCCGACTTCGTCGATCACATCGATTGCCTTGTCGGGCAGCTTGCGATCGTTGATGTAGCGCGCGCTGAGTTCGACCGCCGACTTGATCGCGTCGGGGGTGTATTTGACATTATGATGGTCTTCGAACGCGGTGCGCAGTCCGGCGAGAATCTTGATCGTATCCTCGATCGTCGGTTCGTTGACGTCGATTTTCTGGAACCGCCGCAGCAGCGCGCGATCCTTTTCGAAATGGTTGCGGAATTCCTTGTAGGTGGTCGAGCCGATGCAGCGGATCGTGCCGCCCGACAGCGCGGGCTTCAAGAGGTTCGACGCGTCCATCGCGCCGCCGCTGGTCGCGCCTGCACCAATCACGGTGTGGATTTCGTCGATGAACAGGATCGCGTCGGGCAGCTTTTCGAGCTCGTTGACGACCGCCTTCAGCCGCTCTTCGAAATCGCCGCGATAGCGCGTGCCCGCGAGCAACGCGCCCATGTCGAG
>JAIETY010000148.1 GCA_019744885.1 Sphingomonas sp.
GCGGCGGTGCTTGTTGCGCCGATGCTGGGGCTCAAAAGCGCCTTCGGCCCTTGGCTCGGCGCGCGCATCGCGGGCATGATCGGCGGCATCGGCAATGGCGCGCGGGCGGCATGGCGCGAGAATGAGAAGCCCGGCGCCACCGACACGCGCCAGAGCCTGTTGACGCATGATGTCGATCGCTATGCCGATGAGCTGTGGTGGCAGCACGCCCATCCCGAACTGGTGCTGGGGCCACCGAGCTGGCGCTGGGTGATCGCGGCCTTTGCCTCGACGCAGGCCGTGCGCAACGATCCGCGCCTCAAGACATTGGCCGTGCCGCTGCTCGTGCTGGCGCCGATGGCCGATGCGCTGGTCGATGCGCGCGTCGCGGTCGCGGTGGCGGGGCAGTTGCCCGACGCCCGGCTGGTGCGTTTCGGCGACGAGGCCGCGCACGAAGTGCTGCGCGAAGTCGATCCGGTTCGCAACCGGGCGATCGCCGAAATCGATCTGTTCCTGGCCGCGCGCGTGCCCGCTGCATGAAGCGCTTCGATGTGGCGATTATCGGCGCCGGGATTGCTGGTGCCAGCCTGGCGGCTGAGCTTGCCGCGCATGCTAGCGTCCTCCTGATCGAAGCTGAGGATGCTCCGGGCTATCATGCGACCGGTCGCTCGGCCGCCTTTTGGTCCGAAACCTATGGCGGGCCGGGGGTGCAGCCGCTGACCAGCGCGTCGGGGGCGTATCTGATCGGCAATGGCTTTCTGGAACCGCTTGGCTCGCTGCACATTGGCCGCGCCGACGATGCTGCGGCTGCCGACGCCTTCATCGCCGAATTTGCGACGAGCGGGATTTCGCTCAAGCGCGTCGACCCACGCGCGATCGTGCCGGGGCTGCGCGCCGACTGGACGATCGGGATCAGCGAACCGAGCTGCGCCTATATCGACGTCGCTGGGCTGCATCAGCATTATCTCGCGCGTGCCCGCCGGGGCGGCGCCGAGATCGCCCTGCGTGCCGGATTGGTCGCGGCGGCGCGGGAGAACGGCGGCTGGCGGATCGAAACGCCAGGTGCGACCTGGCAGGCGGGAATCATCGCCAATGCGGCGGGTGCCTGGGCCGACGAAGTCGCGCGCATCGCGGGCATCGCGCCGCTGGGGCTTGACGCTTTCCGCCGTACGATGGCGCAGCTACGCACTGATCCGGCTACGCCTGACGGCATGCCCCATGTCGCGCACATCGGCGGCAGCTTCTACTTCAAGCCCGAAGCGGGCGGGCGGCTGTGGCTGAGCCCCCACGACGAAATCCCGTCGCAACCATGCGACTCGGCCCCCGAGGAAATCGACGTCGCCATCGCCATCGACCGGTTTGAGCACGTCGTCGACTGGCGCGTCGCAGCGGTCGAGCGGCGCTGGGCGGGACTGCGCACCTTTGCACCCGATCGGCTGCCCGTGATCGGCTTTGACGGCGGCGTGGACGACTTCTTCTGGTTCGCGGGGCAAGGCGGATTCGGCATCCAGACCGCGCCTGCCGCTGCGATGCTCGCCGCGAGCCTGTTGCGCCGTGCCGCGCCACCGGAAGCCGTCGCCGCGATCGACAGCACGCGCTACGCGCCGACCCGTTTCGGCTGACCGCCACGCCCCGACTGGCGCCAGACAAATCGCTGCGCTACCCTCGCCAAGCTCAAAACAACCGAGGGGAGCACATCATGGCGCATAAATTCGTGATCGAAAAGAACAAGGCCGGCGAGTTCGTCGCAAAGTTCAAATATAACAGCGAGTTGATGTTCTGGACCGAAGGCTATTCCAGCAAAGCATCGGCCATCAATGCAATCGAATCGATCAAGAAGAACGGCCCCGGCGCCGAGACCGAAGAGAATCTGGACTGATCATCGCGGTCGATCTGCCGATAGCGATGCCCGATCCGGTATTGCCTGCCCGCCGCCGCATGATGGCGGCGGGCTGAAGGCGCGAAGCACGTGGCACAAGGCGGTTATTTCGGCTGGATCGGCGGCCTGTTCGGCGGGCAGGGCCTGGCGTGGCGCTTGCGCCAGCGCCCGCGCGGCGGCCAGCGACGCGGCTGGCGCGGGCTGTTTGGGCGGCAGAGTGACGACCGGCTAGCACCGACGATCATCAGCTCACCCGCCGTCGCGCGGCCACAAGGTGCTGCATCGCGCGCGCGACGCGACGACCCGGCGTCAGCGAAAACGCTCGCCCGGATCAAGCGGATGCGGCGCCGCGCGGTCGTCGACATGTTCGACCAGGTTGGGCTCGAACCCTTTCCCGGCCAGCTTTGGCGCTTCGTTGATGCCGAGCGCGATCCCTATCACGGCGTCACGGCTTTCCTGCAGGCGATCGGCATTGATCCCGAGGGGATCAGGCGCCGCGACGCAGCCGAAATCGAGCGGGCGAATACCGTGCTCGACCTGCTCTTTTCGATCGATCACGTGTTCGACCGCGTCGATCCCGAAGTCGCGGTCGCGCTCGAAGCCCGACTATGCTCCGGCGATTACCGTGCGGTGCGGCTTGCGGCGCAAGTCATCGAAACCTTCGAAAAGATTGCGCGCATCGACGCGCGCTGGCCGCCGGACCATCGCCTCGCCGTGCTTGACGCGTTCATCCGCGACATGCGCGCTGGCGTTGCCAATCCGCTTGCCGTGCCCGCCGAGATCGCCGCCAATGCCGAACGCATCGCCGACGAACTCAATCAGCACATGCTGGCGTTCGATGCCGGCTGGGGCGAGCATCGACGGCTGTCGGCACTGCTTGAAACGCGCTGGCCGCCGGGATGGAGTGCCGCACCCCAAGGGCAGCGACGGATACAGGCGATGGCTGAGGCGGCTGGCGTCCGGCGCGTGTTGATGGGCAATCCTGCGCTTCGGGTGAGCGACGTCGATCGGCTGATCGAGCGGCTCGCCAAAGCTAACCAGAGCCTGTTCGCTTTGGCCGATGCGATCGAGGGCGCGTCGCCCGGCGGTTATCGGCTCCCGCGCGCGGTGGGTCCGCGATCGGACTACGACCGGGCGTTGCTGTTCTTCGGCTGGACAATCGACGAGCGGCCCGATGCGGTCGCGCTGCGTCGGCGTTTCCGTGAGCTTGCACGGACCGCCCACCCTGATGCGGCACAGGCGGACCCCGTTTCCCAAGCCGCCGCGCACCAGCGGTTCGTCGAGCTCAACCGCTATCACGACGTGCTGAAACTGCGGGTTTAGCGCGCCTCGCGGCGGCGCAGGCGCACTTCGATGCGGCGGCGCGATTCGTCGGCAGCCACGTCATCCGCCGTGATCACGCTATCGTCGGGCTTCAGGAACGGTCCCGCCGACAGCGGCACGAGGATAAAATCGCGCAACCCCGCGCCGCGCATGAAGCGCGCGACCGAAACGGCGCGGGCCATCCCCAATCCGGCGTTATCGACCGCCTCGGGCGCGACCGTTTCCTTGCCGAGCAGCAGTGGCACCAGTACGGCATCGAGATTGCTGCGGCCCGACCCGCTCTTGCGCGGGACCGCGTCGGTGTGGCCGATGACCTCGATCACCGACGCCTGATATTGCTGCCCGATCTGGCGGATGCGCGGGATGACCGAGCGCCGCAGTCGATCCTCAAAGCCCGGCGTCAGCGCGGCCGAGCCGGCGGCAAACGAGAATCCCTGTGCTTCGGGCAGCACGATGATCGGCGGGTCCTCGCGCGGTTTGGCGCGCGCGATCGCCAGCAGATAGCCGCCGAGGATGATCGTTGTGAACATCGTCACAGCGAGCAGCAGGTAGATCGTCTCCTGCCCCATCTGCATGTGCAAAGTGCTGCGCGGCGAGCCCCTGCTCATGCGAGGCTCATTCGGCGCCGGCAGTCGGTTTGACGAAGCGTTCGACCGATTCGATCAAATCACCCAGCGCGCGCAGCATCGCGCTTGCCTCGGTCGCGGTGGCGTTGAGCTTGGCGGTTTCGGTCGCCAGCCGGGCGACCTCGGCGCTGCTGGTCTCCGCCGAGATCCCCAGCGATTTGAGCTGCATTTCGCCCGCCTCAAAGGCGCGCGACAGTTTACCGGCATCCCCGCGTACTTCGTCGGCGAGCAGATGCGTCGCGACCGTCGCATCCTGTGCCGATTCCTGGAGCTGACGGATCGCATTGAACGCGGCGCGCACTTCGCGGGTCAGATCGCGCGTGGCGGTCGCGAGATTGGACATGTCGACGCTGGTGTCGAACGAGGTTTCGACCTCATGCGCCTCAATCCGCAGCAGCACAGCAAAGAACGGGGCGAGGCCGGCGGTCGCAAGCCCTTCGAGGAAGGGGACAGCCAGCGTCGCCAGCGCCGATAAATCGTCGACGCGCAGGCTGACGCTCCCCAGAAACAGTGGCAAAACCGCGCTGGTGATGCCCAGAATCAGCGACAGCACGCCAAAGGCCACCATCATTTCGGCCGCGATCACGGCGTCGAAATCGGCCCGACCGCTGCGTATATAGCGCGTCGCGCGCGCGCGCAGATAGAAGAGCGCGGCGATGTTGACGATGAACAGCAGCGGATAGGTCGTCTGGGTGACGATCTGGAGCACATGCGCTACGATGCTGACAGCGAGCACCTGCAGCCCGAACTGGCTATAGGCGACGCGGCGCGTCCCCGAAGCGCGGCGGCGTGGCATCATGGACATCGCGCGTTCGATCCCCTTTTCGACTGCGGCGGGGACGCTATGTCCGATTCGCGCGGCGGGCGCTAGGCGCCACGACTTGCTGCCACTGCGGCATCGCTGGCGAGCTTGTCGGCGCGCTCATTTTCGGGGTGGCCGGCATGGCCCTTCACCCATTGCCAGGCGATGCGGTGCGGTTTGGCGGCAGCGAGCAGTTCCTGCCACAGATCGGCGTTCTTGACCGGCTTCTTGTCGGCGGTTTTCCAGCCATTCTTCTGCCAGCCGTGGATCCATTTGGTCAGCCCGTCCATCACGTAGCGGCTGTCGGTCGATAGCGTGACGGCGCATGGGCGGTTTAGCGCGGTGAGCGCCTTTACCACCGCCATCATTTCCATGCGATTGTTGGTCGTGAGCTTTTCGCCGCCCGACAATTCCTTCTCGGTCGCGCCCATCCGGAGCACCGCGCCCCAGCCGCCGGGACCGGGATTGCCCTTGCAGGCGCCATCAGTGAAGATTTCGACTTTGGGCAGTTCGGTCATGCGAAGGCGCCGACGCTAGCGTAGTGATCGTAGCGGCGGCGATAGGCGAGCGGGTCCTTGCGCGTCACCAGCGCGTCGCCGGGGGTATTGAGCCAGTCCCATGCCCGGCTGAGGAAAAAGCGCAGACAGGCACCGCGCGCGAGCGCGGGCAGGGCGGCTAACTCCGCGTCGGTCAGCGCGACCTCGCTGCGATACCCTTCGACCAGCGTGCGGCCGACCGCATCGTCATAATGCCCACCGGTCGCATCGAATGCCCAAGAGGTGTGCATCACCGCGAGGTCAAAGGCGCGAAAATCGGTGCATGCGAAATAGAAGTCGATCAGCCCGGTCACCTTGTCGCCGAGCATCAGCACATTGTCGGGAAACAGATCGGCGTGAATGGCGCTGCGCGGCAGGGCTTCGTTCGCGGGCCACTGCGCAAGTACGCCTTCGAGCATGCGGGCAGCTTCGTCGTACAGCCCCGGCTGGATGCGTTCAAGATCGGGGCCGCAGCGATCGAACAACGGTGCCCAGCTGTCGACGCCCATCGAATTCGTCCGAAGCAGCGCAAAATCGGAGACCGCTTGGTGCATCTGCCCGAGCTCGGCGCCCGCCGCACGGGCCTGGGCCGGAGTCGGGTGCGACGGTGACACCCCGGGCAGAAACTTGATGAGGCACGCGGGCCTGCCCTCCAGTTCATGAATCTTGACGCCGCGCCGGTCCTTGATCGCGGGCGGCACCGGCAGCCCCTTGGCGTCGAGGTGATCGAGCAGCGCCATGAAATAGGGCAAGTCAGCCACGTCGACGCGCTTTTCGTAGAGCGTCAGGAAGAAACGCCCGCGGGTCGTGTCGACCATGTAGTTGCTGTTCTCGACGCCCTCGGCGATGCCCTTGGCTGACACCAGTTCGCCGACATCGAATCGCGTCAGGAAATCGGCCAATGCCTCGGCCGACACAGGCGTGTAGACCGCCAAGCGCCTAGACGGTGGCGGCTTCGAGGCCGCGCGGCAGCTTAAACGAAATCGTCTCGCGCGTCGTTTCTTCTTCACGCTCGGTGATCGTGAAATGCTCGGCGAGTCGATTGACGAGCTCGCGCACGAGAATTTCAGGGGCGGACGCACCCGCGGTAATACCCAGCGTGCGGATACCATTGAGCCACGCCAGATCAAGATCGCTGGCGCGTTGGATCAGCCGCGCCGGGATACCGTGGCGTTCGGCGACTTCGACCAGCCGCAGCGAATTCGACGAGTTGGTAGCACCAATCACGAGCATCGCATCGCAGTGATCGGCAATCGCCTTCACCGCTGCCTGCCGATTTGACGTCGCGTAGCAAATATCCTCGCCGCGCGGCGCCTTGATGTCGGGGAAACGGCGCTGAAGCACCGCGACGATATCGGCGGTGTCGTCGACCGACAGGGTGGTCTGCGTCAGGAAAGCGATATTGCCCGGGTCGTCAACCACGACGGTTTCGGCATCTTCCGCCGTTTCGACCAAGGTCATCGCGCCATTGGGGACTTGGCCAAAGGTGCCGACGACTTCGGGATGGCCTGCGTGGCCGACGAAAATGATATGGCGGCCCTGCTCGACCAGCCGCTCGGCCTGGCGGTGGACCTTTGATACCAGCGGGCAGGTCGCATCGAGATAGGCAAGGCCGCGTGTCTCGGCCTCGACCGGCACCGATTTGGGCACGCCGTGCGCGGAAAACACCACGGGCACGCCGTCGGGCATTTCCTCAAGTTCCTCGACGAAGATCGCGCCCTTGGCCCGCAAACTGTCGACGACATATTTGTTGTGGACGATCTCGTGCCGGACATAGACCGGCGCGCCATAGCGCTGCAGCGCCAGCTCGACGATGGCGATCGCGCGGTCAACACCGGCGCAGAAACCACGCGGCGCGGCCAGCAGCAG
>JAIETY010000208.1 GCA_019744885.1 Sphingomonas sp.
GGCGCGCACCCGCGCCGGATAGGTCGCGGCCCAGCTTAGCGCCTGCATCCCCCCCATCGACCCGCCGACCACCGCGCGCAGCACGCCGACGCCGAGATGGTCGAGCAGCATCGCCTGCGCACGGACCATGTCGCGGATCGTAATGACCGGAAAGCGCATCGCATAAGGCGCGCCATCACCGGCAAGGCTCGCGGGGCCTGACGACCCCATGCAACTACCGAGCACATTGGCGCAGATGATGAAATGCCGCGCGGGGTCGATCGGCTTCCCCTCCCCCACCATCCGCGCCCACCAGCCGGGCTTGGCCGTGATCGGGTGCGGGCTCGCGACATGCTGGTCGCCGGTGAGCGCATGGCAGATGAGGATCGCGTTGCCGCCATCCGCATCCAACGCGCCATAGGTTTCATAGGCGATCTCGACCGGCGCAAGGCTGGCGCCCGAATCGAGCGGCAGCGGTCCGGCCAGCAAAATCGTGCGGCCAAGGCCGAAGCGCGCGTCGTGCGACATGGGCAAAGCGGCTAGGGCGCGCGTGCTTGGCTTGTCAATGCGCAGCCGCTAGGGGCGAGAGCCATGAACGCTCCTGTCCCAAAACCCTGGGTGATGGCCATTGCCCCCTATGTCCCCGGCCGGTCGACCGCTGATGACGGGCGCAAGTTGGTAAAACTCTCGGCGAACGAGAATCCGCTCGGCACCTCACCCGCCGCGCGCGCGGCGCTGGAAGTCGAGAGCCGCTCGCTCGATCGCTATCCCGATCCGGGCGCGGCGATCCTGCGTGAAGCGGTGGCGGCGAAATACGGTCTCGATCCGGCGCGCGTGATTTACGGGACAGGGTCGGACGATATCCTCCACCTCGCCGCCGGTGCCTTTGCTGGACAAGGCGACGAAGTGATTTTCGTGAAGTTCGGCTTTGCGGTGTATGAAATCGCGGCGCGCCGGGTGGGAGCCACGCCGGTGGTGGCACCCGACAAGGACTATGCGACCGATATCGACGCGGTGCTGGCCTGCGTGACTGAGCGCACGCGGATCGTGTTCATTGCCAACCCGAACAATCCGACCGGCACTTTCGTCCCCCGTGCGGAAATTGCGCGGCTCCACGCGGCACTCCCGTCGAGCGTGCTGCTGGTGCTCGATCAGGCCTATGCCGAATATCTGAGCGCGGAGGAGGATGACGCCGGACTCGCGCTGGCGATGACCGCGCCCAATGTCCTCGTCACGCGGACCTTTTCGAAGATTTACGGTCTGGCCGCCGAGCGTGTCGGCTGGGGCTATGCCTCGGCGGCGATCATCGAGGCGCTGCACCGCATCCGCTTGCCGTTCAATGTTACCACAGCGGGTCAGCGCGCCGCTGTCGCTGCGCTGCACGACGAAGCCTTTGTCGATTCGGCGCGCGCCCATAATGCGACGTGGCGCGCGTGGCTGGCGAGTGAAGTCGCGTCATTGGGCAACAAGGGCCTGCGCGCCGTGCCGAGCCACGCCAATTTCCTGCTCGTGCTGTTCGAAGGCGATGTCAGTGCCGAGCAGGCCTATAAGGGCCTGATGGAGCGCGGCTATATCGTCCGCTGGCTGCCGGGTCAGGGCCTGCCGCACGGGTTGCGCATCACCATCGGCACCGAGGAGGAGACGCGCGGGCTGGCAGCGGCCCTGCGCGATGTCGTCGGCGGTTAGCGCGGTTCCAGCACATTGATGGCGTCATGGGTGCGGGCCTCGATCTCGGGGCGCAGCAGCCCCGGCGGCTCGGGATCGGCGAAGCGGAAGGTCACCACGCCACCGCGCTTCGGCCCGGTCCTTGGCCAGACCACGCCCGAATCGATCGCGATCGGCACCACGGGCAGACCCAGCGCGCGGTAAATCCCGGCAAAGCCCGATTTGAGCGGCGGCATCGCCCCGGTCGGCACGCGGGTGCCTTCGGGGAAAATCAGCACCGATCGCCCGCTCGCGAGCGCTTCCTTGGCTTCGCGGATCATCTGCCGAAGCGCGGGAGCCGAGGCATCGCGATCAACGACGATCATGCCATAGCGCCGCGCCGCCCAGCCCCAGAGCGGAATCTGCGCCAGCTCGCGCTTGATCACGATCACCGGATCGCCGAGCTCAAGCGCCAGTTCGAAGGTTTCGAGCATCGCATGATGCTTGGCTGCGTAGAAATATTGTCCCGGCGGCGGGCGGTTCTCGAATCGGCACGTAATCCCGAGACTCAGCCACGCGACCAGCCGGTGCCAGCGGATCCAGCCATGGACATTGGCGACCAGCGCGCGTTGGCCGAACAGCGCGCTGATCGGCGTCGCGAGCACGAACAGCACCGACCCGCCGTAAAACAGCAGGGCAAAGATAGCCGTCCGCACCCAGGCGATCATCCGCCGAGCCCGAACGCGAGCGCAAAGCGCCGCAGCAAATATTTGTTGTATTCGGCCAGCAGCAGCGGCGCGCGCGGATTGCCGGCGACGCCATCGCCTTCCACGGTGACATCGGGACCCAGCGCATAGGCCAGTTCGAGCCGGGCGCGACGCAAATGCCAGTCTGACGTGACCAGCCGCACCGATTTATAGCCATGGCGCCGCACCCAGTCGCGCGTTTCCTCGGCATTCGACCGCGTATCGACCGCTTCGCGGCCCAAGTCGATGCAGCAGGCGAACAGGGCGGGCGGCGTCTTATATTCGACCGCGAGGTCGATCGGGCGGACCTTGGGATCGACGCCCGACACCAGCATCCGCTTGGCGGCGCGCGCACGCAACAGTTCGAGCCCGCGATCGATCCGGCCCGCCCCGCCGGTCAGCACAACAATTGCATCGGTCGGCCGCGCATCGGCAGGCCCTGGCAGCGCGAGCATGAACCAACCGAAGCCGAGCACCCAGGCCAAGGCGATCAGCGCAACCAGACGGCGGATCACAGATACTGACTCAACGCACGCAGCACGGCGAGCCGCGCAGCGACCGTCGCCAACAGGGCAAAGGCGATCGGCAGCGCGATCAACAACACCCAATCGCGCACGCCAAAAGCAATACCGCCGAGCAGGTCCGAGCCGAGCGCTGTAATCTGCGTCCCGACGAAGCCGATCGTTACCAGCGCGAGAAGTGTCCCCACCAAGCCGCCATAAAGCGTGTCGATCGCGATCCGCCGCTGGAACAGGCGCGCGACCTGGGTATCGGTTGACCCGAGCATGTGCAGCACTTCGATCGTCGCGCGGTGGCTGTCGAGACCCGCGCGCGCGGCCAGCATCACCACCGTCGCGGTCGCGGCGGCCATCAAGATGATCAGCCCGACCGCCAGTGCGATCATCACCCGCATGAAGCCCGCGACCGGCGACATCCAGCTTTCGTAGCGATCGATCCGCGCGGACGGCGCGGTGCGCTGCACCGCCTTGGTCACTTCGGCCACCGCCGCGTCGCTGGGGACACGCAGCTCGATGTCGATCATCGCCGGGATCGGCAGGTCCGGATCGGCGCCCTGCTCCCCCAGCCAGGGCCGCACCATCGCCGCAAGCGCATCGCGGTCGACCGGCAACGCGCGTGCCACTTGCGGCATCGCCCGCAGCTGCGTGAGTGCGGCAGCGGCGGCGGCTTCGCGCGCCAGGGCATTGGCCTCGACGATCTGTACCGTCAGCCGTCCGGCGAGCTGGCGCTCAAGCGTTTGCGACGCCGCCAGGGCGCCCAGCCCAAAGGCGCCCGTCAGCACCGTCAGGAACAGCATGATCGCCATGATCCATATCATCGCCCGCGTCTGGCGCCCGGCATCGAGCAGGCGACGATCGGCATAGGGGACGCGCGTCGCCATCGCCGTCACGCCTCGCCAGACGGCGGCGCGGGCGGGAAGCGCAGCGATCCGGTCGGGTCGAGCAGCCGCCCTTTATCGAGCCGCATCATATGCGCGTTGGGGATCCGCCCGAGCAAGTGGAAGTCATGCGTCGCGACCACCACCGTCGTCCCCAGCCGGTTGAGCGTGTCGAACAGATGGAGCAGCCGTTCGGCCATGTCGGGATCGACGTTGCCGGTCGGCTCGTCGGCGACGAGAATCTCGGGGCGCCCGATCACCGCGCGCGCAATCGCGACGCGCTGTTGCTCGCCGCCCGACAGCGTCGGGGGCTTGGCCGTGGTGCGATCGGTCAGCCCGACCCAGGCAAGCATTTCGCGCACCGGCGCGTCGACATCGGCTTCGGGCAGGCCCGCAACGCGCAGCGGCAACGCGATATTGTCATAGGCGGAGAGGTGCGGCAGCAGCCGGAAATCCTGAAACACCACACCGATCCGCCGCCGGAACCCGGGCAGGCGGCCGCGCGGCATCGCCCCGAAATCCTCGCCGAACAGGCGGATCAGTCCGCGCGTTGGTCGCTGGGCGAGATACAGCAGCTTGAGCAGCGATGTCTTGCCCGCGCCCGATGCTCCGGTCAGGAAATAAAAGGCGCCGGTCGACAGCGTGAAACTCAGGTCGGTGAGCGTCTCGTCGCCGTTGCCATAGCGCAGCCCCACATTTTCGAACTGCACGATATTCGCCATGCCGGCGCCGACGCTCCCGATTGCCGATGACGCGCCATCGCATGCACGCGCCATCCACTCAAGCTGCCCCTTGCCACACAGGCGCCGCTCGTGCTTAGATTCCCGCGTAGTTGCAACAACGGGCGGGCCGTTACCACCCCCAGACGAAACCCCAGACGAAACAATATCAGCATGATCCTTGAATGCGCCGCCTGCCGGACACGCTATCTGGTTCCCGATACTGCCATTGGGCCTGACGGTCGGACGGTTCGCTGCGCCAATTGCAAGCATAGCTGGTTTCAGGAAGGCGCTGGCGCCGAGGCGCTCGCGGCGGGCCTATCGGCCACTCCCGCGCCCTCCGTCACGCCGCCGCCGGCTGCGACAGTGCCGCCAGTCGGCGCGCCTGCGGTCGAGACGGATTATGACGCCTTCGGCTATCAGGCGCCGTTCCGTCCGCGCCGCAATCCGGCGCGCCGCTACACGATGATCGCGGTCGCCGCCGGCGTCACGATGCTGATCGGGGTCGGGGTGATTAGTGCCTCGGGCGCGACCGGCCTTGCCAGTCAGTTCGGGCTGATTGCCGCTGCCGACACGCAGCTGCGCATCGAGCAAAATCCGATCGACCGCCATGATCTGCCGAGCGGTTCGGAAGCCTTTGCCGTCAGCGGACGGATCGTGAACCCGACCGGCAAACGGCTGCCGGTCACCGATTTGCGTGCCGATCTGCTCGATGCACAGGGGCGCCAAGTCTACACTTGGACGATCACCCCCGAGGCGCGGGTGGTTGGCCCCAGAGGGGTGGTCGAATTCCGCAGCCTGACGCTCGACGTGCCCAATAACGGCAAGGCGCTGCGGCTCAGCTTTGCGAGCGGCGCCGCCGGCTGACGCTTTCGAAGCGTAATCCGCTGAGCATCGCGGCGACGAGCATCCCGAGCCCCGACGCCAGCACCAGTCCAGTGGCGCCCCAGCCCTGCGCCACCAGCACAACACCCAGCCCGCCGGTCACGACGAAATAGGCGATGATCGAGTTTATGCCCGCCGCGACCTGATCGCCCACGGAGCGCAGCGCATAGACGAACACGAGCTGCACCCCGTCGAACAGGATAAACCCGGCCCAGAGCGGCAGCATGCCCAGCGCGAGCAGATGCACTTCGGGCGTCGCCGGAAACGCCGCGACGACCGCGCCCGCGCCGACGATCAATAGCGTCGCGAGGATTCCCATCATGGCGGCGGTCAAGGCGGCGGCGATCAAAGTGCGGCGCCGCGCCTGATCGGGCACGCCTTCACCCATCGCATTGCCGACCCGCACGCCGGTGGCCGACCCCAGCCCCATCGCGACCGAGAAAGTGACGTTATGGACGGCGAACACGATCTGAAACGCGTGCGCGGTCGGCGCGCCGAGCTGGGTCGACAACGCAATCAGGATCGAAAAGCCAGCAAGCTCAAGCCCCGAAGCTATTGCGGGCACCAGCCCGAATATAAACAACCGCCACGCGCGCATCGGCGCCGACGCCCATGCCGCGCGCCGGAGATCGTGCAGGCCCCGCGCGCGGGCACGCGGCAGCGTCCACGCGGCCGCGACCATCCCGAACGCCCCCATCGCCGAGGCAATCGCGGTTGCCAGCGCTGCGCCGCCCGCACCGAGCATCGGCAGACCAAGATGCCCGCCCGACAGGCTCCAGGCGAGCACGGCATTAACCGGCAGGATCGACACATTGACGATCGTCACGCGCTGCGGGCGGCTGACGCCTTCAAGGAAAAAGCTGATCGCGATCATGATCAGCTGAAACGGAAAGGCGATGGCGAACAGCCGCACGACCTGCGCGGTCGCGCCAAGCTGCTGCGGGGCCACGCCCATCACGCCCAGCATCGGCGCCGCGAACACCGCCATCGCCGCGCCGATCACCAGCCCAAGCGCGAGCGCCAGCACCAGCCCGTCGCGCAGCACTTGCCCCGTCTCAGGCAGATCTTCGGCACCGTCAGCGCGCGCAGTAAACACGAGAATCCCCGACAGGCACCCGATCGCAGCGACGATGGTAATGAAGGTCAGCGCCCGGCTGCCGCCGAGAATCGCGACTTGTTCGGTGCTGACCAAGCCCACAACAATCACATCGGTGACGTGCAGGATCGTCCAGTTGAGGCTCGTCAGCATCACCGGCCAGGCGAGGCCGAGCAACTGGCGCGCTTCGGGGGCAAGGCGTTGGGCAAAACTCATCTCGAGGGGCCTTAGGCGGCTGCTTCCCCGACGCCAACGATCATTGCCGCTTGTAAGCCGCCAAGGGCTTTGCTACGGGCGCGCTCCTGCCAGCCACCGGCGATGCCGGCGGTCTATCACGTGCGGTCGTGGCGGAACTGGTAGACGCGCAACGTTGAGGTCGTTGTGGGCGAAAGCCCGTGGAAGTTCGAGTCTTCTCGACCGCACCAGATATTGGACGCCGCCGACCCTCAGGCGGCGTCAC
>JAIETY010000207.1 GCA_019744885.1 Sphingomonas sp.
CTGGGGCGTCATCACCAGCGATTGCGATTGACGCAGGTCCAGCCGGGGGGCGAGGCTCATGGCACTAAAGCGAAAAGCCCTCGCCCAGATACAGGCGGCGGACATTGGCATCGGCCACGAGTTCGTCGGGCGACCCGGCAAACAACACGCGACCGTCATAGATGATATAGGCGCGATCGACGATTTCGAGCGTCTCGCGGACATTATGGTCAGTGATCAGCACGCCGATGCCGCGATTTTTGAGCGCAATCACCAGATCGCGAATATCGGCGATCGAAATCGGGTCGATGCCCGCGAACGGCTCGTCGAGCAGCATGATCGACGGGTCAGCAGCCAGCGCGCGCGCGATCTCGGCGCGGCGCCGCTCGCCGCCAGACAGCGCCATGGCCGGCGCGTCGCGCAGCCGGGTGAGGCCGAAATCGTCGAGCAATTCGTCGAGCCGCACCGATCGCGCGGCCGGGTCGGGCTCGACCAGTTCGAGCACGCTCAGGATGTTCTTCTCAACGGATAGCCCGCGGAAGATCGAGGTTTCCTGTGGCAGATAGCCAAGGCCCAGGATCGCGCGGCGATACATCGGCAAGCCGGTGATATCGACGCCATCAAGCATGATCCGGCCCGAATCGGGCTTCACCAGCCCCATCACCGAATAGAAGCAAGTCGTCTTGCCCGCGCCATTTGGGCCGAGCAGCCCGACGACCTCGCCGTGGCCGACCGACACCGACACATCGGTCAGCACCGGCCGCTTGTCATACGCCTTGGCGATCGAGACAACCGCAAGCCCCGAAGACGCGGCCTGCGCTTCGGCGATCGGGGCGGCAAGGCTGGTCACATCGTCCATTATCGGTCCATCTGTGGCGTTAAATGGTTAATCGATTCTGACCTGCGCGGCGGCTGGCAAGATTCCTGCATGGCTCTATTGCCCGAACATTCGAATGCTGGGAAGCGTCGGTCGACTCGATTGCCCGCGCTGACGCTACTTGTCGTCGCGCTTGGGCACCGAGAACCGGCCGGTCACGCGGCCGCCGGGCGCCGCTTCGGTCGTGCCGGGCGCACCGCCGCCCACCGACGAGCCGTCGATCGTCGCGCGGTTGGTGTCGAGATTGAACGTCAGCCGCCCGCCATTGATGACATTGCCGTTGCTTTGCCGCAGCGAGACATTGCCGATCATCGTCACCACGCGGCGATTGAGATCGTAAATCGCATATTGGCTGCGCGCGGTCTGTTCGGGACGGGTCAGCGTGACGCCGCCCGAGGCATCAACGCGCGATGCCTGCGGCGATCCGCCGCCAAAAATGTCGCCGCTATAGGCAATCGACATGCGCGCGGCGGACAAGGTCATCTCGCTTTGGCGGACGACGACATCGCCCGACAGCACGACTCGCTTGGCGCGATCGTCAAATTCCTGATGTGCGGCTGAAAAATCGATCGGTGCCGCCGAATCGTGGCGCGATTGGGCGCTGCCGACGCTGGCGAGGCCGACGAAGATCAGGAGCGGAAGAGTCGGCAACAAGCGCATGCCAGCTATCTCGTTCTTCGCGGCGTGATGCGCAAGTGCGTGTTGCCATCGAGCCGCACGACGCGGGCGTCGAGATCGGCAGTCATCCGGTCGGCGCTGAACGCCCCTTGCGGCAGCGTGCCTTTCACCGGCGAATCGCTCCGCAATTCGCGCGACTTCAGATCGATCACCGCGCTGCTGGCGGTCAGCTTATAGCCGTCGGCTGCCTTGAACTGCACATTGCTGTCGATCTCGACCTGCTCGCGCCGCAGGTCATAGCGACCCTGATCGGCCGAGAGCGTCGCCGGCCCTTCCGCCATGCCGATTTGCGCGGCCAGGCCGCTCAATTGAACGATCGGTTCGTCCGAGCTCTTCTGCACCGCCGAATCGGCACTGATCGAAAAGGGGCGCCCGCGCTGATCCGACCCGCGGTACATCGCCGATTGGATGCGCAGCCGCTCGGTCGCGACTTCAACCTTCTTCTTGTCGAGCAGAAAACTGACGTCGCCGCCGCCTTGCAGCGGCATGAACACCATGAACGCGCCCAACACGCCGATCAGCACCGGCAGCGAGAAGCGCGACACCGCGACGACGCGGTCATGGCTGCTGCCCGGCGCTGCCCAGCGCCGCCGTTCCGAGCGGACGCGGACAGCGACGTCAGACATGGGCGAAGATATCGACCTCGGGCCAGCCCGCCAGATCGAGCCCGGCCCGCGCCGGCAGGAAATCGAAGCACGCCTGCGCCAGCGCCATTCGCCCTTCGCGGATCAGCCGCCGGTCGAGTTCCGCCTTCAGCGCATGCAGATAGCGCACGTCGGAGGCGGCATAATCCTTCTGCGCATCGGACAGATCGGGGCCACCCCAGTCCGACGATTGCTGGACCTTCGACAATTCCTGGCCGAGCAATTCGCGCACCAGCTCCTTCAGCCCGTGGCGATCAGTGTAGGTGCGGATCAGCCTTGAGGCAATTTTGGTACAATAAACCGGCGCTGCGGTAACGTGGAGATAATGGCTGATCGCGGCCAGATCGAAGCGCGCGAAGTGATAGAGCTTCAGCCGCGTGCGATCACCGAGCACCGCGCGCAGGTGCGGCGCAGCGTAATCGCTGCCGGGCCCGAAGCGGACGAGATGCTCGTCGCCGCTGCCATCCGATAGCTGCACGACGCACAACCGATCGCGCGGCGTGATCAGCCCCATCGTCTCGGTGTCGACAGCAATCGCGGCGCCCGGTGCAAAAACGTCGCCGGGCAGATCTTCTTCGTGGAAATAAACGGTCATGTGCGGCGCGTAGCGGCTTGCGGCGTTCGGCTCAATGGCTCGTGCGGCTTTTCCTCCGAGTCGCGGCATCTTGCCGTCGTCGGTCAGGAGGGGCGATTGGCACCGGGAGGCGCTTGCGCCAAGCGCGGCGTGCCACGTCGCTGAACGAAGTGCGAAAAACCTCAAAACACGGTGATTCAGCCCTCGCGCAGGCCGCGCATGATCCGCTAAGGTCAAGGCGACGAATTTATTCGCAGCAACGGCGCTTTTGCGATATGAAGTGTCGTGGCGCAAAGCGAAAGAGCGTCCGAAGACCTGCGTTTGTCGTCCGAAGCCAGGGTTCTTGCATGTGTTACGGGCGGACCGGGAAGACGAACAGGGCATGAGTTTCGATAAAGGGCGCCGCGGTGATCGCGGCGGGCGCGGTAGGGATAAACGCGACGGTTTTGGCGATGGCGGCTTCGACAGCGGCTTCGGTGGCGGTGATCGTTTTGGCGGTGGTGACCGCTTTGGCGGTGGTGGCGACCGATTCGGCGGCGGCGGTGATCGCTTCGGTGGCGGTGGTGACCGATTCGGCGGCGGCGGCGGTGGCGGTGGCTTCCGCGGCGGTGGTGGTGGTGGCGGCGCAGGCCGTGGCATGCCGCCCCAGGTCGTCGGCGAAGGCACGGGCATCGTCAAATTCTTCAACGCGCAAAAGGGCTTCGGCTTCGTTGTTCGCGATGACGGCGGCGAGGATGTGTTTGTGCACATCAGCGCGGTTGAACAGGCTGGCCTGACCAGCCTTGCGGAAGGCCAGCCTTTGGGCTTCACGCTCGTTGATCGCGGCGGCCGGATTTCGGCGACCGATCTCAAGATCGACGGCGAGCCGATCGCGGTGCAGGAACGCGCGCCGCGCGATTCGGCGCCATCGGGCGGCGCCGGGCCACAGCGTCAGCTGACCGGCGAAAAGGCGACCGGCACGGTCAAGTTTTTCAACGCGATGAAGGGCTTCGGCTTTATCCAGCGCGACGACGGCCAGCCCGATGCGTTCGTGCACATCAGCGCGGTCGAACGCGCCGGCATGCCGACGCTCAACGAAGGTGACCGGCTCGAGTTCGAACTCGAAGTCGATCGGCGCGGCAAATATGCTGCCGTGAACCTTTCGGGCATCCAATAACCAAACGCCCGCTCAGGTGGTTGGGACGATTACCGGTCCGGTCAGCTTGCTGGCCGGGCCGTTGTCGTTGGTGGCGCATCCAGGACACTGATTTGAGCCGATGACCTTGCCGATCGACTTCGCGGTGGCCACGCCGACCGATGTGCCAGCGCTGCATGCGCTGGTTGAATCGGCCTATCGCGGCGATTCGGCGCGCGGGGGTTGGACACACGAAGCCGATTTGCTCGACGGCCAACGCACCGATCACGACGCGCTGGCGCAGGCGATCGCTGACCCCGATCACATCATCCTGCTTGCGCGCGACGGCGATGCGCTGATCGGCTGCGTCGAGGTCAACCGGGCGGCAGCGGGTCGCGCCTATCTCGGCATGTTGTCGGTCGACCCCGACTGGCAGGGCCGCGCGCTTGGCAAGGTGCTGATCAACGCGGCTGAGGAAGCAGCACGCGCGCGCTTCGGCGCGACGCACATCGAAATGACGGTGATCCGGCAGCGCAGCGAGCTGATCGCTTATTACCAGCGGCGCGGCTATGCGCTGACGGGCGAAACGCGCCCCTTCCCCTATGGCGATGAGCGCTTCGGCCGGCCGCGCGTCGCTGACCTGATCTTCGTCGTGCTCGCAAAGCCGCTCACGTCACCAGCCGTTTGAGCGCGTCGATCGTGTCCGCCTCAGCAGCAAGCTTGTCGGTGCGGATGCGCGCGATGCGGGGAAAGCGCATCGCCACGCCCGATTTGTGGCGCTTCGACAAATGGATCGAGTCGAACGCGATTTCGAGCACAAGTGTCTTTTCGACTTCGCGCACCGGGCCAAAGCGCGCGCTGGTATGGTCGCGCACGAATTTGTCGAGGAATTTGAGCTCCTCATCGGTGATCCCCGAATAGGCCTTGCCGACCGGCAGCAACTCACCCGCCGCCGTCCAGCACCCGAACGTATAATCGGAGTATAAGGAGGATCGCCGCCCGCTGCCGCGCTGGGCGTACATCATGACGCAATCGGCGGTGAAGGGATCGCGTTTCCACTTGTACCACAGCCCCGCGCGACGCCCGGTGACGTAGAGCGAGTCGCGCCGCTTGAGCATCACGCCTTCGATCGCGGCATCGCGCGCGCCCGCGCGCATGGCCTCCAGCGCGGTGAAGTCGGGCGCGTCGATCAACACGCTGACGTCGAAATGCGAAGGCGGCAGGCGCTGCGCAAAGCCTTCGAGCCGCGCCCGCCGTGCCCTCCACGGCTCGCCGCGCAGATCCTCCGCGCCGTCGAACAAAATGTCGTAGAGCCGCACGAACGCTGGCGCCTCGGCGAGCATTTTCGCCGACACGATCTTGCGCCCGAGCCGTTGCTGGAGCGCATTAAAGCTCGCCGCGCCGTCATGGCCCAGGTCCTTGCCCTGCGCATCGCCCCGGACCATCAACTCGCCGTCGAGTACGCCGTCCTCGACGTACGCGCCCGCGACTTCGGGAAAGCTGGTGGTGATGTCGTCGCCGGCGCGCGAATAGAGCCGCGTGGCCCCGCCCGCGCGCACCAACTGGACGCGAATGCCGTCCCATTTCCACTCGGCGGCGTAGTCGTCGAGTCCGACGCGCAGATCCTCGAGCGGCTGGGCGAGCATGAAGGCGCGGAACAGCGGCAGGTCGGCGGCATCGGGTGCCTCAGCCCGCCCCTCGGCCCAGGCGAACAGCGCGGTGTAGGGCGGGGTTAGGCCATGCCACAGCTCCTCGACTGCCTCGACATCGACGCCGAATGCCTGAGCAAAGCCGGTCTTGGCGAGCCGCGCCGACACGCCGATGCGCAACGCGCCGGTCGCCATTTTGAGCAGCGCGAACCGCTCCTCCGCGGTCAGCCGGTCGAGCATCGCCGCGAGCGCGGCCGGTGCGTCCGACCGTGACAGGCCAAGCAGCCGAGTCACCACAGCGTCGAGCGACAGCGGCGCCGGAGCGTCGGGGAGCGGTGGCGCCGGCCAGAGCAGCGCGACGGTCTCCGCCGTGTCGCCGACATAATCGCGGCTCATCCGGAACAGCACTGGATCGACCCGCGCTTCGATCAGCGCGCGGATGACGCCGGGCTTCACCGCCGGAATATCGAGCGTCCCAGTCAGCGCGGCAATTGCCCAGCCACGATCGGGATCGCGCGTCACCGCCAGATAATCGGCAATCAGCTTGAGCTTCGCGTTGCGCGAGCGCGTGTAAATCAGCGAATCGAGCAGGTTGGAAAAGGCACGCATCAGCCGCTCAACGCTCGCATCACCATTTCAGCGTCGCGCGAAAAACAGCAGCATCACCAGCCGCCCATCGTCGGCCGATTTGCCAAAGCCCGGCGCCGAATTGTGGAACAGCCAGGGACTGAACAGGATCAGCCGGTTGAAGCGCATCGGCACCGTCATCACCTTTTCCCAGCGCGCGGGCTTGAGCGTATCGGCGTTGACCACGCGCTCGACCAGATCGTTGACATCGACAAAGCCGCTGCGCGCCAGCGCCAGATCGTCGGCGGGAACGCGTTCGAGCCCGGTCGGCTTGTGGCGAAAGAAGTCGGTGCCGCCACGCGCATGCTCGGGCAGGCTGAGGTAGAGGATGCCCGAATAGAAACACGGATCGATGTGCACCCCGCTCAAACCCTTGTCGCCCGCGAGCGTCAGGCGGCAATGGCCGTGGCTGGTCCCCGCCATCGGCGCGACCGGCACCCCGATCCGCGCCGACACCGCTTCATCGAATCCCTTGATCGCGAGTGGCCGATCCGACAGCAGTCCGGGATAGTTGCCCGCCTTGGTCGCCGGATCATAGCCAAGCGCCAGCGCGGCGCGGCGCACAGCGTGCGGGTCCGACAGAAAATCGTCGATGATCATGAGCGAGGGCAGCACCCTCCCCTGCTGCCAGTTTTGGCGCACCAGCGAAAGCCCGCCGACATTGACGGCGCCGGGCGTGGTCGCCCAAGCTGGCGACAGACCAGGAGACAGCGTGACCGCAAGCGACCAAGCCGTGAA
>JAIETY010000127.1 GCA_019744885.1 Sphingomonas sp.
TTCAACTTCAAGGGGCAGGACCAGCAGAAGAAAGTCGGCCAGCTCTCGGGCGGCGAACGCAACCGCGTCCACATGGCCAAGATGCTGAAAGAAGGCGGCAACGTGCTGCTGCTCGACGAACCGACCAACGATCTCGACGTGGAGACGTTGCGCGCGCTGGAGGAGGCGCTGGAGTCGTTTGCGGGCTGCGCCGTGGTGATCAGCCACGATCGGTTTTTCCTGGATCGGCTGGCGACGCATATCCTGGCGTTCGAGGGGAATAGCCACGTCGAGTGGTTCGAGGGGAATTTCGAGTCTTACGAAGAGGACAAGCGGCGGCGTCTGGGCGATGCGGCGGATCGGCCTACAAGGCTGGCGTATAAGAAGCTGACGCGGTGAAGCTAAATCCCGAGCGCGCGTTGTGAAAATCGTTCGGCGCTTCGCGTCAAAGCCGTGAATGTGCCGGGAACGGCAGCAATGGCGTCGCGTAGCGCGTCATTGATAGCCGTAACCAGCTGTAGATCATGGGCTTCCGATAAACTGTGCGAGTTGACGCGACAACAATTAGCTATTTTGTGCCGCACATCCTGCAATTCTTTCAACAAGTTATCGCGGCGCCGAATCGCGTCTGGATCAGATCCGCGTACGTCATTCCATTTACGGTAGGTGGTTTCATATTCCCGTAAAACTTCGTGGACCGCCCGGCCCCAGAACGAACCCTTTGGCTCTGCCGATGCCGCACTCACAAGTGCGCTCAACAATTCTCGAATTTTCGCGCAAATTTCGTCATCAATGCCAGATTTCTCAAGCCGCTTTAAATCGAGCTGAAGATTGACAAGAATGTCCGATCTGAAAAAATTGATGGCATAGCCGGTTGAGCCACGCTGCAAGCCGTTCTTAGGTTTGGTCGTCATAGCTAACTCCTCTGATGAGAAGTTCAACGAGATTTGTTACGCTGTCATTACTGATAGCACCACCAACCCCGCCACCGTCATCGCCCCGATCCGGTCCCCAAACGCCACCTCACGCCGCTGCGCAAAGGCGCCGCCCTCGGGCGCCCAAAGCTGGTGGATGACCTTGGCGTTGACATCGGCGACCCAATATTCCGCCACGCCCGCCGCCGCGTAAAGCTGGGCCTTGCCGCCCAAATCGGCTTTGATGCTGCTGTCGGCAACCTCGACGATGATCGCCACCAGCGCGACCGGCATGGCCCCCTGCGCGGGGAGTTCGGTCGCCACAACGATATCCGGCTGGACTTCGGTATCGGGCGCGATTTCAACCGATAATTCGACCCAGGGCTCGACCGGGTTGCCGATCCGGTCGCAGGCAGCCGAAAGCGCGGCGAGCAGCTTGGTCTGGACGCGCGAATGCGGGCTATATTGCGCTTGCACCGCGACGATCTCTCCGTGAATCAATTCTGTCTTGGCAAAATCCTTAAACACCCCAGCTTGATCGAGCAGGTGGTAGTCCGCAATCCGCAGGCGATATTTGCCGGGCAAGTCAATGCGATCTTGGGCGGTCATGCCAATGCTCCCTCGACCACTAACCCCGCCACAGTAACCGCCTCGATCCGCCCCCCGAACGCCACTTCGCTCCGCTGCGCATAGGCCTCGCCCTCGGGCGCCCAAAGCTGGTGGATGACCTTCCCCTCGACATCCGTGACCCAATATTCGGGGACGCCCGCCGCCGCGTAGAGTGAGACCTTGCGACCAAGATCATTGTTGAGCGTCGTATCCGAAATCTCCACGACCAGCCTCACTTTCGCGAGCGGCAACGGTCCTTTGTCATGATCCTCGGCCACGACCAGATCGGGTTCGGGATTTGCATCATCAGACAAATCGACCGAGACCGCCGTAAACACGACCAGGGACGATCCCGCATCGCGCAAGGCCGTCATAAGGGCGAACGAGATCGCCGCTTGCAGCTTGGCATGCGCCGAATAGGCCGCGTTCATCGCCCAGATTTCTCCATCGATCAATTCGGTCCGCGCATAACGATCAAGCGCGCCGGACTCGACGAGCAGGCGGTAATCGACCCCCCGCAATTTGGCCCGTTGCGGGGTGTTGAGCTGCTCCTGAAGGGTCATGGTTGCAAAGCCTCCACCACCAACCCCGCCACGGTCACTGCCTCGATCCGCGCGCCGAACGCCACCTCGCGGCGCTGCGCATAGGCCTCCCCCTCAGGCGCCCAGAGCTGGTGGATGACCTTCGCCTCGACATCCGCGACCCAATATTCGGGGATGCCCGCTGAGGCATATAAGGCAAGCTTGCGGCCAAGATCGTCCGCAAGCGTGGATGCCGACACTTCCACAACCAGCGCAACCGACGCCAGCGGGATCGGCCCATCGCCGTGCGGCTCGCGGGTAAGGACGATATCGGGCTGTGGCATTGCGTGGTCGTCGACCAGGACACTGCCCGATGCCGCGTAGAGATCGCTGCCCAAATCTTCGAGCGCGCGGCGAAGTCGGTAGGCCAGATCGTCGCGGATGAAGGCATGGCGGCGGAATTCGGGTGCCATGACGATAACTTCTCCGTCGATCAATTCGGTTCGTGCATCGCCAAAGGCGCCCGACGCAGCGAGTGCGACATAGTCATCGATGGTCAGGCGATACTTGCCTGGCTGCGGGCGATCGTGGAGCGTCATGTCAACACGCCCTCGACCACCAACCCCGCCACCGTCACCGCCGCGATCCGCTCGCCAAACGCCACGTCGCGGCGCTGCGCATAGGTGCCGCCCTCGGGCGCCCAGAGCTGGTGGATGATCTGCCCCTCGACATCGGCCACCCAACATTCGGGGATGCCCGCCCGTGCATAAAGCCGCGCCTTCACGCCAAGATCGTTCGTAAGCGTGGTGTCGGCCACTTCGATCACCAGCGCTACCGTGCCGAGAGGGATCAGCCCTTCGCCTTCGGGTTCGCTCGTCAATACGATGTCAGGTTCTGGCACGCCTCGATCAGGAATCGCGATGCTGGCTTCGACGAGCGCTTCGAACGGCGATTGCGATGCCCTCAAGGCTGCGCTGATCGCAAGGAAGAGCTGGGACTTGATCCGCGCGTGCGGCCGATGCTGGGCGTTCATGTAGAAAATCTCCCCATCGATCAGCTCGGTCTTGGCATAGGCGTCGAACGCGCCCGAGCGATCGAGGAGGAGATAATCCTCGATCCGAAGCTTCACCGGCAGCGGCGTCGTGTTGAGCGGCAGCACCTCAGTCATGCGTCAATCCTAGCAGAACCACGCGAAATCGCCAATCCGGCGCCCTTAATAGCCGACGATCTTCACCTTATCGCCCGGCTTCAACACCGCGTCATTGGCAAGGCCATTAAGCGCGAGGAAGCGGTCGAGCTGCGCATCGGGATAGGCCATGCGCGCGGCAATCATCGCGATGGTCTCGCCCTTTTTCACTGTCACGATCCGGATGAAACGCGGCTTGATCGCAGCGGCTTCGGCAGCGGTGAGCGTGTGGAAGCTGGCGGGCAGGTCAACGAGCGGACCAAGCCCAGTGCCCAGCGGTGCGACGACCGTGAAGTGGTAAGCCTTGGTTGGCGACACCGCGATCGCGAACACCGTCGCGTCGACCCGGCCGCTGCCGCCGGCGGCCTCGACCGTGGTATAGGCGGCGTCAAAGCCATTCACCCGCGTGCGGCGCAGCTCGAAGGGTGGGGGCGCGCTATTCTTGTCGCCCAGCGCTTGCAGTACCCGCGCGACATAGGGTTGGAAATCGCCCGCATAGGCGGAGGTCGAAAATTCACCCTGCGCGCCTTCGCCGCTGATCGCGACGGCGCGGGCGCCGTTCGCCAGCGTGAAGCCGCTCGGCACGGTGAAGCTGATGCGCAAGTCGGGGTGGCGAAACGTCCGTCCCTCAACCACGCCTTGCCGGGGATTGTCGCCATAGAGCAGGCCGTCGATCGCCGCGAGATAGGCGGCGCGATTGCGCGGCGCATCAGTGCCACCAACGCTGCGCGCGCGCTCCAGCGCGGCGGCGACGCGCTTGCCCGGCTCGGGGTGCGTGCTAGCCCAGGCCGGCGTCGCCGTGCTGCGCCCCGCCAGCCGCTGATCGAGCGCGGTCTTGTTCGACAGATCGGCCAGCATCGAGGCCAGCGCGTCGGTGTCGTAAGTGGCGCCGCGCAGATAATTGATGCCGAGGTTGTCGGCTTCGGTCTCCTGCCCGCGCGAATAGCTGAGCGTCAGCAACTGCGTGCCGGTGCCAATCCCGCGCCCGAGCAGATTGCTGATGTCGGTGTTCTTGATCAGCGCGCTCGCCGCAATCTGGCCGAGCATGCCGAGGATGGCGTTGCGGGTTGCGGTGCTTTGGCGCTTGCGGCTGTGGCGCGCGGCAACATGGCCGACTTCATGGCCCAGCACGCCCGCCAGTTCGGCTTCGTCATTGGCCAACGCGAGCAACCCGCGCGTGACGTAGACATAGCCACCGGGAATGGCGAAGGCATTGTCGATTGGCGTGTCGAGAATGGTGACGGTGAACGCCTTGGGATCGGTCGACAGCCCCGATTGCACCGCCACCCGGCGCGCCACGCTTTCGACATAGGCGTTTTGCCGCCCGGTGTAGGCGCCGCCATATTGACTGACGATATCGCCATTGGCAGCGTCGCCCTGCGCGCGTTCCTGCGGCGTGATCGGCTGGACCGGCCCCTGCTGTGCGCTTGCGGGCGCGGTGAGTGATGCCGTGGCGGCAAGTGACAGTGCGATCTTGGTGATCGGACGGCGCATCGATTCTCTCCCCTTCGACTCTTGACGTGCCATCATGTCGTGTTGGATCGTGGCTGTCGATTGACCGGCTGTGCGCGAGTTGCCGTCCAATCGGGGAGACGGAGATGCGAGCACCACGACTGCTGCTGCTGATCGCGATGGCGTTGCTGGGGAGCGCGGCGGGCCCTGTCGATCCAAAGGCCGCTGCGGCTGCCAAAATCGGCACGCTCACCGACCTGACGCCCGAGTTCGTCGCCTTTGCCGACCACAGCGCGGCATTGCCCGATACCGATCGCGTCAAGGCATTCCACGCGCGCTTCGATCCGCTGCTGCCCGGCTATTTCGACGGCAAGGGCGCCAATCAGGCCAAGTTCGACCTTCTGGTCGCGCAGAAGCTGAAGGACTTTCCGCAGACGCGCCAGAAATTCCTCGCCGCCGCTGCCGCCTTTGGCGCCGCCTTCACGCGCGGGCAGGACCATTTCAAGGCCGCGTTCCCCGACTACAGCCTCACCGTTCCGGTTTATCTCGTCCATTCGATGGGCCAGCAGGATGGCGGCACGCGGACAATCGGCGGGCGGACGATCATGTTCTTTGGCGCCGATGTCATCGCCGCGATCCACGACGAGACCACGATCGGCCCGTTCCTCGATCACGAGCTGTTCCACATTTATCACGAGCAATATTTCGGCGACTGTCCGCAGCTTTGGTGTTCGCTGTGGGAGGAGGGGATGGCGACCTATGTCGCGGCGCAGCTCAACCCGGGCGCCAGCGACCGCGCCTTGCTGCTCAACCAACCGCGCCCGATCCGCCCCGAAGTCGAGCCGCGCCTCGCCGAAGCGATGTGCGGCCTGCGCGCCAAATTCGAATCCACGCGGCAGGACGATTATGCGCCCTTTTTCTTTGGCGACCCGGTGAGGGGCCCATTCCCGCCGCGCTACGGTTACTATCTTGGCTATCTGCTCGCGGCCAAGATCGGCGAGAAAATACCGCTGCAATCCCTTGCCAGGCTGCCGCGCGACAAGGTCAAGCCGCTGCTGACGGCCGCTATCGACAGCTACGGCCTGTGCGAACCGCCCGCCGACCTTACGCCGTAAAGCGCTTGGTAAAGCCCTTCGGCAGGCGTTCGTCGGCGACATGCGCTTCGACATTGTCGACGCGCGCGCGGGGCGGACCCTGTCGGGCGGCATCGACCAGCGCATCGGTGGCCTCGTCATCGCCCGCGATCAGGATTTCCACGCGGCCATCGGTGCAATTGCGCACCCATCCCGCGAGTTTCAATTCTCCCGCGCGGCGCACGATCCAGTCGCGATAGCCGACATGCTGCACTTTGCCGCTCACAAATACCCGGCGCATTGCCGCTTACCCCACGCTAGCCGATCAGCGCACATTGCCGATCGCGGCGAAGTTTAGCATCGCGCGCGGTCAACGACGGCACAAATGCACGCAGCCCGCCGCAGCGCTGACTCGCTTGGGCGCAAGCAGCGGCTCAATCCGGATAAGTGATCGCCAGCACTTCATAATCGCACATGCCGCCGGGCAAGGTGACGCGCCGCGTGTCGCCGACAGCGGCGCCGCGCAACGCGCGCGCGATTGGCGCGCTCCAGCCGATCGTGCCGGCGCTCGCATCGGCTTCATCATCGCCGATCAAAGTCAGCATGCGCTGATTGTCGTCGGGGTCGGCAATTGTGACGGTGGCGCCGAACCAGACGCGGCTTTTGTCGGGCGCCCGCGCTGGGTCAATCACCTTGGCCGCCTGCATCCGCTTCGACAGCCAGCCGAGCCGCCGGTCGATCTCGCGCAGCCGCTTGCGGCCATAAATATAGTCGCCATTCTCCGACCGATCGCCATTGCCCGCCGCCCACGACACGACATCAACGATGCGCGGGCGTTCCTCGCCGAGGAGCTGGTCATATTCGGCGCGCAGCACCGCGTAACCAGCGGGCGTGATGTAATTGGGGTGGTCCATACTGCGGGCGAGGTTAGCCCGGCTTGCGGCCCAGATACCAGCTCAGCCGCGCTTGCCCCTGCGACCGGCTGCGTTCGGGGTTGAGCAAGTCATAGACGACGGCGTTTTCGAGCACGCGCTGGACATAGCCGCGCGTCTCGCTGAACGGGATCGCCTCGATCCAGTCGATCATGTCGATCTGGCC
>JAIETY010000088.1 GCA_019744885.1 Sphingomonas sp.
CGAGCGTGATCCGATTGCGTGGCGCGATCATCCCAATGGCGCGCTGTTCAAACGGCTGATTGCACTGAAAAAGGCGCATCCAGCGCTGTGGAACGGCCAATGGGGCGCGCGGATGGTGCCGGTGGTAAACTCCGCCCCGGCGCAAGTGCTGAGCTTCACGCGCACCAAAGGCACCGACAAATTCTTCGCGCTGTTCAACATGTCCGACAAGGCGGTGACGGTGACGCTGAAGGACGGCCCTTATGCCGGACGCTACATTGATTGGGAGGGCGGCGCGGCGGTGACGCTGGGCGACGGCGCGACGGTGACATTGCCCGCGTGGAGCCACCGCGTGCTGATCGGCGCCAAGTGACCGGCGCCAAGTGACCGGCAATGCGTCGCTGATCTTCGTCTATAACGCCCCCGACGGCATCGGCGCCGCGCTGATCGATGCCGCGCACAAGCTGATTTCGCCCGCCACCTACCCCTGCTCACTGTGCGCGGTGACGTACGGCGCCGTGGCAATGCGGCGCGACTGGAAGGCCTATCTCGCGCGGCTGCCCTATCCCGTGACATTCTACCACCGCGACGGATTTCACCGGGCTTTTCCGGCGCTTGATGTTGCCCTGCCCGCGATCTTGATCGCCAACGCCGATGCGCCGCCGCGCCTGTTGATCGACGCCGCGACGCTCGACGCGCAAGCCGATGTCGCCAGCCTGATCGCGACGCTCGACGCGGCGCTTGCGGCTGTCGACGCGCCCGATAATCTGGGCGCATGTTCGTCGAGCGATTCACCGCCAGCCTGATCGCGCTGCTGCTCGCGACGCCCGCCGCTGGCGCCGACCCCACCGCCGACGCCTGGGCCAGCCTCGCCCGCGCCGATGTCGAGGCGATCCACCGCGACGTGCTCGGCATCCACCCGGGCGTACGCGATCCCCAAAACCCGGCGTTCGTCGCGACGATGGAGGGCCATTACCGCACCGCACAAGCGCGCGCGGCGGCGGCGCACAGCTATCTCGACTGGCGGGACGCGGTGAACGGCTTCATCCAGTCGTTCCGCGATGGCCATACTTTCGTGCGCTATGACGCGATTCCGGCCAATCTGCGCTGGCCGGGTTTCTTGATCGACGGGCGCGGGACCGGCTATGTCGCGGCGCTGGTCGAGGGCGCGCCCGGCGTCGCGAACGGCGATGAGGTCACCGCCTGCGACGGCCAGCCGATCGCCGAAGTCCTCAAGACCCGGCTCGATGCGCGCGAGGCCGATTGGTCGAAAGCGCCCGAAAGGGTGCGGCAGGCGTGGCGCGGGTTCATCGATTATCGCGTCGACGGCCCGCCGCCGATCAAGGCCTGCACGATCGTGCACGACGGCAAACCGAGCGAGGTCACGCTCAAATGGCGGACGACGCCCGCGTCGACCTTGGTACCGCGCACCAGCCCGCTCCAGCGCGTCATTCCGGGCCGCCCGGTCGCGCTCGACTACCGCCCCGATGGCGCGGCGCTGATCCGCATCGGCTCGTTCGGCGACGAAGTCCCGCTCAAGGCGCTCGCCGATGCAATGACGGCGGGACAAGCCAAGCTGCGCGCCGCGCCCTATGTCATATTCGACCTGCGCGGCAATCGCGGTGGCAATTCGACCTGGGGCGGCACTTATGGCCGCATCCTGTTCGGCGATGCGGTGGTCGATGCGCTCGACGAGCCCTCAACCGGCAAATATTTCCGCGCCTCACCGCAAGCCGTCGCGCGGCTGCGGCTGATCGCGCAGGAATTCACCGATGACGGCCCCGGCATGGCCGAAGTCGCCGCTTATTGGACCAAGATCGCCGATCGCGTCGCGGCCAGCCCCGATGGCGATACCAAATTGTTCACCGATTATGTCAACCCGCCGGTGCCCAAGCCCAAGGTGCCGCCGGTCCCGGCCTATCGCCGCCCGATCTACATCCTCACCGACGCGGGCTGCTTCAGCTCGTGCATTGTCGCTGCGAACACGCTGATCAAACTCGGCGGCATCAATGTCGGCGAAGTGATGGGCGAGAATGAGGAATATGGCGAAATCACTGGCCCGATCGCGCTCCCCTCGGGCCTTGGCCGCTATTGGCTCCCCATTTCGATCATCCGCCAGCGCCGCGAGGATCTCGGCGGCACGCCGGTCAAGCGCGCCTGGAACGGCGCGATGGACGACGATGCGGGGGTCTATGGGTGGATCGCGGGGCTGGCGCGCTGAACCGGCCCGGTCGCACGGCGTTACGGCTCGTTCAGCAATTTGCCGACATCGCCACCATTCGCCGCGAGAGCGGCCGTCACGCGGCGGCGCGCGTCATAATAGGCAAGCGCGATATGCGTGCTGCCGGCCGCGCGCCATTGCTCGGCCTGCTCCGCCGACAAGGTGCTGTCGCCCGCGACATAATCGGCATAGCCCTCGCTCTTCCAGAACGGCAGGGTCAGCGCGCGCACCCAGCCCAAGTGGCGGCGCACCAGCATGTGCGTGCGTTCGTGCGCGACCACGCTCGACAGGCGGCGGCGGTTGGCCGTCGCATCGTCCTGCGCGCGGCCATCGATCGACACTGCACGCCGGTTGACGATCACCGCATCGGCCAGCAGATCGGACATTGGCCGCGTGAGCGCGAGGCCGGTGTTCGACCCAAGCGTCAGCAGGTTCCAGCGCCAGCCGCCGCCGGTCAGGAATAATCGCGTGCCCACCCGATGGTCGTCGAGCGGCGATGTCGCGACCCGGGCATCGGCGCGCGCGAGGGTGCGTGCCATCGCGGCGCGGTCGATCGGTGCCTCGGCGTAGACGCGGGTCGCGCCGACCTGCACCTGATAGGGAAAAAACAGCATCTGCGGCATCGCGACGCTCGCCGACGGATAGGCGACCAGCAACGCGACCAGCCATGACGCCCGGCGCACCAGAGTCGGTCCGATCTTCATACCAGCAACCCCTCGCGCGCGATCCGCTCTTTCCACACCAAAGGCGCGAGCTGGTGGACATTGGCCCCGCTCGAATCGACGGCGACCGTCACGGGGAAGTCCTCGACCTCGAATTCGTAGATCGCTTCCATGCCGAGGTCCTCGAACCCGACGACCGTAGAACCCTTGATCGCGCGCGCGACGAGATAGGCAGCACCGCCGACCGCCATCAGATAGGCGCTTTTGCCCTCGGCGATGGCCGCCGTAGCATCGGGGCCGCGCTCGGCCTTGCCGACCATGGCGAGCAGGCCTTGGCCCAGCATCATCCGCGTGAACTTGTCCATCCGCGTGGCCGTCGTAGGCCCGGCAGGGCCCACAACCTCGTCGCCGACCGGATCGACCGGGCCGACATAGTAAATCACACGGCCCGCAAAATCGACCGGCAGCTTCTCCCCGCGATCAAGCATGTCCTTGATCCGCTTGTGCGCCGCGTCGCGCCCGGTGAGCATCTTGCCGTTGAGCAAGAGGCGGTCGCCCTGCTTCCAGCCCTGCACGATCTCAGGCGTCAGGCTGTCGAGGTCGACCCGGATCGCCGCCTTGTCGGGCGTCCAGTTCACGTCGGGCCATTCGGAGAGCTTGGGCGGCTCGAGATACACCGGCCCCGATCCGTCGAGCGTGAAATGCGCGTGGCGGGTCGCCGCGCAGTTCGGGATCATCGCGACAGGCTTTGACGCGGCATGCGTCGGCCAGTCGAAAATCTTGACGTCGAGAATGGTCGACAGCCCGCCCAGCCCTTGCGCACCGATGCCGAGCGCATTGACCTTGTCGTAAATCTCGATCCGCAGCGCCTCGATATCGCTCTGCGCCCCGCGCGCCTTCAGCTGGGCCATGTCGATCGGCCCCATCAGCGATTCCTTGGCGAGCAGCATCGCCTTTTCGGCCGTGCCGCCAATACCGATGCCGAGCATCCCCGGCGGACACCAGCCCGCGCCCATCTGCGGCACCATTTCCAATACCCAGTCGACGATCGAATCGCTGGGGTTCATCATCTTGAACTTGGACTTATTCTCGCTGCCGCCACCCTTGGCCGCGACATCGACCGACACGGTGGCGCCCGGCACCATTTCGACATGGAGCACGCTCGGCGTGTTGTCCTTGGTATTGCGGCGGGTGAAGGCGGGATCGGTCAGGATCGACGCGCGTAGCTTGTTCTCGGGGTTCAGATAGGCGCGCCGCACGCCTTCATCGATCACCTCCTGCAGCGACCGATCTGACTCAAGGCGGCAATCCTGCCCCCATTTGACGAACACGGTGACGATCCCGGTGTCCTGGCAGATTGGCCGATGCCCCTCGGCACACATGCGCGAATTGGTGAGGATCTGCGCAATCGCGTCCTTCGCCGCTGGCCCCTGCTCCGCCTCATAGGCGACGCCCAGCGCGCGGATATAATCCATCGGGTGGTAATAGCTGATGAACTGGAGCGCGTCGGCGACGCTCTCGATCAGATCGGTTTCGCGGATCGTGAAGGTCATTTCGGTCCTCATGCGGCAGAGGGAGCTGCCCTCCCGGCCATAAGCCCGTGCGCAGCCAGCGCCAAGCCGGTTGCCGAATCATCGCACGCGTCAGCGATTCTTTAAGGTCGTTTCGTTACCGCGTTGATCCACTGCCATGCACGCCTCGAACACAACAGGATCAGGGTTGACTCAGCACGCCACCCAAGAGCGTACCAGCCTCTGGCGAGCATTGGGGCTGACCGGTCGCAGCGACGCGCTGGGCGCGGCGGATTTCGACGGACAGATTCGTCTGGTCGCCGCGATCTGGCCGTTCACGCTGGTGGTGCAGCTCTGCGCCGCCGTCACGATCATTCTCGCCGCGCTGCTGACCGAACGCATCCCGCTGATCATGCGGGTCGGTGCCGAATCGGCGGCGATGCTGGTGCCGAGCATTGTCGCGGTGATCATCCTGAAGGTTCCCGCCTGCCGCCGCTGGACCGCCCATACCCATTGCTGGGCCGCGATTGGTTATGCTGCTGCTGTCGCCGCCGGTCTGGTCGCGCTGCTGTGGGAAGCCAGCCGCCTGCCGTTCGATCGCAGCCAGCTTGCCTGTGTCGTGGCGCTGCTCGGCGCGCTCGGCGGCACCGCCATGGCGATTCATCCGCTGCGCGCGGCGACTTTCGCCTTTTCGGCGGCCATCGCCACGATGATCTGGGCGCTGGCCGGACTCGGCACCGCGACCGGTCTTGCTTTCCTCTGCCTCGCCTGCCTCGCGATTGCGACGCGGCGGCTGGCGATCATGGACGTCACCAGCGCGCGGCGCCAGACCAGCGAATATCGCGAAGGCGCGCTCGCCGCCCGGCTGGTGCGCGAATTCGAAAGCAACGGCACCGGCTGGTTCTGGCAGACCGACCGCGACGGCCAGCTCACCTATTTGTCGCAGAAGGTCGCCGATGCCGTCACCGAGCCCGATCTGCCGCCGCTTGGCCGCCCGCTGACGTCGGTATTCCAGATGGACGGATCGGCGCCCGGCACCGAACGCACGCTCGGCTTCCACATGTCGTCGCGCACGGGCTTTTCCGACTATACCGTGCGTGCGGTGTCGATGCGGACGCACGATCACTGGTGGTCGATTTCGGGCCGCCCGGTGATCGACGACAATGGCCGCTTCCAGGGCTTTGTCGGCTCGGGCGCAGACCTGACCGAAAAGCGCCGCGCCGAAGCCGAGATCACCCGGCTCGCGCTGTTCGACGGGCTGACGGGTCTCGCCAACCGCCAGCGCATGCGTGCCTCGCTCGAACAGACGCTCAACCAGCCGGTCGGCCCCTATCGCCCGACGACGATGTTTCTGCTCGATCTCGACCGGTTCAAGGTCGTCAACGACACGCTTGGCCACCAGACCGGCGACATCCTGCTCAAGCAGGTCGCGCAGCGGCTGCTCCGCTCGGTCGGCGATGCGGGCCTTGTCGGGCGGCTGGGCGGCGACGAATTCCAGGTCGTGCTGCCGAGCGAAAATGACCCCGAGCGCCTCTCGGACCTCGCGCGCACGATCATCAATGCGCTGTCGCAACCCTATTCGATCGACGGCAACACCGTGACGATCGGCTGTTCGATCGGCGTCGCGATTGCGCCGCAGGACGGCAAGGACCCCGAAACGCTCGTCCGCAACGCCGATCTCGCGCTCTATGCCGCCAAGGCCGAGGGGCGCGGCATCCACCGCTTCTACCGCGAGGAATTGCTGCACGGCGCGCAGAACCGCAAGCAGCTCGAAGACGATCTGCGCCACGCGCTGGTGCAGGGCCAGTTCCACCTTGTCTATCAACCCGTAGTGTCGACCGAAAGCGCCCGCATCGTCGGCTATGAAGCGCTGATCCGCTGGGAGCATCCCGAACGCGGCGCGATCAGCCCCGCCGAATTCATTCCGGTTGCCGAAGATTGCGGGCTGATCGAAACAATCGGCGAATGGGTGCTGCGCACCGCCTGCCTCGAAGCCGCGAAATGGCCGAACAACGTCCGCGTCGCCGTCAATGTGTCGCCGATCCAGTTCGCCAATCCGACGCTGCCGAGCATCGTCACCAATGCGATCGCGCGGGCCGGCATCGCCGCGAGCCGCCTCGAACTCGAAATCACCGAAGGCGTGTTCCTCGACGAGAGCCAGTCGAGCGACGCGATGTTCAAGAGCCTCAAAGGGATTGGGGTGCGCCTCGCGCTCGACGATTTCGGCACCGGCTATTCGTCGCTCGGCTATCTGAAGTCGGCGCCGTTCGACAAGATCAAGATCGACCAGAGCTTCGTGCGCGGTGCAGCGATTGCCGGCAACCGCAACGCCGCGATCATCAAGGCGATCGTCACGCTCGCCGGGTCGCTTGGTATGGAAACCACTGCTGAAGGCGTTGAGACGCAGGACGAGATCGAGCTGATCCGCGAACTGGGGTGCAGCCACATCCAGG
>JAIETY010000110.1 GCA_019744885.1 Sphingomonas sp.
ACCGATTTGACGAGCTTGCGGATCGCGAGCCGGATCGTCGGCTGGACGACGAGCACGAACGGCTTGCCTTCCTCGATCAGCGGTTGCGCGGCGCGTTGCAATGCCTCGACGATGCGGCGGCCGAGATCGGGCTCGATCGCGTGGCGGCGCGACGGGTCCGAACGGACGGCCTGCCCGAGCAAGGCTTCGAGCTGGCCTTCGAGCGTCATCACCCGCAGTGCCTCGCGCGGGCCGCACATTTTCTGGATGATCAGCGCGCCGAGATCGGGGCGGATTGCCTCGATCAGTTCCTCGGCATCGAGCGTCTTTTGCGCGGCGACCGCGATGGCGGCGGCGATCCGGCGGAATTCCTTGAGCGGAATCCCTTCCTCAAGCAGCCCGCGCAGCACCTGCGTCAGCACCGTCAGCGGCACCGGCTGCGGCGACAGCGCCGCGACCAGATTGGCGGCGCGTTCCTTCAGATTGTCGAGCAGATTCTGCACTTCGTCCTGGCCGAGCAGGTCGGCGGCATGCGCGCTGAGCAGATGGTTGAGATGCGTCGCGATCACGGTCGAGGCATCGACCACCAGATAGCCCGCGCCTGTTGCCGCATCGGCATCCGCCGGCGAAATCCACACCGCGTCGAGCCCGAAGGTCGGGTCCTTGGCTTCCTTGCCGTGCAAGCGGCCATAGGCCTGGCCGGTATCGAGCGCGAGCATATCGTCGGGCGAGACCACATCATCGCCGAGAACCACGCCGCCAACCACGATGCGATAGGCATAGGGCGGCAAGTTGATGTCATCGCGCACGCGCACTTGCGGCACAACGAAACCCAATTCCTTCGACAGCTGCCGCCGCACGCCAGTGATGCGGCCCATCAACTGGCTGCCGCGCCGCTCATCGACCAGCGGCACCAGCCCGTAACCAATGTCGAGATTGATCTGCAGCGTGTCGGCGACTTCGTCCCAACCGATCTGCGACGGATCGACCACGGCGGGCGGCGTGGCCTCGACCACTTTGGGCCGGGCCGCGGCGCGCGCGGTGCGATAGGCCAGATATCCGGCAGCAGCAGCGGCGGGCAGGATGATGACATGCGGCATCCCCGGCATGACGCCGAGCAGGAACAGGATCGCGGCGACCGGCGTCCACGTCCGCGCCGAACCGAACTGGCTGCCGATCTGGCCTGCCAGATCCATGCTTGAGGTCACCCGCGTGACGATCGTCGCAGCAGCAATCGACAGCATCAGCGACGGAATTTGCGCGACCAGCGCATCGCCGATCGCGAGCAGCACATAGTTGTGCGCGGCATCGCCGATCGTCATGCCGTGGCTGAGCGGCCCCAAAATCATGCCGCCGATGATGTTGGCGGCCAGGATCAGCAGACCCGCAATCGCGTCGCCCTTCACGAATTTCGACGAACCGTCCATCGATCCGTAGAAATCGGCTTCGGTCGAGACTTCGATCCGGCGCGCCTTGGCTTCGTCGGGGGTGATGAGGCCCGCGTTGAGATCGGCGTCGATCGCCATCTGCTTGCCGGGAAGCGCATCGAGCGTGAAACGCGCCGACACTTCGGACACGCGGCCCGCGCCCTTGGTGACGACGATCATGTTGATGATGACGAGGATCGCGAACACGAACAGCCCGACGATGTAATCGCCGCCGATCAGGAAGGTGCCGAACGCCTCGATCACCTTGCCCGCCGCCGCTTCGCCTTCATGGCCATGCACCAGCACGACGCGGGTCGAGGCGACGTTGAGCGAAAGGCGAAACAGGGTGGCGAACAGCAGCACGCTCGGGAAGGCCGAGAAATCGAGCGGCTTTTGCGCATTGAGCGCGACCATCAGCACCGCAAGGCTGATCGTGATGTTCATGATGAAGAAGAAATCGAGCGCAACCGCCGGGATCGGCACCACCATCAGCAGCACCAGCAGCAGAATTGCCACCGGCAGCGCGGCCCCGCGTGCCGCCAGCCCTGCATTGAAACGCGGCAATGCGAGTCCGGCCATTACAGACCACCCAATTGCGCGAGCAGCAGATAGGCGAGCCGCGCATTATCGGGCGACGGGCGCAGGATCGCCGTCGCCGCCTGCGCCGACCGCGCGCCGCCGTTGAGCTGGTCAAGCGTCGCCTGCGCCCAGCGCGTCGCCCCGCTCGTGCTTTCGCCATTGCCCGGAATAATCTCGGCCCCGTCGGCAATCCCCTCGCCGAGCACTGCCGAGGCGAGGCCCGTCGCGCCCGCGCGTCCCGCGCCCGTGTCGAGCTTGGCGGCAAAGCGATCATAGATTTCCGCGACCGTGCGCGGCTGGCCATTGGCGCCATAGAAAATGGCGCGATTGCTGCGCGCGGCTGCGGGGAACAGCGCCGCGCCAATCTGGTCGGGATTGCTCTGCAGCACGCCCAAAAACTTGCGCGCGCCGCCCAGCCCGAGGAAATGCGCCATATACAGGTCGGTGCCGGTCGCCTGACGGCCGAGGCTCGCTTCGATCCCGGCTTTATTGTCGGCGGCATGTTCGGCGGCCATCAGCGCCGAGGCTTGCGGATCATTGCGCAGATTGAGGATTGCCTGACGGATGCCCGCGTCGCCGACCGTCAGCTTGCCATTCGCGCCCGGCTGGATTGCATCGGCGGCCCAGCCCAGCCCATGTTCGGCGCCGTGCTTTTTGACGACCGACAGCCAGCTTTGTTCGATGAATTGATAGAGGCCCTTGGCGCTCGATGTCGGCGCCTTGGCCGCCGCATTCAGCCCGCTTTCGACCTGTGCTTGCCCGAGCAGATAGTTGAAATCGATTCCGGTTTTGGCGGACGCCAGCGCGATGGCCGACTGGACGCTCCCCTGAACGCTGGCGATTGGATTGACGCTCATCGCTTCCCTGCTGCTTAGGCCTTATTCAGCCCATAGATCAGCAAGGTTCGTGCCAGTTGAACTCGCTATCAGGCGAAAGCGTGACCGCCGGGGCGATAGGCCGCGCGACCGTCGCCCGCGAGCTGCTGGAGGCGGCGGCGCACATTGGCGCTCATCAGATTGACGTAAATCCGGCAGGTTTCGTTCAGCCGGTGCGCTTCTTCGGCGAGGGCGCGCAGGTCCGACGTCGGCGGCGTGTGATCGAGCGCGGCGACCGCATCGATCGCAACCAGCTTGGTCTGCGTCGCGCGTTCGAGCCCGACGACATCATTCGCCTTCAGCGCAGCGATTTCGGCGTGGAGCGCTTCGATCACGCCGACCAGAGCATCACGACGGGTCATGCGGGATCCAGTTCAGCTTGAGCGCGATCAGACGATCGGCAACGTTTTCGGGTGAAAGCGGGTAAGTGCCCGTCGCAATCGCATTGCGGATGCGCGCGACGCGATTGTCGTCGACCGGCGGCGACCCTGCGAGCTCACCGACCAGCCCCTGCAGCACGGCAGCGGTGGTCGAGGGTTCGGCGGCGCTGGGCGTGGGTGCAGCCACGACCGGCTGGGCGACAGGCGCAGCGGTGCGTGTGCTGGTCACCCGCTCGGTTGCCGTTACTGGCGCTGCACTGATCCGATCGACCATATTGCGACCTTCGCTTTTTGCTGCTTCGAAGGGGGAAACGACAGTCTTCAACAAAACTTAAGAGAAAAATTCACAAAAAATTTAGTGGGCCACTATCACCTTGAAAAACCGGGCAAAGTTGCGCGTCCGGCTTCGAGCGCAATCGCCTGAATCGGCTTCTTCGGGCCAGTAACATCGACCAGCAACCGCGCGCCGACAGCGGCATCGGTCATCGCAATGCCGTCGCGCGTCACCGAAAAACCGCCGCTATTGACCTCGACGCTCACCGGATCGCCGCGCTTGATCACGACTTCGGGCTTGGCCGCCACCACTGGCGCCGGGGCGGCAGCGGCAGCAGGCGGCGGTGCGGATACTGCCGGCATAAGCACCGGCACGAAAACACGCCATTCGGCATCGGCGCAGGTGATGACCACCGCATCGTGATTATCCTGCCGCCACTTCATCATCAGCGTCGAGCATGACGCGAGCTTCAACCGGGGGTCGACCGGCGTGCGCGCGCCGCCTTCGGTGCCGATCGGCTTGCCGGTGAAGCTGGCAACCGCGCGGTCGAGCGTCGCAGTATCCTGAAACGGGGTCTCAGCCAGCGCCGGTGCGGCGATGCCGAGCAGCAGACAAGCGATGATCGGTTTCATGTGTCTCTCCGTGGGGACCGCGCGCGGGCGGCAAAAGGGGGTTGCCGGGCGGCAGATCATTGCCGCTCCCCGGCAAAGGCAATTGTCAGGTAAACGCCGCGCCGTCCGGGCATCACGCTCGACGCAATCGTCACCCGGCCACGCGGCAAGGCGTCGGCGTCGGCGAGCGCGGCGGCAATCGCGCGCGCGCGGTCGCTCGCGAGCAGGGCGGCGCTGCCGGTCACGGGATCGACATCGGCGGGGCTGCCATCGGCATAGCCGGTGACGCGCACGGTAACGCGGCGGTCGCGGGTTGCTTCGCGTGCCCAGGCGATCACGGCCTCGGGCGCGGTTGGCAACGCACTGCTGCCGGCGGCAAAATCGAACATCGCAGCGGCGGCGACCGGCGACGGATCGGGGGCGACCTTCATCAGCGATGTCGTCGTACCCGCGAAACCCTGACGCACACCATCGACGATTGCGCGGCGATCAGCGCCTTGATGCGCCATCACCAGCACGAAAAAGCCGAGCAACAACAGCGCGAGATCAGCCAGCGTCACCAGCCAGATCGGCCGCGACGGTGCTGCATCGGGGAAGAAAGCCGTGCTCATGCCAGTGCCTCCATATCGTCTTCGACCATAACCGGGACGCGGCGACGCGGCGCCTCGCGCACCGCCAGCAACCGCAGCGGCGCTTCGAGCCGGAGCCGTTCGAATGCTTCCTCGCGCGCGGCCCGGCGCAGGCGCGCGGCCACCGGCAACGCGATCAGGCTGGCGAGCACCGCGCCATAAAGCGTCGCGAGCAAGGCAATCGCCATCGCCCCGCCGATTGCGGCGGGATCGTTCATTTTCAGGAACACGCGGACGAGTCCAATCAGCGTCCCGATCATCCCCATCGCGGGTGCCAGCTCGGCAGCCGCCGCCCAGACATCGATCGCGGCGACATGCCGCTCGGTGCGAGCCATGCGCCGGGCTTCGAGCAGGTCGGCGACCGCGTCACCCTCGGCGCCATCGACAATCGCGGCAACGGCGGCGGCAACATCGGGGTCGGCAATGACCGAGCGGTCGAGCGCGAGCACCCCGTGGCGCTGCGCGATCCGGCCCAGTGCGCCAATCTGGTCGATCAGCGGATCAGCCCGGAAGCGCCCGCGCGGCAGCACGCGCAGTGCCGCGACCGCGCGCGCGAGATCGCGCGCCTGCGTGCGCAGGATCAGTGCGGCAAGCGTGCCCCCCGCGACAATCGCCGCCGCAGCGGGATCGAGATAGGGCGCGATCAGGACGGTAAAGTCAGTCTCGTTCATGCGTCCCTGGGTTAGCAAGGTCCGCGCCAACTCGTTTTCGGGTGGTTGGGGCGCCCCGCGCCACCTCTCGGCGGCACCCGCTTGCCGCCCCCCGGCAAATATTTGCCGCACGGCTTGCCGCCTGCCCTCCCCTCGGCGATTTCACGGGGACTGCACGCAATTGGCACGGTGATTGCTTGGATGCTCGCGCAGGATTTTTTGCGTGAGGATATGCCACGATGGCCAACGATCTTCTCTTTGGGGTGCACGGTGCCGCGCTTGAGGTGCGTTCGCGTCGCCTCGGGCTGCTCGCGTCGAACATCGCCAATGCGTCGACGCCGGGCTTCAAGGCACGCGATGTCGATTTCCGCGAAGCGATGAAGGCCGCTGGCGGCCCGCGCGGGCTGAGCGACGGCGCGATCGATGCGGCCACCAAATATCGCGTGCCGCTCCAGGCATCGGCCGACGGCAACACCGTCGAACTCGCGACCGAACAGACCGCCTTTGCCGAAAATGCCGTCGCCTATCAGACGACGCTGTCGTTCCTGAACGGCCGCATCGGCCAGCTCACCCGCGCCTTGAGAGGCGAATAAGATGGCCGGTCAACCGCTCAACATCTTCCAGGTCGCGGGCCGCGCGATGTCGGCGCAGCTCATCCGGCTGAACACGACCGCGTCGAACCTCGCCAATGCCGGCGTCGTCTCGTCGAGCGAAGAAGCCGCCTATAAGACGATGAAGCCGGTGTTCCGCACCGAGTTCGACAAGGCATCGGGGCTGTCCACCGTCAATGTCGAAAGCGTCGTCCAGGCCGGCAACCGCCCGACCAAAAATTACGATCCGTCCAACCCGCTCGCCGACAAGGACGGCAATGTGTGGGAAGCGGCGGTCGATCAGACCCGCGAGCTCGTCGACATGATGGAGACCGCGCGCAGTTACCAAAACAACGTCGAAGTGATGCAGACCGCCAAGTCGCTGATCCTCGATACCCTCAAGCTGGGACGCTGATCATGGCGACGAGTTTCGATACCACGCTGCAAAATCTGGGGATCGGCCGCACCGCGACCAGCCCGGCGGTCAAGACGGCGGCGCAGGCCGACCAGCTCAGCCAGAATGATTTCCTGAAGCTCCTGACCGCGCAGCTCAAGAATCAGGACCCGACCGATCCGGTCGACGCGACGCAGCAGCTCACTCAGCTCGCGCAATTTTCGACCGTGAGCGGCATCAGCGAGATCAACTCGACGCTCAAGTCGATCCAGGACAAGCTCGGCAGCACCTCGACCAGCGA
>JAIETY010000037.1 GCA_019744885.1 Sphingomonas sp.
GCCAACACCTTCAGCCAGCGTGGCCAGGGCCGGTTTGAAAACTGGGTCTATCGCAACAACGCCTATTCATTCTTCGGTAGCGCCGATTTCAAGATCACTAATCGCCTGATCTTCACCGGCGGCATCAACTACACCAACGACAAGAAGCGCTTCTCGTCGGCGAGCTTCAGCACCGATAGCTTCTCGGCGCTCGATTTCGTCGCGATCGGTCGGAACGTATTGTCGCAGCAGGCATTGGCAACAACGGTCGGCGGCTTGATTGGCCTCCCCGCTGGCAGGCTGGCTTCGGCAGCCCAGATCGGTGCCTTCGCGCAAGCCAACCCGGCCGCCTTCGCGCAGGTCCAGGCGGGCGCCAATGCGTTTGGCGCGACCAACGCGACCAATGCGGCGGTCAACCCCCTGCTCGGTCTCCAGGCGCTCCAGTTCCTGCCGCCGTTCCTCAACGTACCAAACGCGGTCGAGCCGGGTCGGACGGCCGATGACAATGTTGCCTATTCGCTGCGGCTGGCTTGGAAGGCGACCAACAACTTCAGCTTCTATTTTACCTATGGCACGGGCTTCAAAGCGTCGTCGATCAACCTGGGGCCGGATTCGCGCCCGACTGCGGCCGATTTCACCCCCGGTTCATCGGCTGCAACGCCGGCACCTGGCGCCTCGCGCATTCGCTCGGCCGGGCTGGCGCTGCCAAACCTTACCACCGGGTCGCGCTTCGCAGCGCCTGAAACGGCGCGCGTGATCGAAGGCGGCATCAAGGGCCAGTTCCCCAAGGGCGCGTTCAACCTTGCGGTGTTCCAGCAGGAGATTAACAACTTCCAAGGGAACATCTTCACCGGGACCGGCTTCGTCCTCACCAACGCCGGCAAGCAGTCGACCTTCGGTATCGAATTCGACGGCAACTACTCGCCGGTGCGCGCGCTGACACTCAACTTCGACATCACCTATCTGAAGCCGCGTTACGACTCGTTCGTCAATGGCGCGGCAATCAATGCCGGGTTCACCACCAGCCCGGCGAACCTGACCGGTCTGACGCCAGCGGGCATCCCCGAAATCTCGCTGTCGACGGGCTTCACCTACAAGCGCGACATCGCGCAGGATGTGAAGCTGTTCCTGCGCAGCGACTATCAATGGTCGAGCAACACCCAGATCGCTGAAGGGGCGCCGCAGTTCCGCCGCCAGATCACGTCGCTCAACTCATCGGTGTCGTTGCAGTTCAAGAACGGGCTGGAACTGTCGCTCTGGGGTCGTAACCTGTTCGACAAGCAGTTTATCTCGACGATTTTCCCGTCGGTGGCGCAGGCGGGCAGCCTGTCGGGCTATCCGAGCCAGCCGCGCACTTATGGCGGCACGGTGCGCTTCAAGTTCTGATCGCTACCTACCCAAATGCGAAAGGCCCCCGGTGCGAACCGGGGGCCTTTTTCTTGTGCGGCTAATGAGATGCCGGGGCCTATGCCGCCGGGCGGTGCAGCGCGCACAGCTTGTTGCCGTCGGGATCACGCAGATAGGCAAGGTACAGCTTGCCCATCGCACCTTCGCGCCAGCCGGGCGGATCTTCGCAGGTGCTGCCGCCTGCTGCGAGCCCGGCCGCGTGCCACGCATCAGCCTGTTCGGGGCTTTCGGCGGCAAAGCCCACCGTCGCGCCATTGCCGTGGCACGCCTCATTGCCGTCGATCGGAATGCTGATCGAGAAGGTGCCGCCGCCTTGCCGCCAGAAATAGCGGTTGCCATTGCTGAAGCCCGGCTTGGCGCCGAGCGTGGCGAGCAGTGCGTCGTAAAAGGTGCGCGACTTTTCGAGATCGTTCGCGCCGACCATGATATGCGAAAACATGCAGATTGCTCCTTGATGCGTCCACGGTGACCAATCGGATGCTGGCTGCCGCATGCCTGTCATCACGGTCCATCGTCTGGTCGTCAAGGCGCGCGACCAGGCCGAATCGACTGCGACCCAATTATGACAATTTTCCTGCGCCGCCCCGTTGCGGCGCGCGCAACAAGGGCTAAAAGGCGAGAGGTAAACAAGAAGCGACCCGCGTCGGGATCGCAATGGGTCGACGCCAAAGTCGACCTGCGGGAGGATTACTCATGGCCAAAGCACCTGCGACGTCGACTGCGCCCAAGACCGGCGGCATCCACGCGCCTGTCACCCCCTCGCCCGAGCTCGCCGCGATTGTCGGCGCCGATCGGCTGCCGCGCAGCGAAGTTATCAGCAAGGTCTGGGCCTATATCAAGGCGCATAACCTGCAGAACCCCGCCAACAAGCGCGAGATTCTGGCTGATTCGGCGCTGGAGAAGGTGTTCGGCAAGAAATCGGCGACGATGTTCGAGATGAACAAATACATCTCGGCGCATGTGAAGGCCTGAGTATCGCTGCCCCGCGCGCCACGACGCGCGGGGTGTCACAATTTTGCAACTCCGATGATCAAACGCGAAACGACCCGGTCAAATGCTTGACCGGGAATGCCTCGTCGCGGCACTTGCTCACTTCGCAATTTTTGCAACCTGAGTGGGGAAACAAGCTCGATGATCGGTTTTTCGGTTCGCAAGCGGCTGCTGGCAGCGGCGTTGCTGGGTTCAGTGGCAGCGCCGGCCATTGCACAGGACGCGCCTGCCACGCCTGAGGCCAAGGCCAGCAGCGACGACGTCGTGGTCACCGCGCAGCGGCGCGAAGAACGGCTGAAGGACGTGCCGGTCTCGGTTGCGGCAATCTCCGGCGACCGACTCGATCTGGTTCAGTCGGGCGGCAATGACATTCGCGCGCTGGCCGGTCGCGTGCCCAGCCTCAACATCGAAAGCTCGTTCGGGCGCGCCTTCCCGCGTTTCTACATTCGTGGCCTCGGCAATACCGACTTCGATCTCAACGCATCGCAGCCGGTCAGCCTGGTTTATGACGATGTCGTGCTCGAAAACCCGATCCTGAAGGGTTTCCCGATCTTCGATCTCCAGCGCGTCGAAGTGCTGCGCGGGCCGCAGGGCACGCTGTTCGGGCGCAACACGCCTGCGGGTATCGTCAAGTTCGATTCGGTCCGCCCGAGCACGCCGGGCGGCTATTTGCGCGCCAGCGGCGGCAGCTATGGCACCGTCAATATCGAAGGCGCCGCGACGCTGAAGGTCAGCGACACCTTCTCGGCGCGCTTCTCGACGATCTATCAGCGGCGCGGCAATTGGGTCGACAATGTCGCGACGCCCCAGCGCGGCGACCTCGAAGGTTACAGCGATTGGGCCGGCCGCGTGCAGCTCGAATGGAAGCCGACCGACGCGCTGACCGCGCGGGCGACCGGTCAGGTCCGTATTCTTGACGGCACCGCACGCGTGTTCCGCGCAAATCTGTTTGCCCGCGGCAGCAGCCAGCTGATCGGACTGGGCGGCCCCGGCACGCCGTTCCGCCGCGACCAGGTCCGCCAGGACGGCGTCAATTTCCAACGGCTGCGCAATTATAATGGCGGCCTGACGGTCGATTATGACTTTGGACCTGTCACGCTGACGTCGGTATCGTCCTATTGGAATGGGACGATCTTCACGCGCGGCGACATCGATGGCGGCTTTGGCAACCAGTTCGCGCCGCCCTTCGGCCCCGGGTTCATCCCCTTCTCAGCACAGTCGCAGGACAATATCCCGAGCCTCGACCAGTTTACGCAGGAACTGCGGCTGGCGTCGAACGGCAGCGGGCCGTTCAACTGGCAGGGCGGCTTCTTCTACTTCAACGAAAAACTGCGGATCGATTCGCTTGATTTCGGCACGCCCAGTGATCTGAACCCCGCTGCGATCGCGATCCAGCGTCAGTCGAGCGACGCCTTTGGTGTTTTCGGTTCGGCGACCTATAAGTTCGACTTCGGCCTGACACTGCAGGGCGGCGTGCGGTACAACAATGATCGCCGCACGCTCACCGCGTCGCGCCCGATCGACACCCGCCCCGGCTTCCTCGGCTTCGGCGGTCCGGTGCCGCTCCAGACGGCACGGGTCGGCAGCGACATCGTTACCTGGGACGTGAGCGCGACCCAAAAGGTGACTGACGAGGTCAATTTCTATGCCCGCGTGGCGCGCGGCTATCGCGCACCGTCGATCCAGGGCCGTCTGGCGTTCGGGCGCACATTGTCGGTCGCGAACAGCGAACGGACATTGTCGGTCGAAGGCGGCTTCAAGTCGGTCTATTACGGCGGCAAGCTGCGGCTGAACGTCAACGGCTTCTACTTCACCACCGATGATCTCCAGCTGACGGCCGTGGGCGGCGGATCGAACTTCACGACGCTGTTCAACGCACGTAACGTCGATGGCTATGGGCTCGAAGCCGAGCTCGAAGCGACGCCGATCGAGCGGCTGAACTTCACGGCCGGCATCAGCCTGAACAACAACCGCATCAACGATCCCAATGCGTTCGTCGCGGGTTGCGGCTCAAACTGCACGGTGCTCAACACCCAGCGCGTCGGATCGCCGGGGATCTTTTCGATCAACGGCAATCGTCTGCCGCAGTCGCCCAAATGGACCGCCAACTGGACCGCGCGCTATGCGCATCCGGTCGGCAATGGCGAGCTCTATGTCGGCACCGACTGGGTGTTCCGTTCGGAAATCCAGTTCTTCCTCTATCGCTCGGTTGAATATCGCGATCGCTTCCTGCTCGAAGGCGGCTTGCGCGTTGGCTACAAGACCGGGCCGTTCGATTTCGCTGCCTATGTCCGCAACATCGCCGACGATCAGTCGGCGGTCGGCGGCGTCGATTTCAACAATCTGACCGGCTTCGTCAACGAACCGCGCATCGCCGGGTTCGAAGTCGGCTTCAAATTCTGATGCGTGTGATCGGGGGCGCCACAAAATGGTGCCCCCGAGAGGACTTGAACCTCCGACCTGCGGTTTAGGAAACCGTCGCTCTATCCGGCTGAGCTACGGGGGCACGCGCGCGCTTGACTATCCGCGCGCGGCGACGGGGTCAATTGCGCGCTGACGGCGGCGCGAACGGGATGAGCAGCGGCGCAATCGGCACGCCTTCGTCGATCAGTTCGCGCGCTTCGGCGGCGGTGGTTTCGCCGTGGATCGGGGCGGCGGTTTCCTCGCCGAGGTACATGGCGCGCGCGCGGTCGGGGAAGCTGCGTCCGACCCATTCGGACTTGTCGATGATCGCCGCCTGCAGTTCGGCAAGCTTGGCCAGCACGGTTTTCGCATCGGGCGCGGATGGCGTTGGCGCTGCAACCGCGCGATTGCCCTTCGCGCCGACATTGGGCGCCATCACGGCTTTGGTGACATCGCTGTCGTTGCATACCGGGCAGCAGACCAGCCCCCGCGCACGCTGATCCTCATAAGCCGCCGACGAGCCAAACCACGCCTCGAACACATGATCCTGGCCGCAGCGAAGGTCGAAGACGATCACGCGCGCGCCACTTCAGGGATTGCGCGACGATGATCGAGCACGGGCACGCGCGCGCGGACATCGGCAACGCGCGCGGGATCGATGTCGGCAAAGCCGACGCCCGGCTCGGTGCCCATGTCGAGCAGCACGTCACCCCAGGGATCGACAACAAGCGAATGGCCATAGGTTGCGCGGCCATCTTCGTGGGTGCCCGTCTGCGCGGCGGCGACGACGAAGGCTGCCGATTCGACCGCGCGCGCGCGTTGGAGCAAATGCCAGTGCGCTGCCCCGGTCGGCTGGGTGAAGGCGGCAGGAATGCTCAGCAGTGTCGCGCCCCCTGCACTCAGCGCCGCATAGAGCGCGGCGAAGCGGAGATCGTAACAGATCGACAGGCCCACCGCGCCGAGCGGCGTATCGACCACCACCGCCCCCTCGCCCGCCGAATAGCTCGCCGATTCGCGCCAGCTCTCGCCGGTCGGCAAATCGACATCGAACAGGTGGAGCTTGTCGTACCGCGCACGAATCGTGCCCGCAGCATCAATCACGAACCCGCGATTGGCGAGCTTGTCATCGGGCCGCTTGAGCGCGAGCGAGCCGAGATGCAGCCAGATGCCATGCGCGGCGGCGGCTTCGCGCGCGGCGGCAAGGACGAGGTCATCGCCCTCGCTGCGCAGCACCGCCGCCGCCCGCGCCCGGTCGCGATCGACGAGACCCGTCATTTCGGGGGTAAGGAGCATCGCCGCGCCGCCCGCCGCAGCTTCGGCGATCGCATCCGTCACGATCCGTGCATTCGCCGCCGGATCAACGCCGCTCGTCATCTGGAGCAGCGCCAGCCGGGTCATGCCGCGAGCAGCGAGTCTAGTTCGCCCGCGCGATCGAGCGCGGCGAGATCGTCAGACCCGCCAACATGGTGCCCGTCGATGAATATCTGCGGCACGGTCGCGGCGCCCGGCGCACGTGCGAGCATTTCGGCGCGCTTGGGACCGCCCATCGAGATGTCATATTCCTCGACGGCGGCGCCCTTGCTGTCGAGCAGCCGCAGCGCGCGCGCGCAATAAGGACAGAATGCCTTGGTGTAGATTTCGACCTTTGCCATTATCCACAATTGTGGTCGGGATAGCCGAATGTCAATCGGCGGCGGCGGAGTCGAGCACGCGCGCCCAGCACAGGATCGTCACGCTGTTGGCCCCTGCCCCGCGCAAAGCGCGGGTGCAGGCGTCGGTGGTGGCGCCGCTGGTATAGACATCGTCGACCAGCACCACGGCCTTCCCCGCGA
>JAIETY010000185.1 GCA_019744885.1 Sphingomonas sp.
CAGGCGTCGCGCGAGAGGACCAGCCGGCGGTGACTGCGCCTTTTCGCTTTCCGCGATTCTTTGTGACCAGCCCCTCGCCCTGCCCCTATCTACCGGGGCGGCTGGAGCGCAAGGTGTTCACCGAGCTCGCGGGACCGCACGCCGCCGAGCTCAACGATGCGCTCGGCCGGATCGGCTTTCGGCGCAGCCAGTCGGTCGCCTATCGCCCGAGCTGCGCGGGCTGTTCGGCCTGCGTGTCGGTGCGCGTCGTCGCCGATGAGTTCGTCCCCAACGCCACCCAGCGCAAGCTGATCCGCCGCCACGCCGACCTCGACGTCACCGCGTGCAAGCCCTGGGCGACCGACGAGCAATATGAATTGCTGCGCCGCTACCTATCGAGCCGCCACCCCGGCGGTGGCATGGCCGGGATGGACGAGACCGATTATGCCGACATGGTCGAACAGTCGCCGGTCAAATCCTCTATCATCGAATATCGCGAGCCCGCGCGGTTCGGGCGGCGCGGGCGGCTGGTGGGTGCGTGCCTGACCGACCAGCAGGCCGATGGGCTGTCGATGATCTACAGCTTCTTCGATGCCGATCATGCCGATCGCCAGGGTCTCGGCAATCTGATCATCCTTGACCATATCCTGCGCGCGCGCGCTGCGGGCCTGCCCTATGTCTATCTCGGCTATTGGGTGAAGGGCAGCGCGCGAATGAGCTACAAGACGCGCTACCGCCCGATGGAGGCGCTCGGACCGACGGGCTGGAGCCTGTTGGAAGACGAGGACATCCCGCCGGTGCGGCTGCCTGCGGTTGCCGACGAGCTGGTTTAGGCCGCTCTGACGAGCCCGGCACCGGTCGATTGCGGGGGTGCCTTTCCCACGCCGACCGGCTATCCCGTCGTCACGAAGGCGTCACCCAGCAAATGCTAGGCGGTGATCCTGATCAGGGGAGATGGATGATGCGGATCGCAATCGCGCTGGCACTATTGGCCACGAGCAGCATAGCGGCCGCTGCCGACGATGTGTTGCCGACCGGCCAGCGCATCACCCCGCTTGCCGCCCCCGGCAGCAGCATGATCGCGCTCGACCCGGCGCTGGCCGATATGCCCACGCTGCGGCTCGGCTGGGCGACCAATGCTGTGCTCTCGCCCGACCGGACGCGGCTGGCGATCATCACCTCGGGCACCAACAGCCTGCTCAACGCCAAGGGTGGCCCGGCCGGCCCCAAGGCGTTTGGCGACTATATCGTCATCTATGACGTGACTGGCACGAGCCCGCACCGCACCGCGACACTGCCGATTTCGGCGAGCTATGGCGGTATGGTCTGGAGCGCCGATGGGCAGAAGCTTTATGCCGCGCTCGGCGTTTTCGACAGCGTGCAGGCGTTCGCTCGCAGCGGCGATGACTGGACGCCAGCGGGCGCGCCGGTCAAGCTCGGCCACAAAGTTGGGATCGGGATTGGCACCGCGCCGCTCGCCGCCGGGGTCGCGCTGTTCGACGGCGGCACCAAGCTCGCGGTCGCCAATCGCCACAATGACAGCATTTCGATCGTCGATCTGGCCACCAGCAGCGTCCGCGAGATTGATCTGCGGCCCGGTGGCGGCCAGCCGGGCGGGACGTCGCCTTATTGGATCGCCGTCACGGGCAAATCGCTCTGGGTGACGAGCCAGCGCGACCGCGAACTGGTCGAAGTCGATCCTGCCGCCGGACGCGTGCTGCGCCGCATCGCGCTGAAAGGTGTCCCCAATCGCGTCATCGCCGATCGCGCGGGCAAGCGGCTGTTCGTCACCGAAGACAATGCCGATCTGGTCGAAATCGTCGATGTCGCGAAAGCCGTGGTCGCCCAAGCCGTGCCAACGCTGCCCGACACGCCCACACGGCCACGCGGCGCGACACCGACCAGCCTCATACTGTCGGGCGATGAGCGCACGCTCTACGCCACTAACGGGGGCACCAATGCGGTTGCCGTCATCGGCCTTTCCGGGCCGAAGCCGCGCCTCACCGGGCTGATCCCCACCGGCTGGTACCCCGCCGCCGTTGCCTGGACACCCAAGCGGCTGTTCGTGCTCGATACCAAGGAGCAGGCCGGCCCCAACCGCGGCTGGTGTGCGCAGACCAACCGGATGAAGCAGCAGGGCGATTGCGCCAAGCCCGGCGCCGGGCGCGCCAGCAACGACTATATCCTGCAGCACATCCGCTCAAACCTGCTGACGATCCCGACCCCCTCGGCCAAGACGCTCGCCACGCTGACGCCGCGCGCGCTCGCCAATGCGCGTATCGGTGCCGCCGCCAGCCGCGCCGACGCGCTCAAAATGGCCGAGCTGCGCAAACGCATCAAACATGTCATCTATATCGTGAAGGAAAACCGCACCTATGATCAGGTGCTCGGCGACCTGCCGCGCGGCAATGGCGACCCCAGCATCGCGCAATTCGGTCGCGCGCTGACGCCGAACCAGCATGCGCTTGCCGAGCAATTCGTGACGCTCGACGATTTCCGTGTGTCGGGTGAAGTGTCGGGCGATGGCTGGCAATGGAGCACGGCCGGCCGCGCGACCGATGTCAACGAACAGCTCACCCACACTTATTATGCGGCCAAGGGCGGCAGCTATGATAGCGAAGGCACCGAGCGCAACGTCGTCGTCTCGGGCAACAAGACCGAGCGCCGCGCCGCGCACCCGCAGATCGACGAGGACGATGATCGCCTGGCGGGCAACCGCAATGCCGCCGAAGTCGACGGGCCCGAAGACGAGCGCGGCTTGGGCTATCTCTGGGACGCTGCCCACCGCGCGGGCAAATCGGTGCGCAACTATGGCTTCTTCCTCGACCTGACGCGCTATGACCTGCCCGCCGACAAGGGCGGCATCGCGCCGATCGAGGATCCGTTTGCGAGCAAGACGCCGGTCGCTGTTGTCGCGAGCCAATTCCTGACGCCGCTCACCGATCCCTATTTCCGGGGCTTCGACAGCCAGTTGCCCGATTTCTTCCGCTTCAAGGAATGGCAGCGCGAATTTGCTGGCTTCGAGGCCAAGGGCGCGATGCCTGCGCTGTCGTTCGTGCGCTTCATGAACGATCATATGGGCGCGTTCGACAAGGCAATCCGCGGCGTCAACACGCCCGAAACGCAGCAGGCCGACAACGACTATGCGGTCGGCCTGCTCGTCGAGGCGATCGCCAAGAGCAAATTCGCCAAGGACACGCTGGTGTTCGTGCTCGAAGACGATGCACAGGATGGCCCGGACCATGTCGACGCGCACCGATCGATCGCGTTCGTCGCTGGCCCTTATGTCAGGCAGGGCGCAGTCGTCTCGACGCGCTACACCACGGTCGACATGATCCGCACGATTGAAGCTGTGCTCGGGCTGAAGCCGAATAATTTATTCGACGGCGGCGCCCGGCCCATGGTTGATCTGTTCGACCTGAACCAAGGCCCGGGCTGGTCGTTCAAGGCGACACCCGCCGATGTCCTTTACTCGACGCAGCTCCCGCTGCCGCCGCGCACGACCGCCGGGCCGATTGCGCAGCCGCTTCATGACGCGGCGTGGTGGGCCGCCGAAACGCGCGGTTTCGACTGGTCGTCGGAGGACAAGAACGACGCCGCCGCCTTCAACGCGGTCCTCGCGAAAGGGCTGTCGGAGGGCAAATAGTCCCCTTCGCCAGCCCAGTTGACGACCAAAGTGCATCCGGCACGCTAGCGGACACGTAGCTGATCCCAGTTCGACAAGAATTGGAGCCGAGATGCATGGGCGAATGGCCTTGGACACAGCCGTAGATTGCGGCAACGCGCTGCTGCAGTCGCTCCACCCCGAGGATGCGGCGCTGATTGCCGCCGATTTACAGCGCCATGGCGTCGGCGGGGGCGGCATACTGCTCGATCCAGCGCGGCCAGTCGATCGCGTCTACTTCCCCGAAACGGCCGTGATTGGTCTGCGCGCGGCAACGGCGACGGGGCGGATGATGGAAATCGGCCTCGTCGGGCGCGAAGGCATGGTCGGCTGGTCGGCGCTGCTAGACAACGAGATGCCGGGGCAGTACGCCGTGGCGCTGCTGTCGATCCCGACGACGCGGCTGCGCGCGGCATGCAGTGCGAGCCCGACACTCCTTGCCGATCTGTTGCGTTTCATGGGGCAATTCGTCCAGCAGCTCAGCCACACAATCGTGTCCACCGCTTGTGATCCGGCCGAACGGCGGCTCGCGCGCTGGCTGTTGATGCTCCACGACCGGATCGACGGCGATGAAATTGCCATCAAGCACAGCGAATTGGGCATGTTGCTCAACCTGCGGCGCGCGACGATCACCGATTGCCTGCACATTCTCGAAGGCGAGCGCGCGCTGCGCTGTACGCGGGGCCATATCGCGATCCGCGACCGGGCGATGCTTGAGGCGTTCGCGCGCCATAACTGCGCGGAGACCAGCGGCGGGCGCTAACCCGTTCTTAAGATTTGGGCGTTAAAATTAAGCTTCTCGAAATAAGTCCGGGCAGCGTCAATGGCATGCTATTTGATATCGCGGTCGTCGCCTGTTCACGGTGGCGTCGCGCGCGGCGTCGCTGACGCCCGGTAAGGCGCGAGTCGATGCCGCCCTCCGCCTTCATGACTCCGCTTGATCATCAACGCCGCGAAGGTGAGCGCGCGCGGGTGATGATGGTCGCCTCAATCCGTGAGCGCAGCGCGACGGCCCACAATGCCGTCATCAACGACCTGTCGCTTCACGGCTGCCAAGTGTCCAACATCTTCCTGCGCGCGGGCAAGCCGGTGTGGGTGCGCTTCGGCAATCTCGCGCCGATTGAAGCCACGGTGATGTGGGCGCGCGGCGACCAAAGCGGGATTCGCTTCAACCAGGCACTGCACCCGGCCGTACTCGATCACGTCGCCGCCGCCGCCCGAGTGCGCTGATCGGGCGCGCGCGCCGTCAGTGTTTTTCTTCAGCCTTATATTTGGTGTGGCACGCCGCGCAGGTGCCGCCCAGCACCGCATATTGCGCCGCAAATCCGGCGCTGTCCCCGGCCTTGGCGAGCGCGTTGAGCTTGGCCGCCTCGGTCGCCATCGCGGCGGCGGCGGCTTCGAACCCGGCGCGGTCACTCCAGACGGTCGGCAGGGCTTCGGATTTCGCTGTCGTGCTGCCCGCCGGGAACAGGCCGGGCAAGGCGCGGCCCCAGCCGGCAATCGCGCCCGACGGCAGCGCCAGCGTCTTCACATCGTCACCGCGCGCAATCGCAGCCTTGATCGTCAAGAAGCTGGCAAGGTTGAGCCGGAACGCGGCCTGACGCGCGGCGACCAGCGCCTCCGCGCTCGGCGTCGCTTCGGCGGGGCGCGCCATGGTGCTGGTGGTAATGCCGAGCACAAAGCCGGCGGCGGACAGAGCGAACAGGACGCGCATCGGCATTCTCCCAAATCGGTGACGATGTCAGGCTATGCCGAGTGCGGCCGATCGGCAAGGCCGCGCGCTAACCCCGATCCTGCACGTGCTGTTAATTGCGCGCGTGCGATGGTCGGGCATGGGATTTGCCCGCCTCTTCCGCAGCCGCTGGGCCGCGATTCTCTGGTCAGCCGGGATTTTATGGACCGCTTATGATGTGGTCGGCAGCGGTCCTGCCGCGCCGCCTGCCGCCAATGCGAGCGCCGAGCTACAGGATGCAACCGGCACGCCGGTCGACAAGGACGACTTGGCCGCGCTCGCGGGGGCGATGCGCTAATTCAAGACAGCGAACCGTGCATTGTCGGCAAAACCGAGCCGCGTGATGCCTGCGCGCTTGATCGTCGCGAGCAGGCCATCGAACCGCGCATAACGGGCGTCGCCAGCGGCTGCCACCACCAACGCATCGCCGCGCTGGGCGATCACGTGGAGCCGTGCGGGCAGCGCCGCGTCGCTTACGCCCACGCCATCGATCCGCACCGCGCCATCACTGCCGAGATCGAGCCGATGCTGCGGCGCATTGACGGGCGGCGCCCCTAGCTGCGGCAAATCGAGCGGCACTTTGTGCGTGACGATCGGCAGTGTGATGATCAGCATGATCAACAGCACCAGCAGCACGTCGATCAGCGGGGTGATGTTGATCGCCGTCATCGGCTCGGGATCAGCGGGGGAGAGATATCGCGTTGCCATCGTCGCCAGCCCTCTTGTGTGATGATGTACCATACCATCGCGAGATTGTTTGGCAATTGGAAATTGGAGGAGCGGGGATGGGAGTTGCGGACGATAACGGCAGCCGCACCCCGATCATCGCGGTCGGGGCGCGGGTTCGGGCGGTCAATCAGTCGTCGTCGTCGGTGGCGTCATCGCCCTCGACAGCGTCGTCGTCATCATCGTCATCGCCGTGGACGTCATCGTCATCGTCATCGTCATCCGACGCCGCGTCATCATCGCCAACCGCATCTTCGTCTTCGTCGGCGTCGTCTTCATCAGGCCCCATGTCGGGCGCAACGTCCGTCAGCATCGTGCCATCGCTGGGCCCGTCGCGCGCCACCTCAAGGATTTCAGCGCGCTGGCTTTCGTCATAGCCGTCTTCGTCAAAGCCTTCGCCTGCCGGGCCGTCTCCGGCAATTTGCACGCCACCGATGCTCATTTCCCGTCTCCTTCGCCGCTTGTTTGCGGACCGACTCCGCCAACG
>JAIETY010000100.1 GCA_019744885.1 Sphingomonas sp.
CCCTTTTTCCTGCTGTCGGCGCTGTCGGGGCAATTGGCCGACACTTATGACAAGGCGCGGATCATCCGCATCGTCAAGACCGCCGAAATCCTGATCATGATCGTCGGATCGGCCGGGCTGCTGATCGCGCATGCCGGCTATTCGACAATCGGCATCGCGCTGATGCTGATTGCGGTGCTCGGGCTCGGCATCCATTCGACCTTTTTCGGCCCGATCAAATATGCGATTTTGCCGCAGCATTTGCACGAAGACGAAGTGCTCGGCGGGACCGGGCTCGTTGAGGCCGCGACCTATCTCGCGATCCTGTCGGGGACGGTGATGGCGGGCGTGCTGGCCAAGCTGCCGGCTGAAGTCACTGTCGTCGCCGTGCTCGCCATCGCGCTGGTCGGCTGGCTGACCGCGATGCTGGTGCCAGCCGCGCCCCGGCTCGGGCCGATGCTGAAGGTCAGCTTCAATCCGTTCACGTCGTCGTGGCGCGTGGTGAGTGCCACGATGCACATCCCGCGGCTGTTCATGGCGATTTGCGCGATCAGCTTCTTCTGGTCGATGGGCGCGGTGTTGATCGTCGTTTTCCCGGCGCTTGTGAAGAATGTGCTGACGGCCGACGAAGCCGTGACAACGCTCGTCATCGCGTTGTTTTCGATCGGCGTCGCGATCGGCTCGGTGGCGATCAACGCGCTGCTCGGCGGGCATACCTCGGCCAAATATGCGCCGCAGTCAGTGATCGCAATGGGGCTGTGCGTCGTTGGTTTTTCGGCGCTGTGTCGCGGCTGGACGCCCGCCCCGCCGGGCACGCTTTATGGCATCATGCCGTTTCTCGCGCTGCCGATGGGCTGGCTGGTCATCGCCACGCTGATGGCGATTGCGATTACCGGCGGCATGTTCGTGGTGCCGCTCTACGCGTTTCTGACGACGACCGTCGGCAAGGACGAGACCGCGCGGACGGTGGCGGCGAACAATATCGTCAATGCCGGCGCCATGACCTGCGGTACGCTGATCGTGATCGGGCTGGGGGTTGCCGGATTGCAGCCGCAGAACACGATTCTGCTGGTCGCGGCGATGTCACCCGTCGCCGCCTGGCTCGCGTGGCGGCTGCACCAGCTCTGCGACTAGCGCTGATCAGTAGATCAGGCTGTAGATGCAGATGAAGAACGCCGTGAAGCTGAGCGCGAACAGCTTCAGGTCCTGATCGTCGCTGCGCGTCTTCGCCTCGACCGGCGGCGCAGGCGGGCGGATCATCCGCCGGATCGGGTGGCGCGCGGCCGGATTACGGATGAGCGTGGTCGATGACATAGCGCACAGGTTAACGCGTCGTTTACGCTTTGGTACCCGCCAAAATTGGTTAAGCTCCGTCCAGCTTCGGGACGGGACGCGCTGGGCGCGGTCGTAGGCTCATGCAGCGTAAGACCGGGATTGGGTGGAGTGCTGACAGGCAGGTTTCAGCGGGGAAACCTGGTTAGCTACCGTCCAAAATGCAGCCCAGTTTCACTATCTGCGCTGAGCCGGGGTAATCAACACGGGGGGGGGGGCTGGCAGCATTGCCGAGTAACTTGATCTTAGTACCGTTGGTGACGCGCACGGTAGTGGTTGCGCCATGATCGCGCTGCTGCAGCCGGTGATGGAGCAGTGTATCGTGACGTCGCGGCGCATTGCGGGGTGGAGCCGCCGCGCAGCAGCGGCTAACGACAACCAGATGAGCGCATGGCGCGGAGCGGCATTCCGCCTTGTTGAGTGGGAGATGGCGGCGTGAACGAGCATGACGATGATCATGATTCCGGGTATCGCTATCCGCATCCCTTCTTCGGATATGACTGGGAGCCAGCGCCGCCGCCCTGGCCGCAAGAGCGGGTTAAAGGATATAATACGCCCGTCGATCTTTTGCTTAAAATTGCAAAAGAGATGCGGACGCATAAAGAAATTTGGGAAAATGCACTACTAGAAGAACAGTTCATAGCGGATCATCCTCAAAAAGTCGAGGCGTATTTGGCTGGTCGTGGCGAACTTCCAGACCGAGTTTTTTATATGGTAAAGAACTTTTACGTTGGATATATGATCAGGCATGGCCTGCAAGAAGAATATTCAACTAGCGCGTCGCATGATTTAAGCAGATTAATGCGAAAATGGGCATCCGGTGAAGTTGCATTAGACGACGATGTCAGTGCGTTGGCAATTCTAGGTGCCATGAGAGACAGGAACTTCGATTTAGTATTGCGGCGCGTCAAGACAGGCTGAGAGAAAAGGTGACATCAAAAATTGATGTAACGCTCATCGACAATAGTGTCATTTTGGACCTCATCAAAAATGACGCGCCTCCCTCAATTCCTTCGCGTTCTGGCCGATCGCAGCTTTTGGGGCAATGTCATTAGAAGATCTACGTCCGCAACTGGGCGAAAGCTGCTGTTCCTCGCGAAGGTCGCCGCCTACTCGCGCACCAACCGCACTTCGGCGATTTCGATGCGGAACGGGTCCGGCCGCTCGTTGGCGGTGATCAGCAGCAGCATTGCCTCGGCGGGGTTGAAGCCCTTCAGATCGGCGAAGGCGACCGTCACTTCGCGCCATTTCGGCCCGACGACGAAGGGCGCCAACGCAGGCGATTGCCCCGTTGCGGTCGAAAAACCATCACGGCCAGGCTCGTCCCTTCGCCGCGCACCCAAAAGCGGGTCGCGCGCGCCGGGGCGGGATTGACGGGCTGAAAAGGCTGCGCCGTAGCACGATGCATTCCCTTCAAAGCGTTGCAGCGATGGCAGTTCATCCCATGCCCGTCTTATAGTTGCACCACACATTCGACAGACAGTTGCGCGAACACCCACGCTCGCTTTAGGAAGTGCTATCACTCGCTCCTCCGCCTTGTCGCGCGCCCTTGGTCTGGCCGCATTGCTGCTCGCACCGCCGGTGCAGGCGCAGACCGTCTTCACGGGCGACCGCGTCGATAGCACGCCGGTGATCGACAAGCTCGACGTCGGCGATCTCGCGCCGGGGCAAGTCCATCGTTTCTGGTTTCGCGTCACCGACAATGCGATCGGGCAAGGCTGGTATGTGCCGGTGGTGGTCGTGCGCGGCGCCAAGCCGGGACCGAAGCTGCTGCTGACGGCGGCGATCCACGGCGACGAGCTCAACGGCGTCGATGTCATCCACCGCATCATCAACCGAGTCGATCCCGCGAACCTGAGCGGCAGCATCGTTGCGATTCCGGGGCTGAATACGCCGGGGCTGCTGCACCACAGTCGCGCGTTTACGCCCGGCGACGGGCGCGATGGCGAGAACCTCAACCGAATCATGCCCGGTGACCCGAAAAGCACCGACCGCGCCGATCGCTACGCCGCGCGGCTGTGGTCGCAGCTGATGCGCCCCAATGCCGACACCGCGATCGACCTGCACACTCAGTCGCGCGGCACCGCCTATCCGATCTATGCGTTTGCCGGATCGCCCCGCGCGCGCGAAATCGCCGAGTTGATCGGTCCCGACATGATCAAGCTCGATCCGGGCATCAGGGGAACGGTCGAGACCGAAATGCTGAAAAGCGGCGTGCCCGCCATCACGCTCGAACTCAACCGGCCCGAAATGTTCGATCGCGTGGTGATTGGCCGTGCGGTCGACGGCCTGCTGCGGCTGATGGTCGACCTGAAGATGCTCGCCCCCGGCAGCGCACCGCCGCGCCCGAAGGACCCGATTGTCGGCGATTCGCTCGCGACCGTGCGGACCAGCCGGGGCGGCTATGCGACGCTGCTGGTCGATCTGGGCGATGCCGTGACCAAGGGCCAGACCGTCGCGACGCTCGCCGATCCGTTTGGGCGGGTGATTGAAACACTGACCGCGCCGCGCGCCGGCTGGATCAGCTCGATCGCGACCGATCCGCTGCGCGATCCCGGCGACACGCTGATGCGAATTCTCTACACCGCGCCGCCTGCGCCCGCACCCGCCACCCCGCCGAAGCGACCCGCGGAGGGCGCCCGCCGCTAACCCGCAACGCGGGTGTAACAATTTTATCACGCTCGACGATATTTGTGCGCTGCAACCGCGAAGCGCCGTTGAGCGATTGCAAAATTATCCGACTTCTTTCAGCCTAGACATTGTCATTTTGTAATGCCTGAGGGGCTGAAACGCATGAATGTAAAATCTTTCGTACTCGCTGGTGTGTCGGTCTGGGGAATCGCCTGCGCGACCCCGGCGATCGCGCAAACGGCCCCTGCGGCCCCCGATGCGAAGCCCGCGACCGAAGAGGCGGCCGACGTCGTGGTCACCGGCAGCCGTCTGAAGCTCGATCCCAATGCCACCGCGCCGCTACCGATCAGCTCGGTCAGCGCCGATCAGCTCCGTGCGGCCGGTGCGACCGACGTTACCGCAACGCTGCGCCAGATCCCGGCGCTGATTTCGTCGGGCACGGTCGCCGACTCGCTTGAGCGCGGCGCGGGCGGCGCCGGTCAGGCGACGCTCAACCTGCGTCAGCTCGGTGCCAACCGCACGCTGGTGCTGGTCGACGGCATTCGCCACGTCTCGGGCGTCGCGGGCTCGCAGACGGTCGACGTCTCGACGATTCCGTCCGCCCTGATCGAACGCGTCGATGTGCTGACCGGCGGCGCGTCGGCGATCTACGGTGCTGACGCCGTCACCGGCGTGGTCAACTATATCCTGAAGCGTAAGTTCACTGGCCTGTCGATCGACGCACAGGCCGGGGTATCGGATCGCGGCGACGGCGCGAGCTATCGCATCGACGGCGCCTATGGGTTCGACTTCGCAGGCGGGCGCGGCAACATCACGATCGCGGGTGGCTACACCAACGAGAATGAAGTGCTGCTCGGCGACCGCGACTTCACGGCGGACAATGGTCGCGCCAACAATTCGACGACCTATTCCAACCCGGCGCGGCGGTTCCAGGTCGGCGATATCAATGCGACGACGACGCCCAATTTCGCCAGCTATTTCCGCGTCGGCGGGCCGGGTCCACGCACTACGCGCATCGGCTTTGGCCCAACAATCCCCACAACGCTTGCCGCGTTCCAGGCGCTGTTCCCCGGTCGCACCCCGACGGCGGCCGAACAGGCGCTGATCGATCGTGCCGCCAATTCGCCGAGCTTCGTCATCGGCAGGCAGCCGGTGTTCGGCATCAGTTCAAACGCGGGCCTGATCTTCCGCGCCGATTTTGCGCGCTTCACCACCGACATCAACCGCAACGGCATCGCCGACTGTAACGAAAGCTATGTCGGCTGGACCGGTTTTGGTGGCGGTGGCTGCTATGTCTCGACGCCGGGCGGCGGGGTGCGCATCTACCAGGACGGCATCATTTCGACGAGCCAGAACCAGTTCGGCGGCGACGGCGCAGTCGAGCGCACCAACCAGACGTCGCTGACACCGGGCAGCGAGCGCTTCTACGGCAACTTCCGCGCACGGTTCGAGATTTCGCCCGCAGCAGAAGTGTTTGTCGACGCGAAATACACGCGCAACAATGCAATTTCACGCAACAATTACAACACTTTCTACGATTCGCTGCTAATACTGCCGGACAATCCGTTCATCCCGACCGTATTGCAGGCCGAAGCCAATGCCGCTGGCGGCCTGCGCGTCAGCCGCGATTTCCTCGATCTTGGGCCCAATATCCAGACGGCCAATCGCGACACCTATCGCATCGTCGCTGGCGTGCGCGGCGAGATCACGTCGCATTTGAAATATGACGTTACGGGCAATTACGGTCGCACCGACAACAGCGTCACGCAGAGCAATTCGGTGCTGTATGATCGGCTGTTCGCCGCAATCGACGTGGTGCGCGGTCCCAACGGCCAGCCGATTTGCCGGTCGGACATCAGCAACGTGCCCTATGTCGGGTCGGAGACCTTTCCGTTCATCGAGGGCGGCTTCTTCACCTTCCGCCCCCGCGACGGCCAGTGCCGCCCGGTCACGCTGTTCAACGGCGTCAATTCGGTCAGCCAGGAAGGCGTGAACTTCATCACGACGCCGACCACCGACAGGTTCCGGCTGACCCAGACAGTAATTACGGCGACCGTCACTGGCGATACCGGCGGCTTCTTCAACCTGCCCGGCGGCGCCCCGCAATTCTCGGCTGGGGTCGAATATCGTCGTGAGACGTCCTCATCGCGGTTCAGCGATCTTGAGCTCGGGCTGCTGCCCGCTGGCTCGCCGGCCGGCCCTGCGGGCACGTTCATCGGCGACATTTCCGCCAACCAGCAGCTCATCTTTGATCCGTCGACGCGCACGCTCAACACCGGCGGCGCGTTCGACGTGAAGGAAGTGTTCGGCGAAATCCGCTTGCCGGTCCTGAAGGACAGGCCCTTCGCGCATGAACTGTCGGTCGGCGGTGCCGCGCGCTACGCTGACTATTCGAACGTCGGC
>JAIETY010000046.1 GCA_019744885.1 Sphingomonas sp.
TAACATCAACCCCCAGACGAGGCCCGCACTCCGCTAATCTACGCCGCGAGCTGCGCCAAATGTTCTGACGACGGACAGCACATATGGCGGGTTGGCGAGCGCAATGTCGAACCATCCTTCGGTGGCGGATGGCTCCAGCCCAAACATCCATTCGGCATCGAAAAAGGGCGCAAAGCTGTTGGGATCGAACGGGTCCCAATGCGCCAGCAGTTCGGCCTCATCTCCGGAAAAGATGCCGTCCTGCTTCACCAGCGCGGCAATCTCGTGTCGCAGGTCCAATATCTGCTTCTGCACCCGCCGCTTGTCCGCGCCGTTGGCGGCGGCAAAGAAGGCTCGGTTGGCATTGCGCAGCTTGCCTTGCGCAGCGCGCAAATCCTGCGTCACCAGCATGACGTTGCCGTTGCGATGCAGCGGCGTCAGCGTGTTGGCGGCAACCAGCTTGGTTTCGAGATTCGGCAGCGGGGTGATGCCGCGATTGGGGCGGCTCTCGTCCGCTTTCTGCTCGACGGCTAAGCTGATGAAGCAGCGCAGCTTGGCGATCTGCACGGCGATGGGCTGAACATCGACCCCGTGCAGGCAGCGCTCGATCAGATAGAGCTTGCGCGTATAATCGGGGTAATGGCCGCTGTTGAAGGCGGCATCAAACTTGTCGAGTTCGGCTTGCGCAGCGGCCATCGCGCTATCGCGCTCATTGGGGGCAGGGATGTCTTCCGCCTCTTTCAAACGGCGGACATAATAAGCGCGGTTGCGCGCCTTCCATTTCTCGCCGCCCGGATCGAGCACGGCGAGCGCGTGAACCAGCTTTTGCAACAGCCCGAGCGGGAATGCGCCGGAGCCGACGGCGGGATCAATGGCCTTGCAGCTTTCGATTGCCGCGATCAGCGTATCTACTTCTTGGGGCGAGAAATCGTGTGAGCGACTGGCGAAATCGAGCAGGGCGCGCAAGCGGGCTTCGTTGCGGTCGGGCTTCTCGGTTTTCCCCGTCGTGCTTGCGTTGCCGGTCGCTTCCAGGCTTAGCTCGCCGGGTGCTGCGCCGAAGTCGAGACCGGGCGCGACGGGTCGGATACCGTGATCGTCCTGCGCTGGCGCGAGCTCGGGCGTGAGATAAGCCAACAGCGCTTCGTCGACCATAAACTCGACCACTTCGCGCGGCGTGTAGAAGCTGCCCGATTTGTTCCGCGCGGTGGTCTTGGTATCCTCATTGTAGGACGCCAGCAGATTCTCGAACACCTTGCCCAGCAGCTCGGGATCGAGCGCGGCTTCCTCTTCGAGCGGCGTATTCTCCTCGATCGTGAATTTGTAGCGCTCGAACAGGTCGATCAGGCCGGACACGTTGCGCGGCCGCACGGCCTTTTCATAATAGCCGGACAGATCAACGGCATTCTCGCCGCCGTAGAAAATGCGGTTTTGCAAACGGGGTTGCTTGTCCGGCTGATCGGAAAAACCATCGACGCGCAGGATTAGCCGTTGCCGTTCTTTCTCGGCGCGATGTCTGCGTTCGTCATCCGGACTGGTGATTTCCGTGTCTAGACATTCGAACAGCCCGCCATTTAGGAATGGCACCTGATTGAACAGCGCTTCCGCCGCATCCTTATCGGCGAACTTCGCTTCGTGGCGGAAGACGTGATGCCCCAGATAATCCTTCGACTGCCCAGCCTCGTCCTTCCGCCAACGCCGCTGATCCATCTCGGTGTTGAGCGTGGCGAAGAACAGGTTCTGCAAGATCGCGAGGTAGAAATCGTGACCCGTCGGGTCCGACTGCGGCGGGGATTTGAGCAGTGCCGCAAGGCGGTCGGGATTGAATAGCTCGCCGCCCACCAGGCCCTTTTCCTTGATGAACCAGACGAACATCAAGCGCGTGAGTAGGCGGATTAGCCCGACTTCCTTGCCGCCCTCATCGGCAGGTTGGCCCTTGGAGAAGGCAACCAATTCCGGCTTCGTGCTGGCCCAAGCAAACCAGTCCGCCAGTTCGGCATAGAAGCGTTTGTTGAGTTCGGCGGCGGAAAGCGTCTCTATCCAGCGGTCGTAAAGGTCACGGAAATCGGCGGGTGCTTTCTTTCGCGCAATGGCGGCAAGCGAAAGGTCCGCCAGAATTTCAACATGGGCGCGATGCGGTTTGGCAAGGTCGATATCTTTAACCAACGAGATCCGCCCGCCGACGACATCGCGCGACGGATCGCGCCGGTTTGCCCGGCGATCGATTACCGCCAGCGTCGCCTTGCCGCCGTGACGGAACAGAATGATCGCTGGCATGGCAAAGCCGCGATTGATTTCGCGGACAATGGTAACCAGTTCGCGCCGCGACCATGGCTGATCGTCAAGATCGACCGCGAGGAAGACGAAGCTATCAATCGCCCCGCGCTGGAATGACGCGCCCGTCTGTGGCTCGGTGTTCCGGGACAGGGCAGGGAGTTCGTCGCCGGTAAGCTGAACCAGGAAGTGGACGGCTGCGATCCGTGGAAGCAATTCGCCGAATTTTGCGGTATCTATCCCTAAGTCAGCCAGAAATGCGCTCGGGCCGGTGTCGATCGCGAGCGTCTTGGGGCTGGCGTAACCGATCGCTCCGAGCAGAGCAGATGCGTTGGAGGGCAGATTCTTTCCGCCGATCGCCGTTGCCGCATCACGTATGCGGACAAGTGTTTCCTGAGCATGGCTCACGCGATATCGGCTCCGCGCCGCACGATCAGCCAAGTGATCAACTCGAAATCCCCCTCATGGCGAGGCTGTTGGCCTTCATCCACCAGCTTGCCACCGCGTCCCGCAGCAAGCGCACCTAGCGCTCGCGTTGCATAGTTTGCCTTGATTGAGTTCACGGCGGCAAGCGCTAGAGCATCATAGCGCTCCATGTTCGCGCCTTTGGTGGTCTCTTCGTCGAATGCCGCGCAAAGCGCTTCGAACGGCTCGGACCTCCCGAGGCAGAGCGCGCGCATAGCGTCGAGGATCGACTTGGGTGCTGCAAAGCTGTGTCGGATGGTGCCATCGTCGCGGACGTAGACAAGGAAGAAAGGATCAAGGCCGCCAACGGCCTTTTCCTGACCCTTGGGAACTTCGCCTCGACGGCGGAGGCAGAATATAACGCCGGGATCGAACGCGCCGCTCTCCAATTCTGCGGGAGCTATTGCGCTGATGCCGATTGGGGCGGTGCGTAACGCTTCTTCGTTGATCCGTGAAAATTGCAGGAGGTCCGCCCTGAAATCTTCGAGGGAAAATTCTGCGAGAGTTACGCCCTCTTGCCCGTCCTCAAGGTCAAAAACCTCGTCCTTCAGGCGCATCAACTGCTTATCGCGCCATTTCAGGTCGGCCTCAGCGGCATCGCGTGCATCCGCAAGAATATTGTCGTCGCCGGTCGCCGATAAATCGACAAGCGCCATGCGCGCTTCGACGCGATCCTTTAATTTGATGTAGTGGTTCAGGTCGGGCGTGGGCCAGAAATTCACCATCTGGATGCGGTCGTTGAGTGAGCCAATGCGATCAATCCGACCAAACCGCTGGATCAACCGCACAGGATTCCAGTGGATATCGAAGTTGATCAGCAGGTCGGCGTCCTGAAGATTCTGCCCCTCGGAGATACAGTCCGTCGCGATCAGGAGATCGATCTCATCATCCTGCGGCATGCTTTTCATAGCACGTCGCCCCTTTGATCGCGGGGCAAAGTTTACAAGAATGTCCTGATACCGGGCCTTGCCTAATGTTGATCGGGTTTGCCCGCCGCCTGTGACAAGGGCAGCATTGATGCCCATTGCTTTGGCGAACGGGGAGAGCTGTGCGTAGAGATACTCCGCTGTGTCCGAAAAGGCGGTAAACACGATCGCTTTGCGGTTGGCTTCGCCATTGCGGTTGGTCGATGGATGGGCAGCCTTGTCCGCTATAATCTTTTTCAGTTCAGCGAGCTTCGCGTCGCGCTGTGGTGTCACCTCGAATGCAGATTTTCGCAGCGCATCTAGGCGCGCCCGGTCCTCCGCCAGAGCAAACGCCCACGTATCGATCTTCATATGGGCAAGATTGAATTTCAGCGCACCGCCGACCTCAAAGGCGACTTCTAGCTCATCGTCTCCTTCGATCTCGTTTGGCAGATCAGCATCAGAGAGAGTGCCGACCTCGCCAGCTTTAAAAGCCGCGATGTCCTTCAAACGGGCGTCGATGCGATCGCACAATCGCGCCATTGAAGATGCAAATGAGTTGACCGAACTTTCGAGCCGCTTGAGCAGCCCCGATTTGATTATCCCGATCAGGAACCGCTCGCGGTTGCCTTGATCGAAATTGCCGCCGGGATCATACTCTGCCCGATATTCGTCCTGCACAAAACTGATCGGATTATACAAGGCAAGCTTCAGTGCGCTTATTTCATCATGCACGTGCGCAAAAGCCGGGAATGCCCCTTCCGTGTCAATTGACGGGAATATTGATATCGGGCGCGACCGAACGGGAAACTTACCCATCGCATCGATCGAAGAAGCGTAATGCCGCTCGATATGCCGCCTTGATCGGGCAATAGTCACGCCGTCGAGGAGATTGAAGAGAGACGGGGGGAGGCGACCGATCAGGGCGTCGCGATCTTTGCCACCCGCTTTGATCCAATCTTTAAATTTTCGCCTTGCATCACCGATCACGCCCGCAAGATTTGGAACGCCCAGATCGGCAAATGCGTCGGACTTGCTCGCAACGATCAAATCAAGCTGACTTTTCAAGTCGGACAGGTCGTTGTTAACGGGGGTTGCCGAGAGCATCAAAACTTTCGTCTTGATGCCTGATCGGATTACCTCGTCGATCAGCTTTTCGTACCGGCTTGGACGCGCAGGTCCGCTGTCAGTCGAGGGCTTACCCCGCGACGCAGTTCTGAAGTTATGGGACTCATCAATGACAACAAGGTCGTAATTTCCCCAATTCACCGTCCCCAAATTTATGTCGCCAACCTTTCCGGCGGTACGGGTTAGATCGGTGTGGGACAGGACCGTGTATGAGAACCGATCATCCCGCAGCGGGTTGGTTTCGCTGTTGTTTTGCGCAAGAAATTCTGTCCAGTTATCGCGAAGCTTTTTGGGACATAGGACCAAGACGCGCTGGTTACGTAGTTCGAACCATTTTATCGCAGCCAGTGCGACGTATGTCTTTCCCAAGCCAACGCTGTCGGCCAGGATACAGCCGTTATGACGATCGAGCTTTGACAACAGGGCGCGCACACCATCCCGCTGAAAATCAAATAGCGCCTGCCAAATCGCGGTTTCGGTAAAGCGCGCATCGTTAAGGCGCTCTTCCTCTACGGTTTGGTCCGACAGGTACTGCTGGAACAGGTGAAAGAGCGTCTTGAAATATAGAAATTCAGGGCTGTTATGTTGATAAAGTCGTTCAAGCTGCCCAAGAACCTCATCGCGAACGTCTTCGGTCAAACTGCTGTCCGACCAAATTTCGTCGAACCACCTGAGAAGGTCATCTCGATCCCGGTCGCTATCGACCACTAGATTCAGTTCGATATTCGGTTCGTCGGTATAGCCAAGGCCCTTCAAAGTGAAGTTAGAGCTGCCGACCATCGCATGTTCACGTCGTCCGTCATGAACGTGGTAAAGCTTGCCATGAAGCAAGCCCGATCGTTTCACTGACCGGATTTCGACCTTCTCCCTGATCCATTCAGCGCATCTCGACGCAGCGGCACTTTTGCGCATGCCTTCGGTCAACGATAGGCCATCTTCATCTAAGGAGAATGCTGGCGGAACGAGGCTTTCAGCATCCACGCTGTCGAGAAAGCGTGGCTCGCCAAACAGGAAACGAAGATGACCGATATCGTCTAATGTCGCTGAAAGGCGATTATAGGCAAAACTTGTAAAGTATGCAGAGACAAACGAAAGGTCACTGCCTTCCGCTACCTTAGATTCTAGAAATTCATGCGCCGGGCCGCGACTACGATTGTCTCGTATACCCGATCGCTGTTTCAAATCTTGCATGCCACCCCTGTCGCCGTTCGATCAAATACCAAGCCTTGGGAATTGGTTAGCGACAAACGCGCAAATCTGAAACCTCGAACTCGCGCATGAGGTGAATGCTGAGCCTGATTGTGATTGCGAACGCGAGACCGCCGCGCTCGGGAAGCTCACCGTGGAAATGACTTCCAATGCGGGCTAGATAATCGTGCCGCTTCTGGGACCCCATTGGTGCCCCGCGCATGGGCGGCGGCCCAATCTCGCCTCTAAGTCATTGAAAAAATGGTGGACGCACTTGGGCTCGAACCAAGGACCCGCTGATTAAGAGCGGAGCTTTGGGCCCTTTCCGTTCCTTTCCAATACT
>JAIETY010000026.1 GCA_019744885.1 Sphingomonas sp.
GTCCGACCGACAAGCGCCGCGCGCGGATCGAAAAGTCCCAAAAGTCACGCCCTACGCGCACGCGCGCGGGCGCGCGAGCCCGCGCTGGCGAGCGATAGTGCCTGCCTTGTCAGGCTGTTGGAAAGTGTTTTGTCGCCGCTGATACCGGGTGTCGGAAATTATAGGATTTGGCTGTGGCGCGGCGGCCACGCTTTACCGCCGCTCGATCAAGTCCCAGCGATTACCATAAAGATCCTCAAACACCGCAACAATGCCATAGGCTTCGCGGCGCGGTACTTCGAGAAAGCGCACGCCCGCCGCCGTGAACGCCGCATTATCGCGCGCGAAATCATCGGTTTCCAGGAACAGGAAGACCCGCCCGCCCGCCTGATTGCCGATCGCGGCGGTCTGTTCGGGCGTGGCGGCACGGGCGAGCAGCAGCGTGGTCGCACCCGCACCAGCACCGGGCGGGCGGATGGTGACCCAGCGCTTGCCCTGATCGGGGACGGCGCTGTCCTCGACGAGTGTGAAGCCGAGCTTGCCGACGTAAAAGGCGAGCGCTTCGTCATAGTCGCGCACGATGAGCGCGATATGGGCGAGATGGGGCATCAGCGTAGGCGTTCTGCGACCGGCGCGTCCGCTGCACCGAAAATCTCGGCCGTGTCCATCCGCACGCCGCGCAGCGCTTCGGTCGCGCGGTGCCGGGGGTAGAGCGCGGCGGCGGCATAGGACAGCAAGAGCGCGCGCCGCCGCGCGCCGCTGATATTGGTCGTCGCCCCGTGGAGCAGATCGGGGTCGAAGATCAGGATATCGCCCGCGACACCGCTCAGGATTTGCGGCGGAGCGGTGGGTTCGCCGGCGCGGTGCGACCCCGGCACCACCTGCGTCGCGCCATTCTCCGGCCCATAATCATCAAGCCAAACCATCGCCGCCATCAACGCCCCCGCACAACCGGCGGCGTCGCGGTGGAGCGGCTGCGGGTCGTTGCCCGGACAAGGCTCGCGCCCCTCAACCTGCGACAGGAAGAAGGGGGTTTTGAGGATGTGATGCACGGCAGCGAGCAGCGCAGGCAAGCGGCAAACGCGCTGGACGTGGCCGTCGAGATCGACCTGCGCATGGCGCCAGTCCAACTGCCGCGGCACGGGCCAGTCGGGCGAGGGAATGACGCCGGTGTCGAAGGCGGCGCGCAAGGGCGCGAGCCAGTCGGCAGGGATTGCGGCGGGGAGGAGGAGATAGCCGTGGGTGTCGAGATCACGGCGCGGCTGCCAGCCAAGGTCGCCGTCAGGCGCGGGCGCGATCTCGGAACACATGCGCGGGAGCCTAATGGTTGGGCATCGCAGGAGCAATCAGGCGGTACGCAAGCGGGCGTTCCCCCTTCCGCCACTGGACCCGCACAGCGGATGGGATAGTCTGCCGCCTGAGGTCGGCAGGTTGAGATTCGGGGGAATGATGGTGCATCGACTGACGCGTCGACTGACAATGCGGCTGATGCTGCTGATCGCAGCTTTCTGTGCCGCAAGTCCCGCCAGCGCTGCCCCGGGCGATAATGAGCTTGTCATTCAGGGCATCCGCATCGTTGATACCCGCACGGCAACGGCATCGCCGCCGCGCGACATCTACATTCGGGACGGATCGATCACCCGGATCACGCCCGCCCGGTCGGCAACCCGCGCGCGCACGCGGATCGATGGACGGGGCAAGTTCGTCATCGCCGGGCTCTGGGACCTGCACGTCCATCTCGAATCGACGCCCAATCCGCAATTGAAGCCACTCGACCCGATGACCTGGTATGCGCCGATCGCAATGTCTTACGGCGTGATGGGACTGCGCGATCTGGGGTCGCGGATGGAGCCCATCCTGAAGGTCCGGGCGAGCTTCGATGCGATGCGGCGCCAGCACCAGCCCGCGCCGATCCTGAAAGTCGCCGGATCGTCATTCATGGGCCCGGTGCGCTGGGGCAGTTTCGACCATGTCTTTGTCGCCAAATCGCCCGATGACGCGACCGAGGAAGTGCGCAAGCATGTCGCGGCCGGGGTCGACATCATCAAGGTGCATGATTTTCTCGACTCCGCAATCTACCACGCGATCACTGCCGAGGCGGCACGGCAGGGGCGCACGGTGACCGGCCATCTGCGCCCCTATACCGGGCCGGTCGAGGCAATGTCGGCGGGGCAGCGCGATTTCGAACATCTCCAGCCCGAGCTGTTTTCCTATTGCGCCGCGAACGGCCAGGCGCGTGCCGAAAAGCTCTATGAGGGCTGGTATCAAGGCGGGCCGGGCTATTTCGAGCGATCGATGGTGGCGCTCTATGACGAGGCCGGATGCAAGGCGCTTTTCGGCGCGATGGGTGCGGGCGGCGCGACGGTGACGCCAACGATCACTTCGCGGATGGCGCCAAGCGCGCGGGCGCTGGCGGCGGCGCCGCGCTATCTGCCGACGGCGCAGCATGAGCGATGCCGCCAATATGCCGAGAGCATGAAGGCGGTGCCAGCCGCCGATAGCGACGCTTATCGCGCGACAGTCGCCAAGGCGCTGAGCGCGCTGCGCGACGCCAAGGTCAATTTGCTGACCGGATCGGATGGCCCGCCCGAGAATTGCGCCGTCCCGGGGCTAATCCTGCTCGACGAACTCGACGCGCTGGTCGCCGCCGGCCTGCCCCGTGCGGAGGTGCTCGACGCGGCGACGCGGCGCGCGGCGGCAAAGGCGGGCGTGGCCGATAGCGGTCGCGTGGCGGTGGGCATGGCGGCCGATCTGGTGCTGCTAAGCGGCAACCCGCTGAAGGATTTCGCGGTGCTGGCCGAGCCGGACGGGCTGGTCGTTGCAGGGCGCGCGATCGACCGGGCGGGTGTCGAGGCGATGCGGCGCGCTGCGGGCACGGCGGCGACGGCCCCGCCACAGTGAAGGCGTCGATGATTGTTGCGTGAGGCGATCGATCGGCGCTTTGCGGTTGCCGCGTCGCCGCGATATCACCGCGCGATGCGCACCTCGACTTACCGCACGCGCCTGCGCGCGTTTCAGGCCATGCGTGGCGATAATCCGCCGCCGGGCTTCATTGCCGATCTGGAATTTCTGGAGAATCGCGATCTCGACCTGTCGGTGCGGATTGGCGGGATGCTCGCGTTCAACGCGCTGATGGTGACGATCGGCACGCACCCGATTTCGGCGAGTCCGGGCGCGCCGCTCAGCCTGGATGCCGCCACCCAGCCGGTCCTCACGATCGCCAGCCTGATCGGCCTGGCGCCGCTGATCGCCTCTAGCGCTTTGTGCCTGCGCGCGCTGCTGCTGGGCGAGGAATTCGACACCGACGGGCTGGAAAGCGACGGCGACGGCGACGACGCCCCCGCCAAGCTGCAACGCCGGTTGTTCGCGGCCTTCGTCCATTCGATCGACGCGCAAGGTCGGCTGCTGCGGCAAGCGGTGGTGACGACGTTGGTTGGGGGTGGGATGACGCTGGCGGTGTGGGCGGCGATCCTGGCGGTGAAGATGTTTTGAGCTGCCGGGGGGGCCGTCGGTGAGCGGTGGAGCCGCCGATACTCACTGTTGTTTCGCCGAGCTTTGCGGCGCGAGCGGGCTGAAAGGTGTCAAAAGTTATGACGGTCGCGGGGGGGTCATGAGCTGGCGCCAAAGTCACCAAGGGCGGCGCCCAGGCTGAGGGCAGCGTAAGCCCGAGGGCACCGGACCATTGGCACGCGGGTTCAAAGGGGCGCTGACGATAGCAAAGAGCAGTTCGGAACATAACAGGAACGATACGAGTTGGGAAGCGTAAATGTCGCGGTGCGCCCTGCGCGGGATCCGCTCGTGCGCTGGCAAGTCATGCGCCAAACCACCGCCTGTTCTGCGGGGTAGCGCGGGCAAAAGAGGAGCGGATCACCGGACCGGTGGTGCGCGTGGCGCATCGGCGGGAGGTTTAACGGCGAACGTTGATGCATTTAGTGCACTGTCACCGTAATCTGCACTGTAATCCTGTCACCGTAATCCGGGGGATCATGCGGGATACTGGCGCTGGCGGATCAGCGATTACCGGCTGGCATTGCGCGCGGCGAGGCGGTGCGAGCTTTATCGGAGAGTTTTAGTCCATCTTATAATCTGCTACAGCAATTCAATATTGAACCTGCCAGTATTGAAAAATAGAGTTATGGCGAAGCGTCATATCAACGCTTTGCCATAACTCTAGCATGCAATATCGGCCATTTTGCTCTTAATCCGTGACTCAATGTCGAACACAATCTCAGATTTTAAAATTCTGCCATTAGATTCGAATTTTCTCCAACTATTTATAGAATACCCGTAACGTTCAGATATTTCTTCAATGCTTTCGCCAAGTAACTCTCTTGCCAATCGAAGTGGAAATGCCCCTAGCACAAAATTACCAGCAACGGAATTAGCGTTCTTATCAAAATACACTGAAAAACTGGTTTCGACCCAAGTTTGCTGTGGTGGGGTAACAAGCCGCTGTTCCATCCGCTCATAGCTTGCAATCGAAATATTTAGTGCCGCCGCCGCTTGGGCTACCGAAAGACCATTTTCATTCCTGCAACGCTTAAGATCCCACCCCTGTTCATTGGCCTTGATTGCCAACTTTAGAACCTGTCCCATTGCAAACTCCTAAAAAGAGCGCGTGATTCTTGAGCGAGAAACTCAAGTATCACGCGAATATGAAGTGATTAAGCGACCTTAGAGGCCAAGCGACGACACTTGAGCTCTCCCAATCGCTTGGTGAAGCTTAAAATCAACTCGCTCGGAGACACCTCGAAATTGTCAAGACGGACCAAATCGAAGTTGAGTTCCCGAACGATCTCCTCAGCAACAGCTGGCGATGCGACGCAGTGTAAAAAGCTGGCCGCGTGCGTTACCATCAGCCGACGCAAGAAAGTCGTGCCTCCACTAGCAATCAGCTTATCCTTGGGGTCACTTGAGGCGGCCAGTGCATCATAGCGATTTTGCGCATCTATGATACACATGCATGCGGACGAGTTTTTCGGCCTACCCAGTATGCGACTATAGGCCAATTGCGACCCGTGCTCTTGAACCGCAACTGAGTGACAGACGATGAACTCACCCTGTTCGGCAGAAAACATCGAAGCCATGTTGCGAGCGCCATGTAATTGGTGCCTTCTGATCAGATCCTCTCGTGTCGCGTCGCTCATTGGAACGCACTCCCATATAGCTGCTTGAGCGCAGCCTTGAAATTTGAGTACCTCAACATGGTACGCAAGTCAAGGCGCCTTTGAACTGGGATATTGGCAGTCCATCAAAGGTGGCCCTGGACCCGCGGATCACCCGCCATCCCGTCCCCCAGCCCCCATGTACAACTCGCTCCCCGTCTCGCGGAACTTGGCGGCCATCTCCTCCATCCCCTTGATCGCCGCCGACCTGCTTGCGGCTGCCGTTTCCGCGCCGGTCGGCCCCGTTGCAATAAAGCCTTCAACCCCCTGATTCTGCTTGCCCGCAAAGTCACGAACTTCCTGCGTGATCTTCATGCTGCAGAACTTCGGCCCGCACATCGAACAGAAATGCGCGGTCTTGGCGCCTTCGGCGGGGAGCGTCTGGTCGTGATATTGCTCGGCCGTGTCGGGGTCGAGCGAAAGGTTGAACTGGTCGCGCCAGCGGAATTCGAAGCGCGCACGGCTCAGGGCGTCGTCGCGCAACCGTGCCGCCGGGTGGCCCTTGGCGAGGTCCGCTGCGTGCGCCGCCAGCTTGTACGTCACCACGCCGACCTTCACATCGTCGCGGTCGGGCAGGCCGAGATGCTCCTTGGGCGTGACGTAGCAAAGCATTGCTGTCCCGTACCAGCCGATCATCGCCGCCCCGATGCCGCTGGTGATATGGTCATAGCCGGGCGCGATGTCGGTCGTCAGCGGCCCGAGCGTGTAGAAGGGCGCTTCGCCGCACACCTCCAGTTGCTTGTCCATATTCTCCTTGATCTTGTGCATCGGCACATGGCCGGGGCCTTCGATCATCACCTGCACGTCCTGCGCCCAGGCGCGGTGGGTAAGCTCGCCGAGCGTATGGAGCTCGCTGAACTGCGCTTCGTCATTGGCGTCGGCGATTGAGCCGGGGCGCAGGCCATCGCCCAAGGAATAGGCGATGTCATAGGCCTTCATGATCTCGGTAATTTCGTCGAAGCGTTCGTAGAGGAACGATTCCTTGTGATGCGCGAGGCACCATTTCGCCATGATCGAGCCCCCGCGCGAGACAATGCCGGTGACGCGCTTGGCGGTCATCGGGATATAGGCGAGCCGCACGCCGGCGTGGATGGTGAAGTAATCCACGCCCTGTTCGGC
>JAIETY010000084.1 GCA_019744885.1 Sphingomonas sp.
TCGGCTATGCGATCAAGAGGTGAAGATAGCGTTAGGATTGTCTGAAGAACCGGCCACGATCTCGCGCGGCGCGGGGTGGCCGAGGAAGGCCGTGGGGCTGGCGGAACGTCCATAAGCGCCGGCCATGAAGATCGCGATAACGTCGCCAACCGCCCCCTCCGGCAGCGCAATCTGGTCGCCGAGCCGGTCGAGCGGGGTGCACAGACAACCGACGACCGTCACTGCCTCCGTCGGGGCTTCACCCATTCGATGCGCCAGCGCGATCGGGTAGTTTCGGCGCACCACGGTGCCGAAATTGCCGCTCGCGGCGAGCTGGTGGTGGAGGCCGCCGTCGACGATCAGGAACGTCTCGCCACGGCTGATCTTGCGGTCGACGATCCGTGTTAGATAGACGCCCGCCTCAGCGACCAGCCAGCGCCCCAGCTCGATCGCGAAGCGCGCGCCAGTCAGGCTGGGCGGCAATGACGTCATGGCAGCGGCAAGCGCGGCACCGATTGCTTCGACATCGACCGGGCGGTCGCCAGGGAAATAGGGAACGCCGAAGCCGCCACCGATGTTGACAAGCGGGGGTATGCGACCGATCGCCTCGGCCAGCCGAGCGGCGAGCGCGAGCGTCGCGGTCTGCGCCTCGATCAGCGCGCCCGTGTCCAGCGCCTGCGATCCGGCGAAAATGTGAAACCCGCGCCATTCCGCGCCGCCGTCGAGGATCATGCGGACGACATCGGGCACGTCGTCGACCTCGACCCCGAAGGGCGACGCGCGCCCGCCCATCTTCATGCCCGACCCGCGCAGCTCAAGGTCCGGGTTCACCCGCACGGCAAGCCGGGGCCGGATGCCATGCCGCGCGCCGACTGCCAGCGCACGCGCGGCTTCGCCCGCGGATTCGAGGTTGATCGTGACACCGCCCGTGATCGCCGCGCTTAGTTCGTCGTTGCGCTTGCCGGGGCCGGCAAAGCTGACCGGCGTATCGGGTGCCGCCGCCTGCACCATCGCGAGTTCGCCCGCCGAGGCGATATCGAGCCCGTCGACCAGCGGCGCCACGGCAGCGATCAGCGCGGGGTTCGCCTTGACCGCATAATGGATCGCCACCGCTGTCGGCAGCGCCGCCCGCAGCCGCTTGATGCGGCTCGCCACGATATCAATGTCGTAGACGAATAGCGGTGTATCGCCTGCAATCTCAATCCACTGTGCCGCTGTTTCGCCGGCAATGATGAGATTACCGCTGTGTGTTGCAAATTCGGGCGGGATTGGCCCCATCGGTTTCATGGCGCCATCTCCTGTCGGATCGCCGCGCGGTCGAGCTTGCCATTGGCGTTATGCGGCAAGCCCTTACGCCAGTCATAGCGGCCTGGCTGCATGAAGCTCGGCAATTCGGCGCGCAACCGCGCCCGGATCGCAGCTTCCGCTGCCGCCGCATCGCCCTTCGCCCGCGCAACCACAACGATCGCTTGACCCAGTCGCGCATCGGGAACCCCAATCGCAACCGCTTCGGCTGCTTCGCCGCCGCGCAGAACGGCCTCTTCGATTTCGGTCGGGCTGATGCGGTTGCCCGCGCTTTTGATCATCTCGTCATCGCGCCCGACAAAGCGGAACAACCCAGCAGCGTCGGCTATAACCGTATCGCCCGACCATACCGCCATGCCACCGGATGCGCTCCAGCTCGGCGCCGGGCGAAAGCGCTCGGCGCTCCTGGCCGGGTCGCGCCAATAGCCTTGCGCCACCAGCGGCCCGGCGTGCACCAGCTCGCCCGGCTCTCCCGGCGCTGCTTTCGACCCATCCGCTCGAACCGCCATGACTTCGGCAAAGGGAATCGCGCGTCCCATCGATTCGGGATGCGCGTCAACCAGTGGTGGCGGCAGATAGGTCGAGCGGAAGGCTTCGGTAAGGCCGTACATCGGATAGAGATCAGCCGCCGCGAACCGCTCGCGCAAAGCCCTGATCAAGCTTGGCGTCAGTGCGCCCCCCGAATTGGTCAGCCGCTTCAGCCGCGCCGCGACGTCATCGGGCCATGCAGCTTCGAGCAACTGAACCCAAAGCGGCGGCACGCCGGCCAGGGTCGTGACGTCATGTCGCGCGACCGCCTTGATGACGTCACGCGCGGTCAGATAGTCGAGCGGGACAACGCGGCCACCGGCTGCCCAGGTCGAAAAAAGCTGGTTCTGCCCATAATCGAAGCTCAGCGGCAGCACGCACAGCGTCCGGTCATCAGGCGTCAGCGCAAGGTAATGCGCGACGCTGATCGCGCCAAGCCAAAGATTGGCGTGGCTGAGCATCACCCCTTTGGGCCGCCCGGTCGAGCCTGAGGTGTAAAGGATTGCCGCAAGTGTGTCGGGATCGGCTTGCGACGGAGCCATGACGTCATGCGCGCAAACGTCATCTTCCGTCAGCATGCGACACTCGGCGGGAACATCGCCCTGCTCCAGCGTCTCTGCCCGTGCCGCCTGCGTGATCAGGACCGACGCGCCGCTGTCGGCCAGGATATGCGCCACCTGCGCCCGCTTGAGCAGCGGATTGATCGGCACATGCGCCAGCCCGGCGCGCGGCACTGCAAGCGGCAGGATGCAGGCCGTGCGCGTCTTGGGGAGCCAGCTCGCCACCCGGCTGCCTGCGGGCAACCCTGCCGCTGCGAGCCATGATGCCGCCTGTCCCACCGCAGCTTCCAGCCCTGCGAAATCGAGTGTGCCGTCACGGTCTTCAAGCGCAACCGCAGCGGGCGCACCACACCCCGTCAGCGTATCGATCGGGCGCGGCACGGGATCGAGCAAAATCATGACGCCTTGATAGTCGCCTCGCCCCTCAAAGAAAGGGGCTTGGCACAAGCTGCGCAGCCCCGCGCACGCACGGCGGCTTGGCAGTGGGGCGGCAAAGCATTAGGTCACGCAACCGTCATGAGGGTGCGAGGGCTAGTTTTGGACACGGTCGTGCAGGTGGAAAGCGTGGTACGCGGCGTGCTGAGCGACGTGCTGGGGATCAGCACCGCGCGCGCCGCCGCCTTTGGTCCCGACACCGGCCTGTTCGGCGCGCTGCCCGAATTTGATTCGATGGCTGTGATGACCGTGCTCACCGAACTCGAAGACCGGCTCGGCATCCTGATTGAGGAAGACGAAGTCGACGGCGACGTGCTCGGCACCTTCGGCGCGCTCACCGCCTTCGCCGCTGCCAAGCAGCGCCGTTGATCGACCATTACGACTGGAGCGGCGGACGCGAGGCGATGCATCGCTTCGGTCCCGATGCCGGTCCGGTCGTGATCCTGCTGCTGCCGCTGTTCGACGAACATAACCGCACGCGGACCTTTGGCATGGCGATCGCGCGCGCGCTCGCCGATTTAGGGCTCGCGAGCGTGCTGCCCGACCTGCCCGGCCAGGGCGAAAGCGACGTGCCAACCGAGCGCGCCACCGTCGAAGCCTGGCAACAGGCGCTGAAGGCGGTCATAGCGGCGCACGCTGCTGTCCGCCCGCCGCATCTGGCTGTGATGCGCGGGGCGGCAGTGCTGGACAGCGCCACGGGCGTCAAAAGCGTCTGGCGGCTGGCACCAGTGCCGGGTCGCGCGGCGCTCAACGACCTCCGCCGTGCTGAGGCGGTGAGTGGGCGCAAGGATTGGTCGGCGTTCGGGCTCGACAGCCCGCCGGCCAATCTGGTCGGCAACGAACTCGGGTGGCCGCTCTACGCCGCGCTTGATGCGCAGACGGCGCTGGAAGGGCGCGACGTGCCACTGCGCACCGTGCGACTCGATAGCGATCCCGCCGTCGCTGACCTTAAGGTCCCCGGTCCGCCGCTATGGCGTCGGGCGGAACCCGGGCATGACGCCGCGCTCGCGGAGCGGCTGGCGCAGGATCTCGCCGATTGGGTGCGCCAATGCGACGGCTGATCACCTATCCTTGTGCGGGCGAGACACTCGTCGGGTCGCTCGATGCCGCGGCTGGCACGACGGGATTGCTGATCGTTTCGGGTGGCAACGAAATCCGCTGCGGCGCGCATCGTGGCATGGCGGCACTGGCGAGTCGGCTCGCGGCGGATGGCGTGCCCGTGTTTCGCTTTGATCGGCGCGGTATCGGCGACTCGACGGGCGAGAATGGCGGGTTCGAGACTTCAGCGGACGACATCAAGGCGGCAGCGGCAACCTTTCGCGCGCAATGTCCTCACCTGACCCGGCTCGTCGGCTTTGGCAATTGCGATGCCGCGAGTGCGCTGGCGCTATTCGGGCGCGAGGCCGGACTCGACAGGCTGATCCTCGCCAATCCGTGGGTGATTGCGCCGACCGACGATTTGCCCCCCGCCGACGCGATCCGCGCGCGTTATGCCGAAAAGCTGCGCGATCCGCGCGCTTGGCTGCGACTCATCCGCGGCGGTGTCGATTTGTCGAAGCTTGCAAGCGGCTTGGGGAAAATATTTGGGTCGAGATCCCCAGAAGCCAATCCACTCGAACAGGCGATTTTCGCGGCGCTGGCGACGCATGACGCGACGATCATCCTCGCCGAGCGCGATGCGACGGCCATCGCCTTTCGCGCAGCGGCCAAGCGGCGACGGTATCCCGGCTCCTTTGTGACGATCAACACAGCCTCGCACAGCTTTGCCCGGACGGACGACAAGGCCGCGCTCTACGAAGCGATCCGCGTCGCGCTCGGCTAACTATTCGGCGGCGGTCGCCAGCTCCTCAAAGTCGGCCTCGGCGAGGAAGCGTTCGGCATCGAGTGCCGCCATGCAGCCGGTCCCCGCCGCCGTAATCGCCTGACGGTAGATTTTGTCCATCACATCGCCACACGCGAAAACGCCGGGCACGCTGGTCCGCGTCGTGCCCTTCTCGACCTCGATATAGCCGTCATCGTCGAGCCGGACGTGCCCGCGAAACAACTCGGTCGCCGGATGATGGCCAATCGCGACGAAACCACCCTCGACGTCGAGACGCGACGTCGCGCCGGTCACGCGGTCGAGCAGGTCGATGCCAACCAGACCCTCTGGCGTCCCACCGCCGACAAAACTGCGGACTTCCTTGTTCCACAGCACGCTGATCTTCGGATTGGCGAACAGCCGGTCCTGCAGGATCTTCTCGGCCCGCAGCGAGTCGCGCCGGTGGATCAGCGTCACGTCATCGCTGTGGTTGGTCAGGTACAGCGCCTCCTCGACTGCGGTATTGCCGCCGCCGATCACCGCCACCTTCTTGCCGCGATAGAAGAAGCCGTCGCAGGTCGCACAGGCACTGACGCCCTTGCCCTTCATCAGCTCTTCGCTGTCGAGCCCCAGCCATTTGGCCTGCGCACCGGTCGCGATGATCAGCACATCACCTTCATAGACATCGCCGCCATCACCGATCAGCCGGAACGGGCGGCGCGACAGATCGACCTCGACAATCGTGTCGTACATCAGCCGCGTGCCGACATGTTCGGCCTGCGCCGACATTTCATCCATCAGCCATGGCCCCTGAATCACGTCGCGGAAACCGGGGTAATTCTCGACATCGGTCGTGGTCATCAGCTGCCCGCCGGGCTGGATACCCTGTACGAGGATCGGCTTCATGCCAGCGCGCGCGCCGTAAATGGCGGCGGAGAGTCCCGCCGGGCCGGAACCGATAATGAGCATGCGGGTGTGATGGGTGGTCGGCATTGTCGTGATCCTGTCTGTGGCGCGGCTCTGCTGTAGGGAAAGCAATCGCGCGCTGGCAACATGGTGATCGTTCGGCAGCACGCAATCGTTACACTTTGGTCGTTTTGCTTCGCGTCGGAAAATGACCGCTGCCCCGCGCGAAAATTGCAGCGCGGCATTTGCTCTCCAGCCGGTGGAACCTGCGCGAGGGAACATTCCCCCAGGGTGGGGATTGGACTTGCGTCGTATTATGGCGCATCCGGCCACCGAGCGAGCCTCAACGACGTTAATCGGGACTTTACCGCAGCGCACAACAGCCTACTCTTCGCAGTGCCGTTTCAGAGGATAGAGCAACACATGACCGCGACGCCCCTTCAACGTATCGCGTGCCTTTTTGGTCGGCATCATCGCAGCCACAAGCGCGCCTGGGCGCTCGCAGGCCCGGGGCCGAACAGCCATATCGCGCCGTGCCGAGGCTGTGGTACCCCGATGATCAAGCGCAGCAATTCATGGCATCCCATGTCGCGCGCTGAACGGCGGGAATTCGCCGCTGACATCGCCCGGCTCGTCTGAGAATTTGGTAGCGAAGGAGGGACTTGAACCCCCGACCCCAGGATTATGATTCCCGTGCTCTAACCAGCTGAGCTACTTCGCCCC
>JAIETY010000004.1 GCA_019744885.1 Sphingomonas sp.
AAGCGGCAGGGTGGCGAGGCTGATCCGCGACGAGCCGGGGGGCGCATGGGGAGCGGAAAGCGTAATGGTCATGGGGTTGCGCGGCCTTTACGCCTGTCGTTGTGGGGTGCAAGAAATTTCGGTGCTTGAAGGCAGCGCGCACACCCTGCATAGCGCGCCATGGTTCGCCTTTCGTTCGCCGGTCATGATTTCGACGCGCTGCCGCAGGGCGCGCTGTTCTGGCCAAACCGGCGCGCGTTGCTGGTGGCCGATCTCCACTTCGAAAAGGCGAGCTGGTTTGCCCGCAGCGGGCAGATGCTGCCGCCCTATGACAGCATGGCAACGCTCAGCGATCTGGCGGTGATCGTCGCTGCGCTCGACCCGGTCGAAATCTGGTGCCTCGGCGACAGTTTTCACGACAGCGCAGGCTGCGACCGGCTGGGTGATGAAGCACAAACCCGGCTCCGTGCGCTGACAGCCGCGACGCGCTGGACCTGGATCACCGGTAATCACGACTTTCGCGCGCGCGCCGGCCTGATCGATCGTTGTGGCGGCGCCGTGGTCGACGAAGCGCTGGTCGACGGGCTGCTGCTCCGGCACGAGGCCGATCCCGCTGAGACTCGTCCCGAACTCTCGGGGCATTTTCATCCCAAGTTGCGCGTGCGGCTGCGCGGCCGGTCGGTGTCGCGGCGGTGCTTCGTCGCCAGCGCGACCAAGCTGGTCCTGCCCGCCTTCGGATCGCTCACCGGCGGGCTCGATGCCGCGCACCCCGAAATCGTCCGCGCGGTTGGCCGCGAAGCCGAAGCGCTGGTGCCGGTGGAAAACCGGCTGCTGCGCTTCGCCCTCGCGGCCTGAACGTGGTTGCAGACTGAGCTGACACTCTTCCAACCGTTCGCCCTGAGCTTGTCGAAGGGCTGTCCTTCTACTGCGATGACCTCGCAAAGAAGAACGGTGCTTCGACAGGCTCAGCACAAACGAGGTAAGGTTGGTCAAACCCCGTCGGACGTCGTCTTTCAGCGCGCGATTGGCGCGAAGGCGGTCTTGAATGCAGCGACCTTGGGCTTGTCCCAATGGACAATGTACGGGTGGTAGGGATTCCGGTCGAAGAAATTCTGGTGATAGTCTTCGGCGGCAAAAAACTGGCCCTGTTCGATCCGCGTCACGATCTTCGACGGATAGACATGCGCGTTGTCGAGCTGCGCGATATACGCCGCTGCAACCGCCCGCTGCTGGGCATTTTGCGGGAAAATCGCCGAACGATAGCTCGGGCCGCTGTCGGGGCCCTGACGGTTGAGCTGCGTCGGGTCATGCGCGACCGAGAAATAGACCCGCAACAGCGTGGCATAGCTCACCACCGACGGATCATAGACGATCTTCACGGCTTCGGCATGGCCAGTGGCTTCGGTGCTGACCTGATCATAGGTCGCGGTGGCTGCGGTACCGCCGGCATAGCCCGACGTCACTGACTTCACGCCCTTCACATGTTCGAAAACGGCTTCCATGCCCCAGAAGCAGCCGCCTGCGACGATCGCGGTCTGGAGTGTGCCGCTGCGGGGAACGTCGATCTTGGCGGCGGGAATAACCACGGCACGTTCGGCACTGGCCGAACCTGCGCTCAGGGCGGCGATGGAAAGTCCGGCAAAGCCGACAAAAGCTATCAAACTGCGCGTCATAGAAATCCTCTTGGTTGACCCAAGCGACTATTCGGTCGGCGCTCGCTGACGGTTACAACCGAAATCAGTGCGCGCCCGACACGGCCGCCGGGACGAGCGCAAGCAGCGGCGACGCGGTGGCGGGCGACATCGCCATCATGCCGATCGTGCCGAGCACGAAACCGCTGGAGATCTGCCACAACAGCGGCGATTTGAAAAACTTCAACATGACATTCTTCCCTAAGGCGCAGCGCGATCACAATGGCGACCAGTTGCTGGTGCATTCGCAGTAGCGCCCAAATCGTTACGACCGGTTGCGAAACAAGCCTTCACAATCGTCAACGCAGCGTTTCGCAACGCTGAACAATCGCGACCGATGATCGACGCTCAAGCTACGGCGGCGCAGGCTTCCTGGATGCGCGTGCACGCCTCGCGCAGGATCGTTTCCGACGTCGCGTAGCTGATCCGCATCGCGGGCGAGAGGCCAAAGGCAAGGCCGGGGACCGCTGCCACCCGCGCTTCGTCGAGCAGATAGGTGACCAGCGCGCTATCGTCTTCGATTACGGCGCCTTTGGGCGTGCGGCGCCCGATCAACCCTGAACAATCGGGATAAACGTAAAAGGCGCCTTCGGGCTTGGGGCAACGCATGCCGGGGGTGTCGTTGAGCATGCCCACAACAAGATCGCGCCGCGCCTGAAACGCTGCCGCGCGGGCTTTCAGAAAGCTCTGGTCGCCGTTGAGCGCGGCGACTGCCGCCGCCTGCGCGATCGAACAGGGGTTTGATGTCGATTGCGACTGGAGCTTGCCCATTGCCTTGATCAGCCATTCAGGGCCACCGGCATAGCCGATCCGCCAGCCGGTCATCGCATAGGCTTTCGAACAGCCATTGACCGTCAGCGTCCGGTCGTAAAGCTCGGGCACGACCTGCGCTATCGTCGCGAATTCAAAGCCGTCGTACAGGATATGCTCATACATATCATCGGCGAGCACCCACACCTGCGGGTGGCGCAGCAATACCTCGCCCAGCGCGCGCAGCTCGGCAATTGAATAGGCGGCCCCGGTCGGGTTCGACGGCGAATTGAGGATGACCCATTTGGTGCGCGGGGTGATCGCGGCTTCGAGCTGTTCGGGGGTCAGCTTGTAATTCTGGTTGGGTCCGGCAGGCACGAACACAGGCGTGCCATTGGCGAACTGCACGACATCGGGATAGCTCACCCAATAGGGCGCGGGGATGATGACTTCGTCGCCCGCGTCAATCGTCGCGACCATCGCGTTGAACAGCGTGTGCTTGCCGCCGACATTCGCTGTGACCTGGCTGATGCCATAATCAAGCGCGTTGTCCCGCTTGAACTTGGCAACAATGGCGGCCTTGAGCGCGGGCGTGCCGTCGACGTCGGTATATTTGGTTTGGCCCGAGCGGATCGCCTCGATCGCCGCTTCCTTGACGAAATCGGGCGTGTCGAAATCGGGCTCGCCTGCGCTCAGGCCGATCACATCGACGCCGGCGCGCTTCAGGGCGCCGACTTTCGCGGTGATGGCGAGCGTGGGCGACGGGCTGATGCGGTTGAGCGCGGCGGAGGGCTGCATGCTGCGGGGCCTTATGCGGGAGGGTCGCAGGGCTATAGACGCGCCCGTTGCTGCGGTGCAACCACCGCCGGGATCAGGCCGCGCAAGGCATTGCCGATGAAGAAGCCGTGCGTGAGATCGGCGGGCGTCAGATCAGCTTCGACCGCGCCACCGCCGTCGATCAGGCTCGAGCGCAGCACGCCGGGCAGCAGTCCGCGCGCGAGTGGCGGTGTCATCAGCACGCCGTCGCGTTCGACGAACAGGGATGTGAAGCTGCCCTCGGTCAGAAATCCCTCGGCATTGGTGAAGGCGACTTCGAATGTCCCCGCCGCGCGCCGGGCATCATCGTAAAAGGCGCGATCGCTCGTCTTGTACCGCAGTCGGAAGTCGCTCGACGGCACGGGCAGGGGGACGACGGCCACAGCCACGGGCGCTTCGGGCCGCGTCGGGACGGTGGCGGTTTCAATCGCAAAGGCGCCGCTCTTGCTCAGCAGCACGCGCACGCGGCTGGGGCAGGCGAGACGGAATGTCGCTGCCTGGAGTTCGTTGCGCGCGGCGTGCCGGTCGAAGGCGAAGCCGAAAGTCGCCGCGCTGGCTTTCATGCGGGCGAGATGACGCTCAAGCAGCGGGATGCCCGCGACCGGATCGAAGGCCATTGTCTCGATCAGGTCGAAACCGCGCAGCCCGATCGTCAAGAACGCGCCCTTGGCTTGCGCTTCGTCCCATTCGGCGAAGCTGGTCGAATCGGCAACGATCCCGCCGCCAAGACCGATCATCGCGCGCGTGCCATCCCCGGCGATACGCAGCGTCCTGATCGCCACGTTGAACATCGCATCGCCGCCCGGATCGATCCGCCCAATCGCGCCGGTATAGATGCCGCGCGGCTGACCTTCGATCGCGGCGAGCGCTTCGATCGCGCGGATTTTGGGCGCGCCGGTGATCGATCCGCAGGGGAAGAGCGCTCCCAGCACGTCGATCGCATCCTTGGCCGGCGCCAGACCGGCGGTGACGGTCGACACCATCTGGTGCACCGTCGGATAATGCTCGACCGCGAACAGCTCGGGCACCGCAACCGATCCCGCGCGTGCGACTCGCGACAGGTCGTTGCGCATCAGGTCGACGATCATCAGATTTTCGGCGCGCTGCTTGGGATCGGCGGCGAGCGATTCGGCTGCCGCGCGGTCGAGCGCCGGGTCGGCATCGCGTCGCGCGGTACCCTTCATCGGGCGCGCCGTCAGCTGCCCACCTTCCAGTGCGAAGAACAGCTCGGGCGACAGCGACAGCAGGGTTTCTGCGCCGGTCGCAACCACCGCGCCATAGCCCGCCGCCGATGCCGCGCGCAGCCGCGCATAGAGCGCGAGCGGATCGCCCTCCACACGGACATGCGCGGGAAAGGTCAGATTGGCTTGGTAGAGATCGCCCGCGTTGATGAGCGCAATCACTTGCGCCAGCCGCGCATCATAGGTCGCGCGGTCGATCTGCGGTTCGGGCGCCGCGTTCCACGCCCCGGCGGGATCGGGGAGCCACGCCGCGACATCGGCGATGGTTTCAAACCCATCGAACAGGCCGAACCACAATAGCGGGCCAGCGATGTCGGCAGGTGGTGCTAGCCCGGGCTCGAAGACTGCCGCAGCCTCATAGGCGATATAACCCGCCGCATGCAGGCCACGCGCGACACCTGCGCGCACGGCGTCAAGCGCTTCGCCCACCGCCGCAATGTCGCGCGCTACGACAACGTCGACCGGATCACGATAGAGGCGCGCGACCGCGCCGCCCGGTCGGGCATCGTCGAGCAGGATGAAGGGAGACAAGGGCATGGGCTGGCGACAAATGCACCCTGGCGCGCCCGCTCGGCAACCCCCGTTGCTTGCGGGGTTCTGCGACGAGGGCTATCCCTGCGGGCATGACGACTTCACCGATCCAGGCCGCAATCATCCCGGTCACGCCGCTCCAGCAGAATTGCACCCTGCTGTGGTGCACCAAGACGATGCGCGGGGCCTTTGTCGATCCCGGCGGCGATCTGCCCAAGCTGCGCGCGGCGATTGCCAAAACCGGGGTGACAATCGAGAAAATCCTGATCACCCACGGCCATATCGACCACTGCGGCGAGGCAGGGGTGTTGGCCGAGGAGCTCGGCGTGCCGATCGAGGGGCCGCATGAAGCCGATCGCTTCTGGATCGCGCGGCTCGACGAGGATGGCCGCAACTATGGCATTCGCGGCGTGCCGTTCGAACCTAACCGCTGGCTCGACGAAGGCGACACGGTCACGGTCGGCGACCTGACCCTCGCGGTGCGCCACTGCCCCGGCCACACGCCGGGCCATGTCATTTTCCATCACGCGCCCGCCAAGTTGGCGCTCGTCGGCGATGTGCTGTTCCAAGGGTCGATCGGTCGCACCGATTTCCCGCTCGGCAATCATCAGGACCTGCTCGACTCGATCGTCACCAAGCTCTGGCCGCTCGGCGACGATACCGTCTTCATCCCCGGCCATGGCCAGCCGAGTGATTTCGGCACCGAACGCCGCCACAATATGTTCGTGAGCGACCGCGCACTCGCGGCCTGAGGGTTATCCGCGCGCGGGTGGTGCGTCGATGGCGACCGACGCGGGCGCCGCACGCAGCGGCAGCGACAGTGCGTAAAGGCCAAGGCCCAGCGTCACCAGCAGCGCAAGGATGGTGCCGATGAACCGCCCTTGCGGGAAGCGATTCTCCATCCCCAGCGGATGCGCAATCCGGCCAAACAGGAACAATCCGGCGACGATCCACAGCCACAGGCTCGATCCTTCGGCCAGCTCGATCACCCCGATCAGGACGAGCACGACCGGTGTATATTCAGCGAAATTGGTATGCGAGCGGCTGCGCGCCAGCAGCAAATCATTGCCGAGGTGGCCCAGTCCACCGCCCGCCGCCGCGCGCGAACGACCGCTGCGAAGCGCGAGCCAGACGTTGATCAGTCCGGCGATACCCGCCGCGCTCAAGGTGATCGGCAACAGGGCAACGGCCATCAGGCAATCTCGCAACGGGTGAAGGAGCG
>JAIETY010000043.1 GCA_019744885.1 Sphingomonas sp.
CCGGTTGCGACCAGGGTCGACGCGCAGAGCATTGCCGCAAGGGCGGCAGTTCGGATCGGAAAGTGCATTGACCGTCATATTATGCGGTGGGTGCGCGGATCGATCGACCCTATGGTCATCGTTCCGGGCGTGCCCCCCGACTGCGTAACCGACCGATATCGCACATCAGCCAGCACAACGCGTTTTCGAGGCGGCCCCGGTGCGCGCATCGCGTTAACGGGTCAATAAAAACCGATCGTTTCAGCGGCGAACCGTTCGGCTTGTGCGATATCCAGTTCAATCACCCATAAATCGGGATCGCGCGTACGGCGTCGCTGCCAATAATCGGTCAGCGCGGTCGGATCGGCCCCCGACGGGCCGGTTTCGACCAGCGCCGATGCTCCATCTGGCCCGACACCACGCTCCAAAGCACGGTAATTCTGCCCTTTTTCACCGGTGATCAGCAGCAGCGCACCGGCATCCGCATCGCCTTTTGCCAGCACCATCGCCATGCCGCCGGCATCATTGACGCGGCGGAGCAGCGCACCGACCAGCACATGCGTCGGCAGGCGTTCGCTCATCCCGCGCGATAGCCGGTCAGGGTGGCGAGCGCGATGCGCGATCGCATGAAGGTGCCGGTGCCGCGCGCGACTTCCTCACCGCTGGCGTCGATCAGCCTGGCGTCGGCAATCAGCACGCGGCGCTGGCCATTGATCCAGCGCCCTTCGGCGACCACCGGCCCTTCGCCGAGCGGGCGCGTAAACAGCAGGTTGAACTGGGTCGTCAGCAGGAAGCGGTCGGTGACGAGCGTGTTGGCGGCATAAAAGGCAGCATCGTCGAGCATCTTGAAATAGATGGTGCCGTGCGCCGCGCCTGCCGCGTGAAATTGTTGCTGGTCGATCGTGAAGCTGATGCGCGACGTGCCGCTGCCGGTAATCTCGAGCCGCGAGTCGAACAATCGATTGATCGGGGCAGCGGCGTAGAGCGATTCGAGAGCGCGGTAATGGGCGTCCGCGCCTTGCGCGCCCGTACCGCGTTCAGGCGGCATCGCGCGCCTCGTCCTCGGTCCACAGCACATAAAGTGCATCGGCCGAGCCTGCGCCGCGCAGCTTGGCGACGAACCCCTGATCGCGCAGCCGCCGCGACACGCCCGCGAGCGCCTTCAAATGTTCAGCGCCTGCATCAGGGGGCGACAGCATCATGAACACTAGATCGACCGGCAATTCGTCGATCGCCTGATAATCGATCGCCACCGCGAGCCGGACGAACACACCAATGATATGCGGCAGCCCCGCGATCTTGCCATGCGGGATGGCAACGCCGCCGCCAAAGCCGGTCGAGCCGATCCGTTCACGATCAGCAAGCGTGCTGGCGACCTGCTTGGCGTCGAGGCCATGCGCCTGAGCGGCCGCCGCCGCGAGCTGATTGAGCAAGGCCTTCTTATTGGAAACGGTAACGCCCGCCATCACGGTCGCCGGCAGCAGCAAGTCGTTGAATCGAATCATGGTTGTTCCTGACGCGGGGGCTTCGCCGCCGCACGACCGGGGCGAAGGCGCGCCTTAGCGCCTATCATGCCCCGGCGGAAGCAGTCACCGCTGCCGGTCGGGTTCGACCCAGCCGATCGTGCCATCGCCCCGGCGATAGACCATATTATGCGCGCCGGTACCGCTATTGCGGAACAACAGCGCAACGGTGTTACGCAGGTCAAGCATCATCACCGCGTCCGACACCGTCGCATCGGGCACATCGACGCGCGTTTCGGCGATGATCGGGGGGAAGTCTTCGGGTTCCTGCTCGGGCTCGGGTTCGGCGAACAGCGTATAGCCGGCATCGTCGAGCGCGGGGCTGGTGCCATTGCCGGTCTGGCGGTCCTTCAGCCGCCGGACGTAGCGCCGCAACTGCTTTTCGATCTTGTCGGCCGCGCCTTCGAACGCATTGCGCGCTTCCATTGCCCGGTTGCTGCCCTTCAGCACCACGCCGTGCATCACATGCGCGACAATGTCGCAGGTGAAACCCGCATCATGCGGCCCTTTGCCCATTGTGACCTGGGCGGACAGCGCGCGCGCGAAATATTTATCGGCGATCCCCTGAAGCCGTTCGGTGACGTGCGTTCTGAGCGCGTTGCCGGTATCGACCTGATGGCCGGATAGACGGATCTCCATACTCACCTCCATAAATGGCGCAGATGCGCGGGCAGGGTTAGCCGCTTGCTCCCCACAGCGGCTGAGTGACGGTCTTCAGAAAATCGGCATGGCGCGCGAGATCGTCCGCGCTCGGTGCGAAGTGACGGGCGGGACGCACGACGCTGGGCGCAGGGTTGAGCGTCGCATGACCGATGACGGCAGTGTCGACATCCTCGATCAGCTCAAGTCCGATCTGGCGCCCGCCAGTCAGCTCGACATAGACTTGGGCCAGCAATTGCGCGTCGAGCAGCGCGCCGTGCAAGGTGCGGTGGCTGCGATCGATGCCATAACGGGTGCACAGCGCATCGAGCGAATGCTTGGCGCCCGGATGGCGGCTCCGCGCGATCACCAATGTGTCGACCATCCGGTCGAGCGCTACGGGCACGCGACCGCAGCGCTTCAGCTCGCCGTTGAGGAAACCGAAGTCAAAGCTCGCATTATGCGCCACCAACGGGCTGTCGCCGAGGAACTCGAGCAGCTCGTCGGCATGATCGGCGAAGCGCTTTTTGTCGGCCAGAAACGCATCGGACAACCCGTGCACGGCATAGGCCTCCGCCGCCATTGAGCGTTCGGGGTTCACATAGACGTGGAAACTTGCGCCGGTCGGCACCCGGTGGACGATTTCGATACAGCCGATTTCGACCAATCGATCCCCGCCCGAAAAGCTGAGGCCGGTGGTTTCGGTGTCGAAGACAATTTCACGCATTGGTCATATTATCCGCCTTCATGTCGCAACAGGCAAGCGATCACATTGCGTACGGCCGCACGGGTGACATCGAGTGGTACGTCAGTGGGGATCACGAAATGCGCCCGCGCGCGCTTTTGTGCATCAGGGAGCTGGCGTGCGAGAATCGCGTCGAATTTCGCCGGATGCTGGCCCGGGCGCGCGAGGACGCGAGCGCGCTGAACATTGGCGCTGGCTGAGACCACCGCGACCTTGTCGACATGGGCGTCGCCGCCGGTTTCAAACAGCAGCGGCACATCGAACACAATGATCGGCGCGGCAGCATGATCCGTCAGAAACGCGGCGCGCGCAGCCCCGACGGCGGGATGAACGATCGCTTCGAGTCGCTTGATCGCGGCATCGTCGTGAAACACGGCGGCCGATAGCGCAGCACGGTCGACGCCTTGCGCGCCGGTCGTCCCCGGAAAAGCCGCCTCGATTGCGGGCAACAGCGCGCCGCCGGGTTCCTGGAGCCGGTGCACGGCGGCATCGGCGTCGAACACCGGCACGCCTTCATCGGCAAACATCGCCGCCACCGTCGACTTGCCCATGCCGATCGATCCAGTGAGGCCCAATTTGATCATGCGGTCAGTAGCGCGCGCAAATCGTCATCGCGGTCGCGCGGCGGGGCGGCATCGAAGAGGATTTCAAAGGCAAAAGCGGCCTGGCCAATCAGCATCTCAAGCCCGTCGATCGTCGCCAGTCCACGCGCCTCGGCGGCAGCGAGCAACTCGGTTTCGAGCGGCGCGTAGACGATGTCATAGATGATCGCGTCATCGGGCAGCGGCGCGAGATTGATCGTCAGCGGCGGTTGCCCGGCCATGCCAAGTGGACTGGCGTTGACTAGGAGTGCTGCGGGAGGCAGCGGCGTCGCAAGCGGCAACACCTGCCCCTTGAGCCCAAACCGCGCGAGCAAGGCGGCCCCTTTGAGCGGGCTACGATTGAGCAACGTCACCGGCCCCACGCTCAGACGCGACAACGCGAACAGAATCGCGCGGGCTGCCCCGCCCGCGCCGATCACCACGACGGGTTTGTCGGCAAGGTCGACCTCGCCGAGCGGCGCATAAAAGCCGCCGGCATCGGTATTGGTCCCGGTCAGCACGCCGCCTTCGCCGCGAAACACCGTGTTGATCGCGCCGATCGACTCGCGCACCCCGCCCGGATCGGCGACATGATCGAGTGCGGCAATCTTGTGCGGGATGGTGATATTGCACCCGCGCCAGTCGGGATCGTCGCGGCGCGCGGTGAAATAGTCGGCGAGGCCATCGGCGTGGACGCGCGTCGCGCGGTAATCACCGGTCATGCCGAGCGCTTCCAGCCAGAAACGGTGGATCAGCGGCGATTTCGAATGCGCGATCGGGTCGCCGATCACTTCGGCATAGGTCATGCCGCCAACACCCTGCGCGTGCGGCAATAGTCGAGCACCGGCAGCAAAGGCATCCCCAATATCGTGAAATGATCGCCGCCGATCCGCTCGAACAATTGCACGCCCAGCCCTTCGATCCGGAAACAGCCGACACAACCCGCGATTGCTGGCCATTCGGCGTCGAGATAGGCCTCAAGGAAAGTGTGCGACAGCGCGCGGACGTGGAGCGGCGCGGTGGCGACATGACGCCAGACCGGGCGCCCGGCCTCGGCAATGACGGCGGCACTGATCAGCGTGATCGCACTGCCCGACATCGCGATCAGGTGCGCGTGCGCCTGCGCCCGACTCTCGGGCTTGTCAAGCAAGGTTCCGTCGGCGAGGACGACGATCGAATCGCTGCCGAGCACCAGCGCTTCGGGCTGTGCGCCCGACACCCGCACCGCTTTGAGCTCGGCAAGCCGGTCGGCAATGTCGCGCGGCGCAACATCCTCCGCCAGCATCGCTTGCTTGAACGACAGTTCGTCGATCGCGGCGGGTATGGCGGTGAACGGGACTCCAGCGGCGTCAAGCATCGCGCGGCGTGATGCGCTTTGCGAGGCGAGGATCAGCTTCACGCCCGCCCCCGGCGCTCGCTGACCAGCGCGATGATCGCGGCGGCGGTTTCCTCGATCGAGCGGCGCGTGACGTCGATCACCGGCCAGCCATTATCGGCGAACATCCGTCGGGCATAAGCGACTTCGCGCGTCACCGCTTCCTGATCGACATAGGCGGTTTCAGGCGCCTGGTTGAGCGACAGCAGCCGGTTGCGCCGCACCTGGATCAAGCGATCGGCGCTTGTCGTCAGCCCGACGACAAGCGGATGCTTGAGTGTGAACAGCGCGGGCGGCGGTTCGAGCTCAATCACGATCGGGATATTCGCGGTCTTGAACCCGCGGTTGGCGAGATAGATCGACGTCGGCGTCTTCGACGATCGCGACACGCCGGCGAGCACGATATCGGCTTCTTCCCAATCCTCATGCCCAATGCCGTCGTCATGCGCGATCGTGAACTGAATCGCTTCGACCCGCTCGAAATAGGCGGCGTCGAGCATATGCTGGCGCCCTGGCCTGGCCTTGGCCTGTTGGCCGAGCATCCCTGACAGCGCATCGGTGACGGGATCGAGCGGTGCAACGGCGGGCAAGCCCAGCGCGCGGCACTGGGCCTCGAGCGTGCGCCGCGTTTCGGGATTGACCAAAGTAAACAGCACCAGCCCCGGATTCTGCGTGATTTCCTGCAGGATACGTTCGAGATGCGCTTCGCTGCGGACCATCGGCCAGAAATGGCGGATCGTCTCGACGTCGTCATATTGCGCAAGCGCCGCCTTGGCGATGTTTTCGAGCGTCTCGCCGGTCGAATCCGACAGGAGATGGAGGTGGAGCCGCATCAGCGGGACGGATTTGTGGAAAACATGCGCAAAAAACCTAGCGTAACTCGCCCGCGCCGCCAAGCCAGTGCGTCCTGTGGATCGATCGCCCGGCTATCCACATCCTCATCGACAGGCGGTGATTCGCCCCACAGACTGTGGATAATGGGGATGCCGCCATCGACTCGCTAGCGAATCCGCTACCTGCTGCGGTCAAGCTGTTGGCAATTGCGGGGCGGTTGCTTAAGCCCCACTGCTCACCGACCAACAATCTCAACATCCTTCTTTTAAGATTCTATAATGAAGTAAGGGAGAGCGATC
>JAIETY010000010.1 GCA_019744885.1 Sphingomonas sp.
GGGACGATCCTGCTCGTCGAGGATGAGGATATGGTCCGCGCGGTCGCCGAACGCGCGCTGGCGCGGCAGGGCTATACGGTGCTTACCGCCGAAAATGGCGAGGCAGCGCTCGAAGTGCTGGCCACTGCCGCGCGGCCTGACCTGCTAATCTCCGACGTCGTCATGCCGATGATGGACGGGCCGACGATGGTCCGCCACGCCCGCGCGCGCTATCCCGATCTGCCGATCCTGTTCATGTCGGGCTATGCCGAGGAACAGCTCCGCAAGTCGATTGACCTCGACAATGTCGCCTTCCTGCCCAAGCCCTTTTCGGTCCAGCAACTGGCAGAGGCCACGCGCGACGTGCTCGCGGCGAAATGACGCTTGGCGCGATACCGCCGACCGCCTAAGTGCCCTTCATGCCGACCACTGTCCTGATCGTCGAAGACGAACCGCTGATCGCGATGATGCTTGAGGATTTTCTGGGCGAAATGGGCAAAACCGTGATCGGCCCGGCGGACAGCTGTGCGCAGGCGCTCGCGTTGATTGCGCGAGGCGGCCTCGACGCCGCAATCCTCGACGTCAATCTGCGCGGTGGGGAGACCAGCGACGCGATCGCCGATGCGCTGGCCGCCGCCGGCATTCCATTCCTGTTTGCGAGCGGCGGCAGCGGCGACGGCGTCGAAGGCCCGCACAGCAACCGCCCGGTCCTCGCCAAGCCGTTCACGATGGAAGCGGTCGCCAGGGCGCTCGAAGCGCTGGGCTGAGGCGACGCTGATAGCCGTGAGGTGGCGCCCGGGCGGCGCCCGTGAATTTTTTTTGACGCCCATGATGTTCCGCTCTTGTTCTATAGGAACAGATACGGTACAGGACTCGCGACGCATTGAACGGCAACATTGTTCGGTCTAGCGAGGAGAACCATCATGGCAGCCAAATTGAAGGTTATCGACAGCGACATGGCCCTTTCTTCGGACAAGAGCAGCGACAAGGCAGCGGGTGACCGCCAGAAGGCGCTCGACGCCGCGCTCGCGCAGATCGACCGCGCGTTCGGCAAGGGCAGCGCGATGCGGCTGGGGTCGAAGGCGACGATGCAGGTCGAATCGATTTCGACCGGCTCGCTCGGGCTCGACATTGCGCTTGGCGTCGGCGGTTTGCCGCGCGGCCGGGTCATCGAGATTTACGGCCCGGAAAGCTCGGGCAAGACGACGCTCGCGCTGCATGTCATCGCCGAAGCGCAGAAGAATGGCGGGACCGCCGCCTTCGTCGACGCCGAACATGCGCTCGATCCGGTCTATGCCAAGAAATTGGGCGTCAACATCGACGAGCTGATCGTGTCGCAGCCCGACACCGGTGAGCAGGCGCTCGAAATCGTCGACACTTTGGTGCGCTCGAACGCGATCGACGTGCTGGTGGTCGATTCGGTCGCCGCACTCGTGCCGCGCGCCGAAATCGAAGGCGAGATGGGCGACAGCCATGTCGGCTTGCAGGCGCGGCTGATGTCGCAGAGCCTGCGCAAGCTGACCGGCTCGATCAGCCGGTCGCGCTGCATGGTCATTTTCATCAACCAGCTGCGCATGAAAATCGGCGTGATGTACGGCAATCCCGAAACGACGACGGGCGGCAATGCGCTGAAGTTCTACGCCTCGGTCCGCCTCGACATTCGCCGCACCGGCCAGATCAAGGACCGCGAGGACATTGTCGGCAACACGACGCGGGTGAAGGTCGTCAAGAACAAGGTCGCGCCGCCGTTCAAGCAGGTCGAATTCGACATCATGTACGGCCAGGGCATTTCGAAGATCGGCGAGATTCTCGATCTCGGCGTCAAGGCTGGCCTCGTCGAGAAGTCGGGCGCGTGGTTCTCTTATGACAGCGTGCGGATCGGGCAGGGGCGGGAGAATGCCAAGACCTATCTCACCGAACATCCCGACATGGCCGATCAACTCGAACAGGCCATCCGCACGCGCACCGACAAGGTCGCCGAGGAAATGATGGTCGGCCCCGATGGCGATGAGGCCGACGACGATATGTGATCCGGACTTGATCGAGCGCCCCGCGCCGATCCGATTTACCCCCAGCGGCGATGCTCCCCCGCCGCAAGACTGGAAAGGCCCGCCTCCCCCCGGCGGGCCTTTCATGTTTGGGGGCAGGGGGACCCCCTGCGATGGTCATAACCTTTGACACTTTTCGACCGGTTCAGGTGGGGGAACGAAGAAGGACTGTTCGCGCGGCGGCGCGGCGGGCGCGGAGGAAGAGAGAGTGGACCTGATGGATAATCCACCGTTCGTCCCGAGCGAAGTCGAGGGGCGGGCGCCAGGCACCTCGACCCGTGTCTCGACTTCGCTCGACACGAACGGGAAGGTGGAACAATAGAATAGCCAACGCCCCGCTAGCCCAGCGCCACCACCCGGAGACCCCCATGACGATCACCGTCCACCATCTCGAAAACTCCCGCTCACAGCGCATCCTGTGGCTGCTCGAAGAGCTCGAATTGCCCTATACGATCAAACGCTATGAGCGGAACAAGGCGACGATGCTCGCCCCGCCCGAGTTGAAGGCGGTCCACCCGCTCGGCAAGTCGCCGGTGATCGAGGATGACGGGCTGGTCATCGCCGAGACCGGCGCGATCGTCGAATATCTCGTCGCCAAGGCCGACGGCCGCTTCGGCCCCGGCGCGCACCGCGACTCGATGCTGCGCTACCGATTCTTCCTCCATTATGCCGAAGGATCGGTGATGCCGCCGTTGGTCATGCGGCTGGTGATGAGCCGTATTCCGCTGGTCGGCAAAACAGCGGTGAAACGCATCCAGCCGATGATCGACAATCACCTCGATTATATCGAAAGCGAACTTGCCCAGCGCCCCTGGTTCGCGGGCGACGAGATCAGCGCCGCCGACATCATGATGAGCTTTCCGATCGAAGCCGCCAAGAGCCGCGCCGGGCTCGACAATGGCAAGCGCCCCGCAACGATCGCCTGGCTCGCCAAGGTCCACGCCCGCCCTGTCTACCAGACCGCGCTCGCCAAGGGCGGACCCTATGCCTATGCGTGAGGGTGGCTAAACCGCATGCTTCGACGGCGCATGGGGCGGCTCGATCTCGGGTTCCTCGGGCTCGTCGAGCTGCCCTTCCCAGCGCGCGACGACCGCCGTCGCCACCGCATTGCCGACGACATTGGTGCCCGACCGCCCCATGTCGAGGAACTGGTCGACCGGCAGGATCAGCAGCAGCCCGGCTTCGGGAATGCCGAACTGGCCCATCACCGCGGCAATCACGACCAGCGACGCGCGCGGCACCCCGGCGATCCCCTTCGATGTCACCATCAGGATCAGCAGCATCAGGATCTGCGTCCCGATCGGCAAGTCGATGCCATAAACGCGCGCGATGAACAAAGTCGCGAAGGTCATGTACATCATCGACCCGTCGAGATTGAACGAGTAGCCGAGCGGCAGCACGAAGCTCGCGATCTTGGGTGGCACACCGAACCGGTCGAGCGCTTCGAGCGTGCGCGGATAGGCGGCTTCGGACGAGGCGGTCGAGAAAGCGAGCAAGATCGGCTCGCGGATATAGCGCAGCAGCGTGCCCGCGCGCGGGCCGATGAACACAAATGCCGCGCCGAACAGCACGAGCCACAAAAAGGCGAGGCCGACATAAAAGCTGCCGACGAACAGCCCGAGGGTCACAATGATGCCGAGCCCGTTGACGGCAATCGTCGCGGTGATCGCCGCGAACACCGCGAGCGGGGCGACGCGCATCACATAATCGGTGATCTGGAGCATCATCGCCGCCAGCGCCTCGGCCCCCGCGACGATCGGCTTGCCGCGCTCGCCGATCGCGGTCAGCGCAACGCCGGCGAAGATCGAGAAGACGACGATCTGGATGATCTCGTTCTTGGCCATCGCGTCGACGATCGACGTCGCCACGATATGGGTGATGAAGTTGGACAGGCTGAAAGCCGACTTTTCCAGCCCCACCGTCTCGCTCGGCGGCGGCAGCTTGAAGCCAAAGCCCTGGCCCGGCGCGACGATATCGACGATCCATTCGATCGCGTGGAACAGCACGAGGCCCATGCTGAGCGAGATCAGCGACGCGGTGATGAACCAGCCCATCGTGCGCGCGCCGATCCGCCCGAGTGCGGCAGTATCGCCCATATGCGCAATGCCGACGACGAGGGTGGAGAAGACGAGGGGCGCGATGATCATCTTGATCAGCCGCAGAAAAATGTCGGTGACGATCTTGAACCCGCCCGCGATGTCCTTCAGCCGCGCGGTGGCTTCCGCGCTGCCATCGGCAATCGTGCTGTTGATCACCCAACCGGTGAACAGGCCAAGCACTAGCCCGATCATGATGTACAAGGTCAGCCGCTTGGCCATTACATGCTCCCCAATTCCTGCCCGCCAGCGAAGGGGATTGCGGCGCCCCGGTCAAGCGCCCTATCGCTGGTCGACGAAAAAACGGGGGAAGCGCCGCATGCAACAGGGTTTCACGATCGACCGGCGCAGCCTCATCGTCGGCGCGGCAGTGGCGCCGTTGCTGTGCTCGGCAGCCGCGCGGGCAGCGGCCCCCGATCTGGCGGGCCTCGCCGATATGACGCGCGACGTCGCGCCGATCACCGCTGCCGAACGCGCCGCCCGCCTCGCCAAGGCGCAGAGGCTGATGAAAGCGAACGGCATCGACGCGGTGCTGATCGAGCCGGGGGCGAGCCTCGTCTATTTCACCGGCGTGCGCTGGGGCCGCAGCGAGCGGCTGACGGCGGCGGTGCTGCCGGTCGAGGGGCCAGTGCTGATCGTCACGCCCTTCTTCGAAGAACCCTCGGTCCGCCAGACGCTGGCGGTCGAGGCCGAAGTGCGCGTGTGGCAGGAAGATCAGTCGCCGGTCGCGCTGATCGCCGCCTGGCTCAAGGCGCGCAAGCTGACGGGCGCGATCGGCATCGAGGAAACCGCGCGCTTCTTCGCGTCGAACGGGCTGGCGCGCGCACTCCCCGCCGCGCGGATCGTGTCGGCCAATCCGGTGGTGCGCGGGTGCCGGGGCAGCAAGTCGGCAGCCGAAATCGCACTGATGCAAAAGGCGAGCGACATCACCATTGCCGCCTATCGCTGGACCTGGCCGCGCGTCGAGAAAGGCATGACGCCCGCCGATATCGGCGCGCTGATGAATGCTGCGACGGCCAAGCTCGGCGGCGATCCCGGCTTTGCGCTGGTCCTGATCGGCGAAGCAGCGGCCTATCCGCACGGCAGCCGCGCGCCGCAGCGCGTGGGCGATGGCCAGATCGTGCTGATGGACTGCGGCTGCTCGGTCGAAGGCTATCAGTCCGACATCTCGCGCACCTTTGTCTATGGCACGCCAAACGCCGAGCAACGCAAGGTCTGGGATCAGGTCGCAGCGGGCCAGCAGATCGCGTTCAAGGCGGCGCAGGTGGGCGCGGCGGCGGGATCGGTCGACGATGCCGTGCGGCGGCAATATGCGGCGTGGGGCTATGGCCCTGACTATAAGCTCCCCGGCCTGTCGCACCGCACCGGCCACGGCATCGGCCTCGACGGGCATGAACCCGTCAATCTCGTGCGCGGCGAGACGACGAAGCTCGCGCCGGGCATGTGCTTTTCAAACGAGCCCGGCATTTACTTGCCCGGCAAATTTGGCGTGCGGCTCGAGGACTGCTTCCACATGACGCCGGCGGGGCCGGTGTGGTTCAGCGAGCCGCCCAAGTCACTCGACGCACCGTTGGGGTAGGGGAAAGAACTTTTCAATATTGTTGGGCTAATCGAATGTAATGAACGCCGTTACACCAGTCGAACCGACGCTAGATACTGCCGTTTGGGATCGAGCGACTCGGGCGGCCAATCAGTGGCGCAGCGAAGCCATTGATGTGTTGGCGCAAGGCGAAGCCTTGGTGACGGAGATGCTGCTTACGCTGCACGCTGTCCACGGGCGTGGCGCCAAGGTGAAGCTCAGGCAACTGTTGGGCCAGCGGCTCGCCGATCTGCAC
>JAIETY010000217.1 GCA_019744885.1 Sphingomonas sp.
CGCGAGACGATGGACATCTACGCGCCGCTGGCCGAGCGAATCGGCATGTATGAATTCATGCGCGAGATGCAGAGCCTCGCGTTTCGCCAGCTCGAGCCCGACGCGTTCGATTCGATCACCAAGCGGCTCGTGCTGCTCAACGAAGGCGATCACGGTCGCATCGCCAAGATCGCGTCGTCGATGAAGGCGCTGTTGCTGCGTCAGGGCGTCGATGCCGACATTTGGGGACGCGAAAAGCATCCCTATTCGATCTGGCGCAAGATGAGCGAGCGCCACATCAGTTTCGAGCAACTCTCCGACATCATGGCGTTCCGCGTGATCGTGCCGAACGAGGAGGATTGCTACCGCGCGCTCGGCATGATCCACCGACGCTGGCCGATGGTGCCGGGGCGGTTCAAGGATTATGTCTCAACCCCCAAGCGCAACGGCTATCGATCGCTGCACACCAGCATCATGCACGCCGAAAATACCCGCGTCGAAATCCAGATTCGCACCGCCGACATGCATGCCGAAGCCGAATATGGGCTGGCGGCGCATTGGGCGTACAAGCAGGGCAAGCTGCGCCCCGACACGCAGGTGCGCTGGATCGCCGATCTGGTCGAGATTCTCGATGCCGCCGGAAGCCCCGAAGAGCTGCTCGAACATACGCGGATGGCGATGTATGCGGATCGCATCTTCGCCTTCACCCCGCGCGGCGAGCTGATCCAGCTGCCCAAGGGCGCGACGCCGATCGATTTTGCCTATGCGCTCCACACCGATCTCGGCGATCAGGCAGTCGGCGCCAAGATCAACGGCCGGGTCGTGCCGCTGCGCACGCATCTCGACAATGGCGATCAGGTGCAGATTCTGCGGTCGAAGGCGCAGCGCCCGCAGCCGCACTGGTTGAATTTCGCGATCACTGGCAAGGCACGCGCGGCGATCCGACGGCATTTGCGGATCAAGGAGCGCGACGAAGCGCAGGCGCTCGGCAAGAAGCTGTATGACGAAATCGTCAAGCGGTTGCCGACCGCGCTCGCCGATGACGCCATCGGCGCAGCGGCCAAGCGGCTGAAGCTGCCCGACGGCGCGGCGCTGATGGAAGCGATTGCGCGGCGGCGCTTCACCGATGCCGAAGTGATGGATGCACTGATGCCCGGCGCCTCGGCGGTACTCGGCGATGCTACCCCCTCGGCGCCGATGTCGGCCATCTCGATCCGTGGCCTCACGCCCGGCATCGCGTTCGACCTCGCCGAATGCTGCCATCCCGTCCCCGGCGACCGGATCGTCGGCCTGCGCCGCCCCAATGAGGGGATCGAAGTCCACAAGATCGACTGCGTCAAACTCACCGAAAGCGACGATGCCGATTGGGTCGATCTCGCCTGGGGCGACAAGACCGAAGGCGCGGTTGCGCGGATTGCGGTGCAGTTGAAGAACGAGCCCGGCGCGCTCGGCGTGGTCGCCACGGTGATCGGCGCCCACAAGGCCAACATCATCAATATGCGGCTCGATAACCGCGATACGGGCTACCACACCAACGTCATCGACATGGAAGTGCGCGACCTGACGCATCTGACCCGTCTGATCGCCGCGCTGCGCGCCGCCGACGCGGTGAGTATGGTCGAGCGCGACTGAAGCCGGTTGCCAGCCGCAGCGGCGCAGCTAAGCTGGTCCCCAACAAGGTCGAACAAAGGGGATGATTGATGGACCGTCGTCGCTTTCTGGCCGCCAGTGGCGTGGCCGCTGCGGCCGTCACACTGCCCGGTGCCCTGCGCGCTGCTGCGCCTGCAGGCGACGCCGCGCTCGATGCGCTGTTCGACAAAATCTTCAACGCCAATGTCGACGATAATCCCGAGTCGGCGACGCAGCTCGGGCTCGACAAGGGCGCGCGCGCCAGCCTGAAGGGCAAGCTCGACGATCGATCCTTGGCCGGGCGCGCCGCCGATCTCGCGCGTGCGAAACAGGCGATTGCCGATATCACCGCGATCGACCCGGCGACGCTGTCCAAGGGGGGCAAGCTCAACCGCGAAGTCGTGCTCTATTCGCTCACCAGCGGCATCACTGGCCAGGCCAAATATGGCATCGGCAGCACGATCCGGCCCTATCGCATCTTCCAGCAGGGCGGCGCCTATTTCTCAGTGCCCGATTTCCTGTCGTCGTCGCACACGATCGCGAATGCGGCCGATTGCGAAGCCTATCTGTCGCGGTTGCAGGCGTTCGGGACCGCGCTCGATCAGGACAGCGCGGTGCAAAAGGCGGAAGCCGCGCGCGGCTATGTTGCGCCCGATTTTTCGATTGAGCTGACGCTTGGCCAGATGGCGACGCTGCGCAAGGCCGCACCCGAGGCGAGTTCGATGGTGACCTCGCTTGCGAGTCGCGCGGTCAAAGCGGGCGTCGCAGGCGATTGGGGCGCGCGCGCGGCGAAGATCATAGCCGACTCGGTCTATCCCGCGCTCGACCGACAGATCGCGCTGGTGCAGGGCTTGCCGCGCCGCAAGGAAGCGGGGCTGTGGGCGCTCCCTCAAGGCGAGGCGATCTATGCCGACGCGCTAAAGGCGGCGACGACGACCAATTTCACGCCGGACGAAGTCCACAAGCTCGGCCGCCAGCAAGTCGCCGAGATCAGCGCCGAACTCGACAAGATTTTGCGCGCGCAGGGGCTGACGCAGGGGACGGTCGGCGCGCGGCTGACGGCGCTCAACACGCGGCCCGAACAGCTTTACGCCAATTCGGCCGAATTGCTCGCCGAATTGCTCGCCGGGCTGAACGAAGGCGTCAAGGCGATGCGCGCGAAACTGCCACAGGCGTTCATCAACCCGCCGCAAGCGCCGCTCGAAATCCGCGCGGTGCCGGTCGAAATCCAGGACGGCGCGTCGAACGGCTATTACCGGCTCGCCTCGCTCGATGGCTCGCGCCCGGCGATCTATTTCGTCAATCTGAAGGATGTCGGCGACTGGCCCAAATATACGCTGCCGTCGCTGACCTATCACGAAGGCGTGCCGGGGCATCACACGCAGCTAAGCGTCGTCGCGAGCCTCAAGACACCGCTGCTACGCCGCCTGTCGTTCTTCGGTGCCTATTCGGAAGGCTGGGCGCTTTATGCCGAGCAAGTTGCCGACGAGCTCGGCGGCTATGCCAGCCCGGTCGAGCGTGCCGGCTATCTGCAAAGCTTCCTGTTCCGCGCCGCGCGGCTCGTCGCCGATACCGGCATCCACGCCAAGCGCTGGACCCGCGAGCAGGCGACTGACTATTTTGTCGACACGGTCGGCTTTGCCCGGCCCCGGTCGCTACGCGAGATCGAACGCTATTGCACGCAGGCGGGGCAAGCGTGCAGCTACAAGATCGGGCATATTAGCTGGCTGCGCGCGCGCGATAACGCCCGCAAAATCCTGGGCACCAAGTTCGACATCAAGCAGTTCCACGAAGTGCTGCGCGACGGCGCGGTGCCGCTCACGATTCTCGAACGGCTGGTTGAGGAGCGCGCCCGGGCGGCGGTGTGACACGCTTTGCGCGGAACGATTTGACGGATAAAGGGGCGCGATGATCCGCCCTGCGCTTTCCGTCGTCGTTCCTTGCTATAATGAGGAACTCAATCTCGACTTGCTCCACACCCGCGTGTCGGCGGCGGCGCGGGCGGCGGTGGGCGAGGATTATGAGATTGTCCTGATCAACGACGGGTCAAAGGACGGCAGCTGGGCGGTGATGCAGCGGCTGGCGGCCAGCGACCTGCGCCTCGTTGCGATCAACCTGTCGCGCAACCACGGCCACCAACTGGCGCTGACGGCCGGGCTCGATCTGTGCTGCGGCGCGCAGATCCTGATCATCGACGCCGATCTGCAGGACCCGCCCGAATTGCTGAGCGACATGCGCGCGACGATGGCCGCGCAGGGTGCGGATGTCGTCTATGCCGTGCGGCGCAAGCGTGAGGGCGAGACGTTTTTCAAAAAGATGACGGCGGCGGCTTTCTACCGCGTGCTCGACCGGGTGACCGATACGCCGATCCCGCTCGACACCGGCGATTTCCGGCTGATGAGCCGGCGGGCGCTCGACGCACTCCTCAGCCTGCCCGAACAGGCGCGGTTCATTCGCGGGATGGTCGCCTGGGTCGGTTTTCGGCAAGTGCCGTTTGTCTATGACCGTGCCGAGCGCCACGCGGGCGACACCAATTATCCGCTGGGGAAAATGATCCGCCTGGCGCTCGACGCGGTGACGGGATTCTCAACCGCGCCGCTGCGCTTTGCGAGCCATGTCGGCCTCGCGCTGACGGCGGCATCGCTGCTGCTGTTCGTCTATATCGCGATCGGTTTCTTCACCGGCAGCGCAGTCCAAGGCTGGACCTCGACGATGCTGGTCGTCGTGCTGCTGGGTGCGGTGCAGATGTTTGTGCTCGGGATGATCGGCGAATATCTCGGGCGGCTATATGTCGAGTCCAAGCGGCGACCGCTGTATCTGGTGGCGGATGTCGCGGGGCCGGTGCGCGGGACGGCGACTTTGGGGTATAAGGCGGAAGCGGTTGAAGTGGCGCCGGTGAGCGGTGGCGAGGTTGTGCCGGGGGAATAACTTAAGGCTCTCTACAACCGCTCCCCGTTCGTGCTGAGCTTGTCGAAGCACCGCCCTTCTTTTGCGAGCGGCTGGAAATAGAAGAACGGCCCTTCGACAAGCTCAGGGCAAACGGGGAGGGGGCGTTATCCGTCCTTTTTCGACGCCAGCGTCACGATCGACACGCCCCATGTCAGCGGCACCCGCCCCACTAAATGCCGCTCAAGTCCGAACACGGTTTCGAACAGCGCATTGACCGGCCCCGGCGGGGGTGAATCGTCGCTGTCGTCCTTGCCGGTCAGCCGCCCGGCGAGCCGCGAGGCCGCCGCGAGAGGGAACAGCAGCGAATTGAACCAGCGCAGGCCATTATGCTTCAGCCCCGCCGCCGCAATCGCCTTGGCGAGTGTCGCTTTCGAATAGCGGCGGTGGTGGTGGTTGACGACGTCGTGGGCGCTCCACATCCATTGATGTGCCGGGACCGCGATCAGGATTTTGCCGCCGGGCTTCAGGCAATCGCGCATCGCCGCCAGTGCTGCGACATCATCCTCGATATGTTCGACGACATCGAGCACTGCGATCAGATCATAGGCGCCGCGCTCAATCCCCGGCAGCTCGGGGAGCGGGGCATCGCCGACCGGGCGGCTGAGCCGTTCGCTGGCAATTGCGCGGGCAGCGGGGTCGATCTCGATCGCCTCGACGTCCCCGAACCGCGCCAGCATCGGCAAATTATGCCCCGTGCCGCAGCCGATCTCGAGAATGCGCGCGTCCTTCGGCAACCCGCCGAGCCGCGTCAGATAATCCGACAGGATTTCGCGGCGCGCGCGGTACCACCAATGGGTGGAATCATGCGCTGCCATGCGGTCGTAGACGATCCTATCCATGCGTCTTGCCCATCAGGCGAATACCAGCCAGCGATTGAGGATGAACGTGAATATCGTCGCGATCAGCACGGCGGGCAACAGCGGCGCCCAGGCGGGATAGCCGAGTACCGCCGTGCCGAACCAGGTGACGAGCGCATTGAGTCCGGCGCCCGATGCCTGCACCGCGACGAATTTTACCTGCTGCATCGCGCCGGGATCGCGCGTGCCATGCCCTTTGAAGCTCCAGCGGCTGTGCAGAAAGAACCCCGCCGTTACCGCCGCCGCAAAGGCGAAGGGAACCGCATAAACCGCGCGTGGCCCCGGCCAGACCCAGGTCGTCAGCGGCAGATAGACCGCCGAATAGATCAGCGTCGAAATCCCGCCGGCAATCCCGAAGCGCAGCAATTGGCCGAGCACCGGATTGTCGCGCAACATCGTCTCAGCCTGGCGGATCATTTCTCAACTTGCCCTTTACGCGCGCTGCCGTAGAGCGCGGGACGATGCGAGGGAAGCTGTTTTGAGCGACGACACCGCTGCCTCGCCGGGATTGGC
>JAIETY010000065.1 GCA_019744885.1 Sphingomonas sp.
ACGCGGGCCAGCGCGGGCACGCTGGCAGCGGCGATCCGCGCGGGGCTGGCGCCAAGGGTCGCGCGCCGGAATGCGGCGCTGGCGGCCAGGGCGGCGCGGTTGCGGGGGTAGGCAAGAAGGCTTCTGTTCGGGAGCCTAGAGTGCTTCCGAGCTGGATTGCCCCATTCCATGCCGTTTGCCCTGAGCTTGTCGAAGGGCCGTCCTTCTTTTGCGATGACGTGGCGGAAGAAGGACGGTGCTTCGACAAGCTCAGCACGAACGGATCAAAGGTATTCCATCAATGTCAGCGATGCTTTCCCGCTACCCCAGCGCGCGGCAGGCGTGTGCCGATCAAGCTTGCCTGCGGTAAGGGATATTCTTACCCTCTCCGCATGATCCGCTCGCGTATCAACAGCAACGGACAGACGACCATTCCGCACGCGGTCCGCGTCGCACTGGGTCTTTGTCCGGGCGACGACCTCAGGTACGAAATCGACGGCGACCGTGTGATCATCACGCGGGCTGAGGCACCTGACGCGTTCCTCGCCAACTTCTCGACCTTCACCGAATGGGCGAGCGACGCCGACCGCTTGTACGATGTTCTTTGGAATGACATGCCTGATGCGGGGCGAGTTTAATCTGACTCCTACCCAAAAGCCGTTGGTGTCGAGCGAAGGCTCGGTCGAGCAACGTCGAGGCATTGAGGCGCCCTGGGCATCGCTCATGGCTTGTTTCTCGACTTCGCTCGAAACGAACGGGGGACAGGAAAGTCGTCTGACTTGAGAGCATTCCGCGACGTGCACGATTGCCGTGTCGCACGCGCAATCTCACATTGTGCCGCGCGCGACCGGCGGGCATCATGCCGCCCATGACCAACCGGCTTTACTATGGCGATAATCTCGACGTGCTGCGCCAGCATGTCGCGGATGAAAGCGTCGACCTGATCTATCTCGACCCGCCGTTCAATTCGAACGCCAGCTACAATATCCTGTTCAAATCCCCGGCGGGCGCGGGGGCGGATGCGAGTATCGAGGCGTTCGACGATACCTGGGCGTGGGGGCCGAGCGCGTCGGCAGCGCTGATGGACATCACCGCGAGCGGCAACCACAAGCTGCACGTGTTGATGCAGGCGATGAAGACCGCGATCGGCGAGAATGCGATGATGGCCTATCTCGCGATGATGGCAGTGCGCTTGCAGGAACTGCACCGCGTGCTCAAGCCGACGGGGAGCCTCTACCTCCACTGCGACCCGACCGCGAGCCATTATCTGAAGCTGGTGCTGGATGCAGTGTTTGGGCCAGAGAATTTTCAGGCGGAAATCATCTGGCGCAGAACGAGCGCGCGAGAAGCGCAGCGGCGATGGCCTCGACTGCACGACGTGATCTTTCACTTTGCCAAAGACCACGATCTAGCAGTGTTCCACGCTCCGAAGGGTGCAACCGACGAGAGTTGGATTGCGCGCGAATATCGCCATTCTGATGACCGAGGTAAGTATGTGCTATCCGACATCACTGGAGCTGGAACGCGAAACGGCCCGTCAGGTGAAATCTGGCGGGGCCTCGATCCAGCCAAAATCGGCTCAGGTCGGCACTGGAGAACCATTCCGAAGGAGCTGGACCGGCTCGACGCGGAAGGGATGATCTACTGGCCAAAGCGCGGCCAGTATCCAAAGCTCAAGAAGTATTTCGACGCCAATAGCGGCACGTCGATAGGCGATCTGTGGATGGATGTGCCTGTGCTGGGACGGACCGCTTCAGAACGCCTCGGCTACCCCACCCAGAAACCCCGCGCGCTGCTCGAACGTATCATCGCTGCCTCGTCCAATCCCGGCGATGTCGTGCTCGATCCCTTTTGCGGCTGTGGCACCGCGGTCGATGCGGCGCAGAAGCTCGGGCGCGGCTGGATCGGCATCGACATCACCCATCTCGCGATCGGCCTGATCGAAAAGCGGATGAACGAGGGTTATAATGCGGATGGCAAGCGCGAGGCAGTGTGGGAGACGATCGGCAGCCCGCGCGATCTCGCCTCGGCCCAGCGGCTCGCGCTCGACGATCCGCATCAGTTCCAGCACTGGATCACCCTGAAGCTCGGCGGCTATCCGTGGATGGGCGGCAAGAAGGGCGGCGACAAGGGCGTCGACGGCTATTTCTACTACGTCGGCGACGGCGGCCAGACCGAAACCGGCGTCATCAGCGTGAAGGCGGGCGGCAATGTGAACCCCGCCATGGTCCGCGATCTCGGCCGGGTGATGGCGCGCGACGGGCACAAGCTCGGCCTGTTCGTCTGCGCCGCGCTCCCGACCAAGGGGATGACCGATGAAGCCGCGAGCCACGGCCTGATCGAAACCGACTGGGGCCGCTTCCCCGCGCTCCAGACCTTTACGCTGGCGGAATTGTTTCAGGACCGCATGCCCAAACTACCGCCGCTGGTGAGCCCCAACCGCAAGGCGCCGCGCGTGGAGACACGGGCGAGTCATCAGACGGGGGCGCAGGACAAATTGTTGTGATTGCCACGCGCTATTTCCTCGAACAGGTTTTGCGCAAGCGCCCGTACCTCACGATTGAGATGTGCGCGGGCGTGATCGCTGATCCGTTACGCATTGTCGTTCAGGACGACGGCAGGATTCGGCATTGGGGTAAGGTGACCTTGCCGAACGAGTTCGAAACGCGCATCTTACGAGTGGTGACGCTGGAGGATGGAGCGACACTCCATAATGCGTTCATCGATCGCGATTTCGAGGAGGACGGGGCGTGAAGCTGCACTATTATGCCGACACCGACAGCCTCTATATCGAGCTGAAGGCCGCACCCGGTGTAGAAACGCGTGAGATCGCCGATGGCCTGAATGCCGATTTCGACGCCGATGGCGCTGTGGTCGGCATCGACATCGATCACGCTTCCGGCAAGCTCGATCTGACGACGCTGGAGGCGATGTCGCTGCCGCTCAAGGCGGCCTAGTCGCCGGGCGCTATGGATCGCCGCTAACGCAGCTTCCGTGCAACGCTGAAACAGTCTATATGCTTGGCAAATGCGTGGAGGTGACGATGCATCACAAGCGCGGGCGTGCGCGCAACCGGCGGACCGGTTGCAAACTCTGCAAGCCGTGGAAGGCAAACGGCGTTCGCACCGAACGGATCGGTGGCGAGCGGTTCAGCGATCATCGTCGTCGCATCGCAGATAGTGAGATGATCAGCGGATAGCGGCCCTGCGCGGCCCATTGGCTTGCCAAACCGTTTTGTTCATACTATGTTCCATGTTCACCGCTCTTTGCCATCGTCCGCGCCCCTGTCCCCCGCTCGCCAGCGTTCCGGCGGGCGCGCTTAAGGAATTTGTTCGCGCGGAGGCGCGGAGATCGCAGAGAAGTGCGATAAAGCGGCCTCGCCGCGTCTTTTCTCTGCGCCTCGGCGCCTCTGCGCGAACCCATGCTTCTTCTCCGCGCGCGCCGCGCCTCCGCGTGAACAATCGGCGCGGGCGGCAAGACGCCTGCGCTTTTTCAAACAGGTCGTCACTTTCATCACTTTTGCGACCGCGCGCGGCCCCACCCCCTGGGATGGTCGTGACTTTTGTGACCTTCCAGCCCTTGCGCTTCCCTTTTGCGCGCTTCTCGTCTATGCGCCGCGCTTCCCGAATTACGTACAATCACCAGAGGTTTGTTTGGCCAAAGAAGAACTGCTCGAAATGCGTGGGCAAGTGGTGGAGCTGCTCCCCAATGCCATGTTCCGCGTGAAGCTTGAAAATGATCACGAAATCCTCGGCCACACCGCCGGCAAGATGCGCAAGAACCGCATCCGCGTGCTGGTGGGCGACGATGTGCTCGTCGAACTCACGCCCTATGATCTGACCAAGGGCCGGATCACCTATCGCTTCAAGTGATCGGGTGGCGGGTTAGCCCTCCTACACGCCCGTTGGGCACCCGCGCCCTTTTCGTCACCCCGGACTTGTTCCGGGGCCCACCCTCCCACACTCCCGTTTGCCCTGAGCTTGTCGAAGGGCTGTCCTTCTTTTGCGAGCCGCTCGAAGAAGAAGGACGGGGCTTCGACAGTGAACAGGCGAAACGTCCCCCGGACGTTTCAGTCAAGCCCGGGGGGCTTGACGACCTGTTCACCAGCCCGAACGGCCTGCGGGATTTGACCTGAGATGAAACCCACTCTCGTTCTCGCCTCCACCTCGCCCCGCCGCCGCGATCTGCTCGCCCGGCTTGGCGCAGTGCCCGATCGCGTCGCCGCCCCTGACATCGACGAAACGCCCAAGCCCGGCGAACGCCCCCGCGCTTACGCTTTGCGCCTCGCCGAGGAAAAGGCGCGCGCGGTGGCGCGGGCGCCGGACGAGATCGTCGTGGCGGGCGACACCACGGTCGCCGTCGGCCGCCGCATCCTGCCGCCCGCCGACACCGAGGACATCCAGCGCCGCTTGCTTGGCCTCATTTCCGGGCGGCGGCATCATTGCCTCGCCGCCGTGTGCGTCATCGGCCTCGACGGCGTGGCGCGCGTGCGGCTCGCCGACACAATCGTCACTTTCAAGCGGCTGAGCGATGCCGAGATCGACGCCTATGTCGCGTGCGGCGAAGGGCTCGGCAAGGCGGGCGGCTATGCGATCCAGGGCCGCGCCGAAGCGCTGGTGCGCGCGCTGGCGGGCAGCCATTCGGGCGTGATCGGCCTGCCGCTGTTCGAAACGCGCGCCCTGCTGCTGAGCGCAGGCTATCCGCTTGGCTGAGTGGCTGTACGAGGCCGGGATCGGCGAAGCCCGCGCCGCGCTGGTGGTGGACGGGGTGATTCGGGCGGCGCGGATCGAGCTACCGGGCTTGCGGCTGGGCAGCGTGGCCGAGGGGCGGCTGGTGGCGCGCGACCGGGTGGTGGCGGACGGCAGCGAGCTGTTGCTCGACGGCGCGGCGGGCGTGAGCGAGGGGGCGGCGATCCGGGTCGTAGTGACCCGCGAGCTGATTCCCGAACCGGGCCGCGCCAAACTCGCCCGCTGCCGGGTGAGCGATGCGCCGCTCGCGCCGGGGCCGGACTTGCGGGCGCGGATCGGGCTGAGCGGGCATGCGGTGCGTGAGGTCCGCCCGCACGAAGCCGATGCGCTCGAAGCGGCGGGCTGGTCGGAGGTGTTGGACGAGGCGATCACCGGCGAAATCGCCTTCCCCGGCGGCGCGCTCCGGCTGAGCCCCACCCCCGCGATGGCGCTGTTCGACGTCGATGGCTCGGGGGATCTGGGCACGCTGGCGGTGGCGGCGGCGCGGGCGGTCGGAGAAGCGATCGATCGGCTCGACATCACCGGCTCGATCGGCGTCGATTTCCCGAGCGTGCAGGGCAAGGCGCTGCGAAATGCCGTCGCCGAAGCGCTCGACGCCGCGCTGCCGCCACCGTTCGAACGCACCGCGCTCAACGGCTTCGGCTTCCTGCAAGTGGTGCGCCCCCGCCCCCGCGCCTCGCTGGTCGAAGTGCTGCGGAGCGACCCCGTCGGCGCCGCTGCCCGCAGCTCGTTGCGCAGCCTCGAACGCACGCCCCCCGGCACCCCGCTCGCCCTGCGGCTGCCGAGCGCGGTAAGAGCCCGCATCGACGCGCACCCCGATTGGCTCGCCGAGCTCACCCGCCGCACCGGCCGCCCGCCCCAACTGGAGTCCTGACCCATGCCAACTGCCTGCCCGATCTGCGGCAAGCCCGTCAGCCCGACGCACAAGCCCTTCTGCAGCCGCGGCTGTGTCGACCGCGATCTGCTGCAATGGCTCGGGGAGGGCTATCGCCTCCCCGCCGGCCCCGCGACCGACGATGAGCAAGCGTCGAAAGACTCAATCAAACCCGGGCTGGACAGCGACGCAGACGACGATTAAGAGGCCGCCTTCGCGCCGCTCGCGCGACATGCCCAGGTAGCTCA
>JAIETY010000050.1 GCA_019744885.1 Sphingomonas sp.
GTTTCACCTTCGGAATAGACCCGCGTCACAAAGCCTTCGGCCTGGAGCGCGATCGATACCGACGTCAGGATATTGCGATCGTCATCGACGAGGGCGATCGTGGCCGTCATCCGCGTGGGGCATTCCATGGTTTCACGCCGCAAGGCCTAGGCGAAAGCGCGGGTCGGCTCAACAGCATCAACCATCTTGGCCATTTGACCAGCGGCGGGCACGGGGATATGCGCCGCCACAGCATACGTATGCGCAAGCGCGCGACATGAGAGTTTTTAGGAGAGAATGCAGTGACGAAGCGTAGCCCGATCAAGGGACTCGAGGCGCAAGGCATTGCGACGCAAGCGACGATTCACTGGAACCTGATCACCGCGCCGCTGGTCGAACAGGCGATTCGCCGGGGCGAGGGGGTTCTTGCCGCTGACGGTCCCTTGGTGGTCGAAACGGGGCGCTGCACAGGCCGGTCGGCGCAGGACAAGTTCACGGTGCGCGATGCCGAGACCGAAAACACGATCTGGTGGGGCAAATCGAACAAGCCGATGGACCCGGCGCATTTCGCTGCGCTGAAGGCCGATTTCTTCGCCGCACTGGGCGAAAAGGACACTTTGTTCGTGCAGGACCTGTTCGGCGGATCCCAGCCCGAGCACCGCGTGCGCGTGCGCGTGATCAATGAACTCGCGTGGCACAATCTGTTCATCCGCACGATGCTGGTGCGGCCAAAGGCGGAAGAACTCGCGGCGTTCGAGCCCGATTATACGATCATCGATTTGCCGAGCTTTGTCGCCGATCCCGCGCGGCACGGCTGCCGCAGCGAGACGGTGATCGCGGTCAATTTTACCGAAAAGCTGATCTTGATCGGCGGCACCAAATATGCCGGCGAGATGAAGAAATCAGTGTTTGGCTTGCTTAACTATCTTCTGCCGGTGCAGGGCATCATGCCGATGCATTGCTCGGCGAACATCGGCCCGAAGGGCGACACTGCGGTGTTCTTTGGCCTGTCGGGTACCGGCAAGACGACGCTGAGCGCCGACGCGAGCCGCACGCTGATTGGCGACGACGAGCATGGCTGGTCGGACACGGCGGTCTTCAATTTCGAAGGCGGCTGCTATGCCAAGATGATCCGGCTGTCGGCGGAGGCTGAGCCCGAGATTTTCGCGACGACCAAGCGATTTGGCACCGTACTCGAAAATGTCGTTATCGATCCTGAGACGCGCGTACTCGACCTCGATGATGCGACTCTCGCCGAGAATACGCGCGGCGCCTATCCGATCGATTTCATCCCCAATGCGAGCGATGCCAACATGGGGCCGGTACCCCAGAATATCGTGATGCTGACGGCGGACGCTTATGGCGTGCTGCCGCCGATCGCCAAGCTGACGCCCGAACAGGCGATGTATCACTTCCTGTCGGGCTATACCGCGCGCGTGGCGGGGACCGAGATTGGGGTGACCGAGCCTGAAGCGACTTTCTCGACCTGCTTCGGCGCGCCGTTCATGCCGCGCCATCCGAGCGTCTATGGCAATTTGCTCAAGGAGCGGATCGCCAAGGGCGGGGTCGCGTGCTGGCTGGTCAACACCGGCTGGACCGGCGGCAAATATGGCGTCGGCAGCCGGATGCCGATCAAAGCAACGCGCGCACTGCTCAATGCGGCACTCGACGGCAGCCTGAACGGCGTCGATTTCCGCACCGATCCGAACTTCGGCTTCAAGGTGCCGGTGGCGGTGCCGGGCGTTGACTCGGGCATCCTCGATCCGCGCGAAACCTGGGCCGACAAGGACGCCTATGACGCGACGGCGGCGAAGCTGGTCGACCAGTTCGTCGACAATTTCGCGCAGTTCGAAAGCCAGGTCGACGAAGGGGTGCGACAATCGGCGCCCAAGGTGAAGCAGCCCGCCTAAAGGCCCGATCGCGTCGGGCCATCCCTTTCGAGGAAAGCCCGACATGACCGACTCTCTACCCCGCCTGTTTGCGTCCGACGCCGATGTGATTCGCATCGGCGAAGGGCTGCTCGACCGTAGCCTGCCGCGCGCCGACTGGACGCATGAGGCGCATCTCGCCGCGTGCCTGTACCTGCTGCGCGAGCGGCCCGACATTGATGTCGATGCCCGGATTGCGACTATCATCTCGGGGTATAATGTTGCGGTGGGCGGGGTGAACGACGACACGCAGGGTTATCACGACACGATCACGCGGGTGTTCGTGCATGGCGTGCGGCTGCACCTCGCCGATGATGCGTCAATTGGGCTAGCCGAATCGGTCAACGCGCTGTTGCTGTCACCGATCGGCCAGCGCGACTGGCCGCTGCGCTTCTACAGCCGCGAACGGCTGCTCTCAGTGGCAGCGCGACGCGGCTTTGTGGCACCTGATCTTGCCCCGCTGCCGGATGCGACGCTTTAATCGACCGGTTCGTCGCCCAGCGTGGCGCTGACGTCGTCGACCCAGGTCGGGCCGCGCGATGCGATGCCCTCGGCGCCAAGAATCTTGAACACGGCATCCGCCAGCACTTGCGTGGCGTCGCGCGCGTCGATCTTCCGGAAGAGCTTCCGGATCACCGGCGTGTCCGGCATGAATTGGATCAGAAAGGCGCGCTCACCAAAGCTGGTGCAGCCATAGGCGAGGCGGAAATCGGCGTGGTCGAGCTCGGCATACCAGCCCCAATCCTCCGCCACGAGCACGCGCACCGGCAGATCGCGTTTGGCGAGCTCGCCAGCGATGAAATCGGCGAGGGCAAAGCCGTGGCCACCGTTGACCAGCTCGGCGTCGCGCGGATGCGGGGGAAAGCGATCCGAGTCAATTTCGATCATCCGGCCAAAATCGAACATCGTTGGTCCCTCGCGTTGCTGGCTCAATGATACCGGCACCTGCTTGCGAAATCGTTGCGCGGGCGGACATGGTGGTCGCGCCCGCGCCGTGCTAGAAAAACCCGGCACTCAAGCGGAGGGATATACCATGGGAATGCTCGACGGACTGCTCGCACAACTCGGCCCCAATTTCGACATTGCCAATATGGCCACCAAAGTCGGGCTGAGCCCCGAACAGGCCGAAATGGCCGTCAAGGCTCTGGGAATGGCGCATCCCGAGCCGGGTGACACGGTCGCGACGGCGGCTGCCAACACCGGGATTTCGACCGATATTCTTCAGCAGATCGTCGGCCATATCGGCGGCGAAGGCTCGCTGGGGAATTTCGCGTCGATGCTCGCAGGAGCCGCTGGCGGTGCGCAGAGCGGCGCGGGCGGCATGCTCGGTCAGGTCACTGGCATGCTTGACCGCGACGGCGACGGCAATCCGCTCAACGATATCGCCGGACTTGCCGGCGGCCTGTTCGGCGGCAAGAAGTAGACGGAACACTCCCTATCCGGTGCCGTTTGCCCTGAGCCTGTCGAAGGGCCGTTCTTCTTTCCCACTGGCGGGTGTGAAGAAGGGCAGTGCTTCGACAAGCTCAGCACGAACGGATCGGGGTGAGGTCCGTTAATTGGAAGCGGGCGGGGTCAGCAGTGCGCTGGCCCCGCCCTTTGCGTCTCAGTGCGTCAGTTCTTCGGGCGTGGTGCCGCCGTGCGCGGCGAGGCGCGACATCACTTGCTCGTGCAGCCAGATGTTCATTTCGGCGCTGCCGTCCTTTTCGCCGGTGTAACCGAGCTCTTGGGCCAGTTCCTTGCGATTGGCGAGGCTGGGGTCGAGGCCGATCAGTTTCATCAGATCGACGATCGACGTCTGCCAGTTGAGCTCCGATCCCGTCGTCGACGCGATCTGGCCGAGCAGCGATTCGATTTCGGCGCGTGTCATCGGCGTTTCGGCCGGGGCGGGGGCAGGCGCTGCTTCAGCCGCTGCGGGGGCGGCTGCGACCGCCGGCGTGGGGGCGGGGGCAGGGGCGGCTTCGGCCTTCTTGCCCCAGATTGCACTCTTGATCGCGCCGAAAATGCTCATTGTCCTGTCTCCTCTTTCAGGTCGAAACGCTAAACCACCGACAGGCTAGCAACGTTGCATGACAGTTCGGCGCATCACACGCCGGGCGGCAAGGACTCGACGATCAGCACGCCATCGCGCACCGCGACGACCCGCATCCGCGCGCCGACGTCGGCTGTGCTGCCCGATGCGCGCCACTCGCCATCGCCGACCCGCACGCGGCCCTCGCCGCCATCGAGCGCCGCAACGACGGTGACAATCTCGCCGACCAGCCGCGCCGAGCGATCATTGAGCATCGCGTCGCTCGTCGCCACCGGGAATTGCGTATACCAACGCCGCCCGATCGCGACGGCCACCGCGCTCCACGCGGTGAAGGAGACGAGCTGGACGAGGAAGGGGATGTCGGGCAGCGCGAGCATCGTCATCCCCGTGACGAGCGCGCCTGCCGCGAGGAAGATCAGGAAAATACCCGGACTGGCCAGCTCGCCGACGACGAGCGCCACGGCCAGCATGATCCAGACCAGCCCGGCGCTGCCCAGGATTTCGCTCGAGCTCATCGCCGCCTCACTGCTCGCTCGGCTCGAACGGACCCTTCACGCGGGGCGGGGCGGGCGGCTTGGGCGCGGCGGCGGCCGGATCGCCGAATGCTTCCTTGGCGAGCGCACCGATGCCGCCCAAAGTGCCGATCAAATTGGTCGCCTCGACCGGGAAGAGGATGGTCTTGGCGTTGGGGCTGGTCGCAAATTTGCCGACGGCTTCGACGTACTTTTGCGCGATGAAGTAATTGATCGCCTGCGCGCTGCCTTGTTCGATCGCGTCGGAGACGAGCTGCGTCGCCTTGGCTTCGGCTTCGGCGGCGCGTTCGCGGGCTTCAGAGTCGCGGAAGGCCGATTCCTTGCGGCCTTCGGCTTCGAGGATGCGCGCCTGCTTCTGCCCTTCAGCGCGCAGGATTTCGGAGGCGCGCGTGCCTTCGGCCTCAAGGATGTTCGCGCGCTTTTCGCGCTCGGCCTTCATCTGGCGGGCCATCGCGTTGACGATGTCAACTGGCGGGCGGATATCCTTGATCTCGACGCGGGTGATCTTGACGCCCCAGGGATTGGTCGCGTGGTCGACGACGCTGAGCAACCGCGCGTTGATCTCGTCGCGCTTCGACAGCAGCTCGTCGAGGTCCATCGACCCCATCACCGTGCGCAAATTGGTGGTCGCGAGCTGCATGATCGCGACGAACAGGTCGGACACTTCATAGGCGGCCTTGGCAGCATCGAGCACCTGGAAGAACACCACCCCGTCGACCGCGACCATCGCATTGTCCTTGGTGATGATTTCCTGCTGCGGCACGTCGAGCACTTGCTCCATCATGTTGATGCGCCGCCCGACCTGATAGAAAAACGCCGGGTAGAAATTCAGCCCCGGTCGCGCAACCGTGGTGAAGCGACCGAAATGTTCGATCGTATATTCAAAACCTTGCCGCACCATCTTCAGGCTGGCGAAGAGGAACATGATCACCAGCACCAAAATGCCGACCACGACACCGAAAATCACGCCCATGCTCAACTTCCCTAACAGCGCGCTGATGTGGCGCAGCGGTGCTTTAGCATATTACCACGCAGCCCACAGCGAAATGCGGCGGCCCTAGCGCTGCGGCGCCCGCTTGGTTACATGGGCCGCCACGAATCCTTTGCGACGCAGGAACTGGCACCCCATGGACATCCGCCTCGGCCTCACTTTCGACGACGTGCTGCTGTATCCGGCGGAGAGCGACATCGTGCCGTCGATGGCCGATCCGCGCACGCGACTGACCAAGGGGATTGCGCTCAACATCCCGATGCTGTCGGCGGCGATGGATACGGTGACCGAGGCCGATATGGCGATCGTGATGGCGCAATTGGGCGGCATCGGCGT
>JAIETY010000189.1 GCA_019744885.1 Sphingomonas sp.
TGGCTGCTTGGCTATAACCAATCAGTGGCGACGGCCGTCGGGTTCATCGCGCTGGCGGGCGTCGCGGCGGAGTTTGGCGTGGTGATGCTGATCTATCTCAAACACGCGCTCGCCGATCGCGGCATCGACCCGTCCCCGACCGAGGTCGAGGCAGCGGTGCGCGAGGGCGCGTTGCTGCGCGTTCGCCCCAAAGCGATGACGGTCGCGGTGATCCTGGCGGGGCTGTTCCCCGTGCTAATCGGCACCGGCACGGGTTCGGAGGTTACCAGCCGCATCGCGGCGCCGATGATCGGCGGGATGCTGACCGCACCGCTGCTGTCGATGCTGGTCATTCCCGCCGGGTATCTGCTGATGCGACGGCGTCGATCCCATACCCAAGGTGCAAAAGAAGGAGTTACCGTATGAAAAAGCCAATTCTTGTGATCGCGCCGCTGCTGCTCGCTGCCTGCGACAATCCCGGTGTTGATGCCAAAGGCAACGGCATTGCTGCAACGGCGCAAGCAGATCCCAGGGTCGGCAACGGCGAAGGAACGATCATGGCGATCGATTCCAGTACCGGCAAAATCACCCTCGCGCACGGTCCCGTCGCCGAACTTCACTGGCCCGCGATGACCATGGGTTTCGATGCAAATGGAAATCAGCTCAACGGTTTAAAGGTTGGCGACAAGGTCAAGTTCAGCTTTCGCTGGGATGGAAAGGCCGGAGAGATCGAGTCGATCGACAAGATATAGCGCCGCCAGCCACAGCACTCGTTATGCCCTTCGCCTGATTGTCGAGGGTGAAGAGGCCAAGATCCGCAAGCAATTGGCTCTGGGTGGGTAGCCAAGTTCCCAAAGCACTGTCCGTGCCTTGAAGCGGACAAGCAGACGTTCGGCGACCCGGGTTCGGCAACGGCATCAGCGGCATGGCGAATTATGCCCCCCCTTTGAGGTTGGGGAGCCAACCAAACTCAACGGATAGGCTGAAAGGTATTGATACCTTCGCTCTCGTCCGTCTGCGGCGGCGGCGGAGTCGCACCTGTATCGCGGTAGGATGGCAGATCGGGCGCACCATTCGGTGTCGGCCTCGCCTCCAGCCGGGCGATCATCGCCTTCATCTCGGCGATCTCGCGGACTTGCGCATCGATGATGCCATCCGCCAGTTTGCGGACTTCGGGATCCTTGATGTGCGCCCGCTCGCTGGTCATGATCGCGATCGAGTGGTGCGGAATCATCGCCTTCATCCAGGAAACATCGTCGACGGTTTCCTGACTGCGCACCAAGTATAGCGCTCCTGCGAAAACGACGACGCTGCCCGCCATGATCGCCAGATTGGCGCGCTTGTTCGGATACATCGACCACATGAAGCCGAGCATGATGATCGCCATCACCGCGCCCATATAGATCGCCATCCATGTGCGCGTCTGGCTGTAGAAAACGTGGCTCAAAGCGTAGGTGTTGAGATACATCAGCCCGAACATGACGACCGTAGACGTCGCGATCATCGCTGCGAACCGGCCGTAACCCATCTTCATCTTTTCATCGCTACCCTGCATGTCGCTTCTCCTTTGGCGTTCGTCCGTCGCGCGTCAGAACCAGAAATGCACGCCAGCCACGAAGCTGGTCGATGTCGCATCCTTGCCGTCCGCACGCGCGAACTCAGCGGTTCGCCCGGTTTTCGCGTCGTCGGAAACACCGATATAGGGCGCGAACTCGCGTACGAACTCGTAGCGGAGCCGCAAGCCCAGTTCGGCGTTGGTCAGACCGGCGCCCAACCTGTTCTCGGGCACATCCTGCGCCGACAGATTGAGCTCGACGCGCGGCTGGAGGATCAGCCGCTGAGTGATGCGCTGATCGTAATAGCCTTCGAGGCGCCCGAGGAGATCACCCTTGTCCGAAAGGAACGCTGCGCCCTCGACCTCGAACAGATACGGCGCGAGACCCTCGAAGCCGACTGTCGCGTAGGTGCGCGTCGGCGACGGCTGGAAGTCATGACGGACGCCCGCCTGAAGATTGAAATAAGGACCGATCGCGCGGCTGTAGAGCGCCTGGACCTCGGCGCTGTCGATGCCCTCGCGGAATGTGCCTTCGCCCTCGGTCTTGATTACCAGCCGATTGATGTCGCCCCCGAACCAGCCCTCGCCGTCCCAGCGATAGCCGTCCTTGCCGTCGCGGATCTGATATTCGGCCAGATTGAACATGATCTTGGAGAAATTGCGGCCGCCTTCCTGCCGCATCATCGCCTCGTGCGCCTTGTGGATTTCGGCGGGTGGGAAGAAGCGGTCGGCGTAATGATCGGTGGGAGGCATTGGTGCCGGGGCGTTCCCGGCTGGCAGAGCAGTACCGCTCGCCTGCATGTCGGGCATCGTCATACCTGACATCGCCTTCCCAGATGAGGAGTCGGCCGACGCCTTTTCACCTGACATATCCATGCCCGACATCGGCTGATCGGTCGACGCCTTGGCGGCATCCGACATATCCATCCCGGGCATCGCCATGCTTTCCATCGCCTTCGCTGGCGGTTTTTGAACGGCCACCGGTTTCGCCGCAGGCCGTCTGGTCGTCGGCCTTTTCGCTAGCGTGGTCGGCGGTGCCTTTTTCTTCGCAGGCGGCTTCATCGGCATCTTCATGCCCTTCATGTCCATGCCCTGCATCGACACCTGCGCCGTGGCCGGGACCGCAACGATCACCGCGGCACCAGCAGAAAGCGCGGCGACGACGACGCGGTTCATGCGGCCTCTCCGCGTGGGCGCACGCAGACGACACGCATCATCCCCGCCATCATGTGGTAGAGCAGATGGCAGTGGAACGCCCAGTCGCCAACGGCGTCCGCAGTCAGGTCCCAACTCACCTTGCCGCCCGGCTGGACGATGACCGTGTGCTTGCGCGGCGAATGCTCGCCGTGCCCGGTGACCAGCTCGAAGAAGTGACCGTGCAGGTGGATGGGATGCGCCATCATCGTGTCGTTGATGAGCGTTACCCGCACCCGCTCGCCCTCGATGAACGGGAACGGTTCCATCGTGTCCGACATCTTCACCCCGTCGAACGACCACATGAACCGTTCCATGTTGCCAGTCAGGTGGATGTCGAGCGAACGGGTCGGCGCACGTACGTCGGGGTTGCGCGCCAGCGCCATCAGATCGCGGTAGACCAGCACGCGGTGACCGACATTCTCCAGCACCTGACCGGGCTCGCTGGTGCGATCGACCGGGCTCATCGCGACCGTTTGCACGCCCGGATTCTTCTCGATCTTGGGCGCGTTGGAGAAGTCGCGCATCTTCATGTCCATGCCGGACATGCTCATGCCCTGCATCTTGTCGTCGCGAGCCATGCCCGGCGTCGCGACGTCCTTCTTGCCCATATCCATGCCGGCCATCGCGCCGTCGGCCAGGCCATGCCTGCCGCCTGAACCCGACATGTCCATGCCCGACATGCCGCCCATCGATCCCATACCGCCCATGCCCATGTCCTTCATGGTCGCAAGCGGCCGCTTGCGCAGCGGCGGCACCTCTGCGGCCATACCGGCGCGGGGGGCTAGCGTCGCGCGCGCCATGCCCGAACGATCGACCGCCTCGCCAACGAAGGTGTAGGCCCGGTCGTCGGTCGGCTCGACGACGGCGTCGTAGGTCTCCGCGACCCCGATCTGGAATTCGTCGACCGTGACCGGGCGGACGTTCTGGCCGTCGGCCTGGACGATGGTGAGCTTCAGCCCCGGAATGCGGACGTTGAAGGTCGTCATCGACGACGCGTTGATGATCCGCAGCCGCACGCGCTCGCCAGGTTTGAACAACGCGGTCCAGTTATCCTGTGGCCCGTGCCCGTTGACGAGGAAATTGTAGGTCGATCCGTTGGCGTCGGAAATGTCGGTCGGGTCCATCCGCATCCCGCCCCACATGACGCGTTGGTCGAGCGACTGGTTCTTGCCGGCCAACAGTCCAGAGAGCGTCTGCTTCTGGTAATTGAAATAGCCCGGCATCAGCTTCATTTTCCGGAAGATCGCTTCCGGCGACATCTGGCTGTGATCGGACAGCACGATGACATGCTCGCGGTCGAACCCGACCGGATCGGTGCCCGCGGGATCGATCACGATCGGACCGTAATGGCCGAGCTGCTCCTGCATCCCCGAATGGCTGTGATACCAATAGGTGCCAGCCTGCTTGATCGGGAATTCATACACGAATTTTGATCGCGGCTTGATGCCGGGAAACGAGATGCCGGGCACGCCATCGAACTGCATCGGCACGAGCAGGCCGTGCCAGTGGATCGAGCTGTCCTCGTCGAGATCGTTGATGACATTGAGGCGAACATTCTGACCCTCTCGCAGGCGGATCAGGGGCCCAGGCACAGTGCCGTTGATCCCTATTGCGCGGGATGGGCGACCGTCGATCATCATCGTCTGACGCGCGATCTTGAGTGTGATGTCCTCGCCCGACACCATCGGCAGCAGCGTGGTCAGCCCCGGCGAGAGGGGCTGCGCCCAGGCGGGCATCCATGCAGCGAGCGCAAAGGTGCCGCTCGCAGCGGCGCCAGCACGAAGCAATTGGCGACGATCGATGGCGTGGTTCATGGTAATCCGTTCGAGCTTGGTTTCATGGGCGACATTGTTGAATACGCACGGAAATCGCGCAGCCCTCAAACATAATTCTCTATTTGCGATTGCTGCGTCTGACGCCGTATCGGGGTCAAGTAAGGCCTAAAACATCCTCGAAGCGAGTGAGTTCCGTCCCCTGTTGTCCCCCACTTCGGGCGCCAAACTTGGTCCGGTAAGCCTTCGATGCTTTGGGTCGGTCGGACTGGTTAGCGAACCTTGAAAGTAAAGGTTCCGTCTTTACGCTCGCCGTCGCTGGTCGTTGCGTGCCAGGCGATCAGATAAGCCCCAGTTGTCAGCGGTTGCTTGAGCGGTGCGATGAGCGTTTGTCCATCAGGCCCGAGGGCTGCGGTGACGCTTACCGACATCGGCGCTGTGAGCTTGGCGCGTGGCTTAGCGGTGACGAACAACTGGATCGACGACCCGTTGGCGACGAGCTTTTCATCGAAACGGAGCTGAAGCTTGGTCGGCCCTGCGACAGTCGCGTTGGCCACAGGGTTTGATGCGACGAGTTTAGCGTGGGCATAGGCTGCGGTCGCGGACAACGATCCGCCCGAAATTGCCAGCACGATAAGCGGTGCTTTGAAAAGACGCATTTCGTAGGTCCTTTGAAGAGTTGCTCTATAACGGAATACGCAGCGCAACGACCTACCCCTCACTTGTTGCGCAATGCCAATCGCATTTTTACAAAAAAATATTGAGGGCTGGGTCGTTGCGCTGCGTAATCGTTTCAGACACGCGGAAGATCCTCCTCAATGCACCACACTGGCCCTCGGGCGGCTGCGATATTGGTTATGGCAGTAATGTCAGCACCCACGATGGCCGACGCTCAGGAAGCGGCGGCCCCGATTGCGGTGAGGACTTTGCACGATGCGGTTGACGTGGCTGTCGCGCAATCTTCCGAGACCGCGAGTTTCCCCGCCCTCCGCGCGCAGGCCGAAGCATTGCGCCGAAGCAGCCGTGGGCCGTTCGTTGGCCCGCCCGTCCTGTCCGCAAATCTGTTGACCCGGTCTCAAGGTATCATCGAGGAAGAGACGTCGGTCTCGGCCGGCATTCGCTGGCCCGGAGAAGGCAAAGCCATCCGCAGCTATGCCGGTCGCGCAGGCGACGCCGCACAATCGGGCATCGAGGCGGCTCGCCTGCGAATCGCGGGCGACGTGCGCGACGCT
>JAIETY010000187.1 GCA_019744885.1 Sphingomonas sp.
CCTCCATCTGCCGTGGAAGCCCTTTGAATCAGCCTATCTGCATATTTTCAAGAGGCTGATTGGGTTTTGACCCTAACTGTCACCCCGGCCTTGTGCAGAGGCCCACCCATCCGCCAGCGAGCCCAACGCCATTCATCCTGTTGCGCCGTGGGCCCTGGCGCAAGGCCGCGGTGAAGACTGATAGGCGGAGAAAGATCCGGCCCCGCTTTCGATCAACGTTTCCTCACCCAAACGCTCCTGCCCCCGCCATCGCGCCCATCCGTCCACAAATGCCGCGAAATTCCGCGATCGTCTCGTCGATGATCGTCTTGACCGGCTTTACTTCGTCGATCACCCCCGACGTCTGCCCGGCCAGGCCCACCGCCGCCTCCATATCGCCACCAAAGTAGAGCTCCTGCAACCGCGCGAACGTATCCGCCGGCATCAGTCCTGCTTCATGGATCGCCGCCGTCCGCTGCGTCTTCAGCGCGCGGATGCACGGCGTCGATTTCTGGTTGAGCACGTAGGTCCCGGTTTCCTTGGCGTCGATGATCGCCTGTTTGTAATTGTGATGCACCGGGCTTTCGGCGGCCGAGACGAAGCGCGTGCCCATTTGCACCGCCTCGGCCCCCAGCGCGAAGGCGGCGGCCATGCCCTTGCCGTCGCAAATCCCGCCCGCTGCCACCAGCGGCACGTCGGTCACCCGCCGGATCGCCTGGAGCAGCACGAGGGTCGAGACTTCCTCGGGGTTCTTGAAGCCGCCGCCTTCGGACCCCTCGACCACCAGCCCGTCGATCCCCGCCGCGACGCATTTCATTGCTGCGTCGACCGTCGGCACGGCGTGATAGACGGTGATCCCCGCCTCCTTCAGCGGCGCAATGAACTTGGCCGGGCTGCCCGCCGAGGTGGTGACGAACTTCACCCCCGATCCGCAGATGAAATGCAGCATCGCATCATCTTTGAGGAAGCGGATCGGCAAATTGACCCCGAACGGCGCCGAGGTCAGCTCCTTCATCTTCAGGATTTCGGCCTGACACGCCTCGGTCTCGCCCGATGACGTCTCGATAATGCCCAGCCCGCCCGCGTTGCAGACGGCAGAGGCCAGTGCTGACCGCGCAATCCAGCCCATCGGCGCCTGCACGATCGGATAACGCGCGCCGGTGTGCGCCAGAAATCGGTTCATATTGGCCTCCCCCTTGGTTGGTCGCGCTGCTGGCGATTGGCCGCCACTTTCGCGGGTGGGGAACCGTTGTCAAAGTGAAATGGGGCGACGCACCGGTTTGCCCGGTACGCCGCCCCATCATTTACGCACCCGATCGACGATCAGTGCAGATCGAACCGGTCGAGGTTCATCACCTTGGTCCAGGCCGCGACGAAATCGCCGACGAACTTCGCCTCGCCGTCGCTGCAGCCATAGACTTCGGCGAGTGCCCGCAGCACCGAGTTCGAGCCAAACACGAGGTCGGCGCGCGTGCCGGTCCATTTGAGTGCCCCGGTCGCCCGGTCATGACCTTCGAACGCTTCGTCGTCGCCGCCGACCGCCTGCCACTTGGTGCCGATGTCGAGCAGATTGACGAAATAGTCGTTCGAGAGCGTGCCGACCCGTTCTGTCAGCACACCCCGTGTCGAGCCACCGGCATTGGCGCCGAGCACGCGCAGCCCACCCACCAGCACCGTCATTTCGGGTGCGGTCAAGGTCAGCAACTGCGCACGATCAACGAGCAGCGCTTCGAGCGAGAGCGGATGATCGTCGCGCGCCCAGTTGCGGAAGCCATCGGCGATCGGCTCGAGCGGCGCGAAGCTGTGCGCGTCGGTCTGCTCCTGGCTCGCGTCGGTGCGGCCCGGCGTGAACGGCACGGTAATGTCGTACCCGGCCTTCTTCGCCGCACCCTCGACCGCTGCCGTGCCGCCGAGCACGATCAGATCGGCGAGCGACACCTTCTTGCCACCTGCCGCCGCGCCGTCGAACGCGGCCTTGATGCCTTCAAGCACGCTCAGCACGCTCGCCAGCTCGGTCGGATCATTGACCGCCCAGTCCTTCTGCGGCGCCAGCCGGATGCGCGCACCATTGGCACCGCCGCGCATGTCGCTGCCCCGGAAAGTCGAGGCCGAAGCCCAGGCCGTCGTCACCAGCTGCGCGCCCGTCAGCCCCGAGCCAAGCAGCGTGGCCTTGAGCGCCGCAACATCGGCATCGTCGATCAGCGGATGATCGACTGCGGGCACCGGATCCTGCCAGATCAGCACTTCCTCAGGCACCAGCTTGCCGAGGTAGCGCGCACGCGGCCCCATGTCGCGGTGCGTGAGCTTGAACCACGCGCGCGCAAAGGCATCAGCGAACTGGTCGGGATTGGCCTGGAAGCGCCGCGAGATCGGCTCATAGGCCGGGTCCATCCGCATCGCCATGTCGGCGGTGGTCATCATCGGCGCGTGGCGACGCGAGGGGTCATGCGCATCGGGCACGGTGCCCTGCGCTTCGGGGTTGACCGGCGTCCACTGCTGGGCACCGGCGGGGCTCTTGGTCAGCACCCATTCGTTACCGAACAGCGTGTCGAAATAGCTGTTGTCCCAAGTAATCGGCGTCGGGGTCCATGCGCCTTCGATGCCGCTGGTGATCGTGTCGACACCCTTGCCGCTGCCCATCGTGTTGATCCAGCCGAGGCCCATTTCCTCGACGTTCGCGCCTTCGGGCTCGGGCCCGACATAGACGCTGGGATCGCCCGCGCCATGCGCCTTGCCGAAGGTATGACCACCGGCGGTCAGCGCGACGGTTTCTTCGTCGTTCATCGCCATGCGCGCGAAAGTCTCGCGGATGTCGCGGCCCGAACCGACCGGATCGGGCTTGCCGTTCGGCCCTTCGGGATTGACGTAAATGAGGCCCATCTGCACCGCGCCGAGCGGGTTGGCGAGGTCGCGCTCGCCCGAATAGCGCTGGTCATCGAGCCACTTTCCTTCGGGGCCCCAGTAAATGTCTTCCTCGGGCTCCCAGACATCGGCGCGGCCACCGGCAAAGCCGAAGGTCTTGAAGCCCATCGATTCGAGCGCGACATTGCCCGCGAGGATCATCAGATCGGCCCAGCTCAGCTTGCGGCCATATTTCTGCTTGATCGGCCACAGCAGGCGGCGCGCCTTGTCGAGATTGCCGTTATCCGGCCAGCTGTTGAGCGGCGCGAAACGCTGCGTGCCCGACCCTGCCCCACCGCGCCCGTCGGCGATGCGATAGGTACCCGCGCTATGCCACGCCATGCGGATGAAGAACGGGCCATAATGGCCATAGTCCGCAGGCCACCAGGGCTGCGAATCGGTCATCAACGCGTGCAGATCAGCGACGACGGCGTCGAGATCGAGCGTCTTGAATTCCTCGGCATAGTTGAATTCGGCGCCCATCGGGTCCGACTTCGACGAATGCTGGCTCAGCATGCCAAGATGAAGCTGGTTCGGCCACCAATCGCGGTTCGACATGCCCCAAATCTTGGCGCGGTCGGGGCGTTCGTGCGGCACGGGGCACGTGGTTTCGGCGTCCATCGTCTCTCCAATCATGGTTGGGGCTCGCGAGCGCGACTCGCGCTAAAGCCCTGACGCGACCATAGGCCGCCCCGTTCCCAGCGCGAAACGATGGCTTCCCATGTCTGTGATCGAATTTACTTGTTGGCGTGCGCGTGTCCGTGCGCGCGCGCCGCTATTCGACCGGCTTCATGCCGCCGAAAAAGTCGAGCGATTCGGCCGTCACCCAGCCAAAATGGGCGTTGAGCAGGAACAGCGTGAACAGCACGCTGGCAACGATCGTCACCCGCATCACCGTGCGCCACGGCTTGAACACTGCGGGCGCGCTTTCGGCTTGCCCCGGCACCTTGGCGACGCCTGCCTCATCGGCGGTGCGCACGCCGAAGGGCAGGACAAGGAAGATCGAGAACGCCCAGAAGAGCGCGTAGATCGCGATCAACGAGCTGAGTTGCATTGCCTCACGCCTCGATCAGCAGCACATCGACGATCGGCTTCTTGCCGGTCCAGCGACCGGCGACGCGGCGCACCGCCAGCCGCACGCTTTCGCGCAGCTTGTCGCGGTCACGCCCGCCCTCGCGCACCGCCTTGGCAGCGGCATCGACGGCTTCGTCGATGAAAGGCTCACGGTCTTCCTCGACCGGAATCCCCTGGAGGCGGATTTGCGGATCGCCGATCAGCTTGCCGCGCTGGATCGCGACCGCGACCGAAATCTGGCCGTTGACCGCGAGTTTGCGGCGTTCGTTGATCGTCGCGCCATCGGCGGGCAGGATCACATCGCCGTCGAGCACCAGTCGCCCGACCGGCGCATTGCCGATCTTGGCGGGCGTGCCGGGCGCGAGCCGGATGATGTCGCCGTCGGTCTGCACGACCACGCCGGGAATACCTTCCGACAAGCCAAAGCGCGCTTGTTCCATCAAATGGCGCATTTCGCCGTGGACGGGCACCAGCACTTGCGGGCGCACCCAGCCATACATGGTCGCGAGTTCAGGCCGCCCCGGATGGCCCGACACATGGACATGCGCTTGCCGGTCGGTGACCATCAGCACGCCCTTGGCCGCAAGTTGGTTCTGGATTTTGCCGATCGCGACTTCGTTGCCGGGGATCTGTTTCGACGAGAAGATCACCGTGTCGCCCTGCCCCAGACTGATCTGGTGGTTGCCCCCCGCGATCCGCCCAAGCGCCGCGCGTTCCTCGCCCTGACCGCCGGTGGCGACGATCAGCACCTTGTTCGCGGGCAGCCGCATCGCTTCATCGAAATCGACGGTGGCGGGGAAATCCTTCAGATACCCCGTTGCACGCGCAACCTTCATGATCCGGTCGAGCGAGCGACCTGCGACGCACAAAGTGCGCCCCGTATCGCGTGAAACATCGGCGAGCGTCTTGAGCCGCGCCGCATTAGACGCAAAGGTGGTGACGAGCACCCGCCCCTTCGCGGCGCTGACGACATCGCGCAAGCCCTCGCGCACGCTCGCTTCGGAGCCCGACGCTTCGGGATTGAACACATTGGTCGAATCGCACACCAAAGCGAGCACGCCCTTGTCACCGATCGCCTTGATCACTTCGGGGTCGGCGGGGTTGCCGATCACGGGCGTTTCGTCGAGCTTCCAGTCGCCGGTGTGGAACACGCGGCCAAAGGGCGTTTCGATCAGCAGCGCCGCGCCTTCGGGGATCGAATGCGCAACCGGCACGAACCGCAAGCCAAACGGCCCGAGCGCGAATTCCTCGCCCGGCTCTATGACGTTCAGCTCGATGCGCGACGCATTGCCCTCTTCCTCAAGCTTGCCCGCGATCAACCCGGCGGTGAAGGGCGACGCGAACAGCGGCACACCCAGATCCTCGGCGAGATAGGGCAAAGCGCCGATGTGATCCTCGTGCCCGTGCGTCAGCACGATGCCGAGCAGATCGTCGCCGCGCTCCTCGATAAAGGCGAGGTCGGGGAGGATCAGGTCGATGCCGGGATAGGCCGGGTCGGCAAAGGTAATGCCGCAGTCGACCATGATCCACTTGCCCTGGCAGCCATAGAGATTGACGTTCATGCCAATCTCCCCCGAGCCGCCAAGGGCGACGAAAATCAGTTCATTTCCTGGAGTCACTTAAGTCTTTGTCTTTCTGGTTTGAATGCGCCACGAAATAGCAGCGACGATGCGCGAGAAGGCGCGCGCCTTATGAATGGGGCGGTCGCTTGGGAAGCGGCCTAGCGGCTTATATGGGCGCGATCCCACATCATCGCCAGCCCTTGAATGGTCAGGTCGG
>JAIETY010000123.1 GCA_019744885.1 Sphingomonas sp.
GCGCTGCGCCGGATCGAGGACGGCGAATATGGCTATTGCGAAGTGACCGGCGAGCCGATCTCGCTCGCCCGGCTCGAAGCGCGGCCAATTGCGACGATGACCGTCGAGGCGCAGGAACGCCACGAGCGCCACGAAAAAGTTTCGCGCGAGGATTAATCGGCGGCCCCCGCGTCCGCCAGCTTAAGTAAATTGCTAAGCATTGCCTGCTAGCCCTTACGACGAACCCTCATAGGAAGTCAGGCAAGCAGGCATGGATCAGGTCGGGCGCAATCCGGTGCAGGACTCATCGGCGGAGGATGGTACGCACAAGCGCAATCAGAACCGTGACAGCCTGTTTCTGGTCGCGCAATTCCGCCAGAGCGCCCAGCGCGACGTCGTGCGCCAGGTGCGTATCCGCAATCTTTCCTCAGGCGGGTTGATGGCTGAGATCACCGACCCGATTGCTCAGGGGGCTGCCGTCGAATTCGATGTGCGCGGCATCGGCTGGATTCCGGGCCGCGTGGCGTGGAGCGTGGCGGGTCGGATCGGTGTGGCGTTCGATCACCCGATCGATCCGGTGCTCGCGCGCAAGCCCGTCACCGGCGGTGCCAAAGCGCCGCTCGTCGTAAAGCCAATTCTACCGGTCATTTAACGCCGCGGCTCGGTATCGTCAGGCCGCGCAACCTGTTGCGGGTTGCGCGCCCCCTGCCTGACGATTTGGGTCGCCCAGTGATCGCCGCGCTTATTGCGCCGCGAGTTCTTCCTTGATCTTCAGCTTCAGTTTCTTCAGGTGCGCAATCGTCATGGCATCGGGCAAGGGACGCTGCGATTCGCGCGCGATCCGTTGATCGAGCGTAGCGTGCTTGGCCGCGAGAGTTGCTTGATGACCGCTGTGCATGGAGAGGATTTCCTTTCCTGAATAGCCCGCCCGACAACAGGCGGGTTGATAAATACAGCATAGTTTTGCCGCCTTGTCGCGAGTCGAATCGCGACGCGCGCGGCAGACCCGATGATTTGTGCGATGAGCGGTTAAGGCTGCGTTTCTGCCCGTTTGGGGCTCGCCTCGGCGCGCAGTTTTGCTATGGCTCGTGGGGGACGGCATCGGCCAGTCGACAGAGGCAGGACCATGGACGATCGCCAGATCGCAAAGCGGATCGAGATTCTGAAGATCGAGCACCGCGATCTCGATGCGGCGATTGCCGCGCTGTTCGAACAGAATTCGACCGATCAGCTCCAGCTCGCTCGCCTCAAAAAGCGCAAGCTGCGGCTGCGTGACGAGATCAGCCTGCTCGAAGACCAACTTATCCCCGATATAATCGCCTGATCGCTTCGCTTTGGGACGATTGCGTTGAGTCGGCACATTCCCCCGGCGCCCGGTTTCTGGCAGCACGGAGTGATGGGGACGGAACAGGTCAGTTCACGGCTGCACCGAAGGTTGGTCGACGCGCTTTACGTCGAGGCGATGGTGCTCGCCGACGAGGCACGGGCCTATTTTGACGAAGGCGGGCGCGAAGATCGCGAAGCGCTCGAGCCAATGACGCGCGTCGCTTATTCGTGCGAATCGCTCAAGGTGACGACGCGGCTGATGCATGTGATTGCCTGGCTGCTCACCCAGCGCGCGGTCGATGCCGGCGAGATGAGCCGCTCCGACGCGCTCGATCCCTCGCGGCGATTGGGGACACCGCCGCATTCGGACCCCGAAGTGATCGCCACGATGCCGCCGCAGACGCGCGCGCTGGTGGCTGCGAGCATCGACCTGTTCCGCCGCACCGCGCGGCTCGATGCCGACCAGCTCGGCACGCCCATCGACAGCCCCGCGCGCGCGATTTTGGAGCGGCTGGCGGTGTCGATATAGGGTTTGGCGGATCTCCGCGCGGCTTTTGCCAAAATGGGGCAGCGCGACGTAGACACCTCGTTCCAGAAGCATTTGCAAAGGTTGCGAGAAAGGCGTCCGCGCTCTAGCTTGCTTATTCACGATGTCGAGGAAACGTCCCGGATGCTCACCATCCTCACTGCCTGCGCAAATATCCTGATCTACGGCCTCGCGGGATGGGGTGTCGTCGCGTCAACAGCGCATCGAAGCCATGCTCGTGCCGCAGGGCTATTTCTGGCAATCGGGTTTGCCCTCGGAAGCTTTGGAGGTCATGCGGGTGCCGAAGCGGAGAGTCTTTTGCTCCTTCGTGGCCTCGGTTCGGCGGTGGGCCTAGGTGCCCTCTCAATACTGATGCTCTTCCGGCTTCGTCGGGTCGCTCAATAGCTCACAGTGAACGGCAGCGCGGGGCAGGCGGCTATTCGAGCGCCGTTAGCCCACCGACCACCAGACTTAGATGCTTCGCCGATCCAGCAGAGCCTAAGCCGCAACCGCCTCCGCCACGCCAAGCCGTGCCTGCGCAGCCCGATACTCGCCTTCGATCCGCTCGACCATTTCGGCTACCGTCCCGACATGGTCGACCACGCCGATGCCCTGGCCCGATCCCCAGATGTCGCGCCACGCCTTGGCGCCCGCGTTGCCGCCGAAGTTCATCGTGCTCAGATCGCCTTCGGGCAGATTCTCCGGGTCGAGCCCGGCGGCTTCGATCGAGCTCTTCAGATAATTGCCGTGCACGCCGGTGAACAGGTTCGAATAGACGATGTCGGCGGCCTTCGACGCGACGATCGATTCCTTGTACGCGGGCTGGGCGTTCGCTTCTTCGGTCGCGATGAAGGCCGAGCCGATATAGGCGAGGTCGGCACCCATCGCTTGCGCCGCGAGGACCGCGCCGCCGTTAGCGATCGACCCCGACAGCGCGAGCGGGCCGTCGAACCACTGGCGGATTTCCTGGATCAGCGCGAAGGGTGAGAGCCGCCCGGCGTGGCCACCGGCACCCGCCGCGACCGCGATGAGCCCGTCGGCGCCCTTTTCAATCGCTTTGCGCGCAAACCGGTCGTCGATGATGTCGTGCAGCGTGATGCCGCCCCAGCCATGCACGGCGGTGTTCAGATCCTCACGCGCGCCGAGCGAGGTGATGATGATCGGTACCTGCCACTTGGCGCAGGTGGCCAGATCAGCCTCGAGCCGGTCGTTCGAGCGATGAACGATCTGGTTGACGGCGAAGGGCGCTGCCGGGCGACCGGGGTGTTCGCGGTTCCACGCCGACAGCTCTTCGGTGATCCGGTGAAGCCATTCGTCGAGCAGTGCTTGCGGCCGCGCATTGAGCGCCGGGAAGGAACCGACGATCCCCGCCTTGCACTGGGCAATGACGAGCTCCGGGCCCGAAATGATGAACAGCGGCGACCCGATCACGGGCAGGCGCAGGCGGTCGAACAAAGGTGGCAGGCTCATGTTGGTTTCATAGCGCAACCGAATCTTCTGTCCAGCGGGCGCCAATTGCATTGGCGCGTAAATCGCTTAAGGAACGGCGGAAATTAAATTGCGGAGTATTGCAAATGGGTTCGTTCCTGCAGCGCTTGGCTTTGACGGGTCTGATGGCGACGGTGTCCGCCCCCGCGCTGGCGGTGGGGCAATTGCCCGGCAATGTCACCCCGACCCGTTACGACATCACGATCGATCCCAATGCGCAGGCCAAGACCTTCACCGGGCGCGAAACGATCACGGTTTTGGTGAAACCCAAGACCAAGACGATCACGCTCAACGCCGCCGATCTGAAAATCACCCGCGCGACGATCGACGGCAAGCCCGCGCGCATCGCGTTCGATACCGCCAAGCAGCAGGTAACGCTGACCCCGGCGACGGCGCTCAAGCCCGGTGCACACACGCTCGGTTTCGTCTGGTCGGGCAAGATCAATGATACCGCCGCGGGATTCTTCGCGATCGATTACAAGAATCCAGACGGCACGGCGGAGCGGATGCTGGCGACGCAGTTTGAGGCGCCCGATGCGCGCCGCTTTGCGCCGATGTTCGATGAACCGGCGTTCAAGGCGAAGTTCAAGCTGTCGGCGGTGGCGCCGGCCAAGCAGCTTGCCTATTCCAACATGCCCGCGACTGTGTCGCGCCTCACCGATGGGCGCCAGCTCTTCAGCTTTGCCGAGACCCCCGTGATGTCGTCCTACCTGCTGTTCTTCGGCATGGGCGATGTCGAGCGCAAGACGGTGATGGCGGGCAAGACCGAGATCGGCATCATCACCCGGCGCGGTGTGGTCGATCAGGGCGATTATGCGCTCGCCTCGGCCAAGCGGTTGCTGACCTATTACAACGACTATTTCGGCCAGCCTTATCCATTGCCCAAGCTCGACATGATCGCCGGACCGGGCTCGTCGCAATTCTTCGGCGCGATGGAGAATTGGGGCGCGATTTTCTACTTCGAGCCGACCGTGCTCTATGACCCCAAGCGCGCGACGGTGAGCGGCAAGCAGGGCATTTTCATCACGGTTGCGCACGAAATGGCGCACCAATGGTTCGGCGATCTGGTGACGATGCGCTGGTGGGACGATCTCTGGCTCAACGAGGGCTTTGCCTCGTGGATGGAGAATAAGGCGAGCGGCGACCTGAACCCCGAATGGTTCGCGCGCGAAACCGCCATATCGCAGGACCGCGAACGCGCGATGGGCGCCGATTCGACCGCCGCGACCCACCCGATCATCCGCAAGGTAGAGACGGTCGACCAAATTGGTGAGGCTTTCGATGGCATCACCTATCAAAAGGGTCAGGCCGTCATCGGCATGATCGAATCGACGCTCGGCGCCGACGCCTTCCGCGCGGGGATCCGTCGCTACATGGCGAAGTATCAGTACGGGAATACCGAAACCGACCAGCTCTGGACCGAGCTCGAAGCGACCTCAAGCATGCCGGTGAAGGGCTTCGCGCATGACTTCACCTTGCAGGGTGGCGTGCCGCTGATCGCGGTTTCGGGTGCGACGTGCAGCGGCGGCAATACCAGCGTGACGCTGACCCAATCGCGCTTCGGCCTTGATGCGGCGTCGAAAGTCCCGCAGCGTTGGCAAGTGCCGCTGACGATCGCGACGCTGGGCGGCGCGCCGACCCAGACCTTGGTCAAGCAGGACACGCCCTATACCGTCGCCATTGCCGGTTGCGGCCCGGTGATCGCCAATCTGGGCAAGGGCAGCTACATGCGCGTCAAATATGACGACGCGGCGCATGCGGCTCTGGTGCGCGATTACGCCAAGCTGTCGGTCGCCGACCGGCTCGGCACGCTGGGCGACGACTTTGCGCTCGCGGCATCGGGCGATCAGAGCCTCGCGCGCTATTTCGACCTCGTCGGCGCGGTGACGCCCGATGCCAATCCGCTCGAATGGGACAGCATTGCCGATGATATTGGCGGTCTGTCTGGCCTCTACGCGCAGACCGAGCTTGAAGCGCCGCTCCGCGCGCGGACGATCAAGCTGCTCGCGCCGGTGATGGCGCGCGTCGGCTTTGCCGCCCAAGCCGATGAAGCGCCGATCGTCACCAATTTGCGCGAAACACTTGTGACCCGACTCGGCCTGGCAGCTGATCCTGACGTTGCGGCGCAGGCGCGGCGCTATGTCACCGCGCTCGCGACCGATCCAAACGCGATTCCGCCCGCGATCCGCCAGCCGATTCTGACAACCTATGCCGTCAATGCGACCCCTGCCGAATGGGATGTGCTTTTGTCGATCACCAAGGCGACCAACAATCCGGTCGCCAAGAACGGCTATATCCGCCTGCTCGGCACCGCGCGCGACGATGCACTCGCGACGCGCGCGCTCGATCTGGTCAAGGCGAGCGACTTCACCGC
>JAIETY010000108.1 GCA_019744885.1 Sphingomonas sp.
TGGCCGCACCGATCGTGTGCGAAAAGGCAGACATTCCGCTGATTTCGATCGTGCTCCAGCCGATGGCGATGCTGTCGGCGATTGATCCTCCCAAGACGCCCGATTTCTGGATGATGAAGCAGCCGCCGGTCGGTCGCATCGGACGGCTGTGGAATCGAACAGTCTATGCAACGCTGCGCCAGATCATCGATGTGCTCTATCGCCGTGAAGTCAATCGTGTGCGGGTCGCGAACGGGGTGAAGCCACAGTCCGCGCGCCGCCTGCTTGAGCCGCAGAGCCAGGCGCTGCTCGCGCTCGGCACCTATTCCGAACAACTCGGCGCGCTCCCTGCCGATGCGCCCGCCAAGACGCGGATTGTGGGCTTCCCGCTGTTTGACGGCAATGCCGTACCCGGTGAAGGGCTTGACCCGGAGCTTGAGGCTTTTCTGGCGGTCGGTGCGCCGCCGGTGGTGTTCACGCTCGGCACCTTTGCGGTGCACGGCGCGGGTTCCTTCTACGACGAAGCTGCTGAAGTCGTGCGTCGGCTCGGCTGCCGTGCGGTGATGTTGACCGGACGCCCGACCGCCAGCCGGGGCGACGCGCAGATCCACTGGTGCCCCTATGCCCGGCATTCAGTGCTGTTTCCTCAAGCGGCGGCGATCGTGCATCACGGTGGCGTCGGCACGACGGGTCAGGCCATGCGTGCGGGCAAGCCGCAATTGGTGGTGCCGCACATGGGTGACCAGTTCGATCACGGCAACCGGATTGCGCGGCGCGGGCTTGGCTTCGCGATCAGTGGCAGTCGCTTCACGGCTGACCGCGCGACGACCTTGCTCGAACGGCTGATGCGCGACGAACGCTTTGCGGTGCGCGCGCGCGGTCGCCACGAGCATTGCGGCGGAAACCGGCGCCGAAGCGGCGGCCACCGCGATCACCGAAGCGCTGCGCGCGCACGACAGCCTGCATGTGCCGTCACGCGATGCGATCGAACCAATCGCGATCCTGCCCTATCCGCGCAGTGAACCCCTGGCGGCGGCAGCGTCGTAGCGCTGAATTGAATTGAGCTGAGTCAGCCCCTGCCCCGTTGGTGTCGCGCGAGGTCGAGACGCCCCGCGCACCGCTTGTGGCCTGTTTCTCGACTGCGCTCGAAACGAACGGGTTGAGTTAAGGTCGTTAGACCTAAGCCCCTCAAGCCGCCGGAACTTCCCACAGCTCGATCGCATTGCCTTCGGGATCGTGCAGCCGCGCGAAATTGCCGGTTTCGGGCGAATTCCATTCGTCGCGCGTCTCGACGGCGATTTCGGCCGCCGTCAGCGCTTCGATCATTGCGGCGAGGCCAGTCACCCGCAGATTGAGCATGAACTGCTTGTCGGCAGCGAAATAATCGGTGTCGGCCTTGAAGGGCGCGAACACCACGGGGCCGCCTTGGGTGTTCCACGACCATTCGTCGACCGGGCCGGTATCGTCGGCAGCACATCCTGCGCCGATCCTCAGATGCTCGCGATACCACGCCGATAACGCATCGGGATCCTGTGCCCGAAAGAACAACCCGCCGATTCCCAAAACGCCCATCTTCGCCCTCCGCCCGCCAAACTTGAAGCTAAACCGTCTGTTATTTTCCGGCAATCCCTCGGCCAAAGCGCGCTTCCATCCGAAGCGTATGCGCAACCAGCCGGGGAAAGCGGCGCAGCGTCGTGGCGAGCGACGTCTCCAGATCGGCAAAATGGATCGCAGCCAGCATGCCATACGCCGCAGCGTCTATGCTGCGCGGTACATCGCCCAGCATGAAGCGCTTGTCGCCCAGGATTTGGTCAAGCGCCCGAAGATTTTCCTCGGCCTTCTGGTGACGCTCGGCAGGCGAATAGCGCCCGAACCCCTGCAGGCGAATGCGCCGACGCACTCCCCGACGAAAGATCATGCCCACCAACAGCCGAAGCGGCATCGGCCAAGGCCCCAGAAAATTGTCGCGGACGCGTGGCCACACCGAATCGTCGGTCCATCGGCTGTCGATCAGCATGAAGAACATGTGTTCGTCGATCATCCGTTGGGCGGCGCGAGTTAAGCCGCGTTCTGCGTCGCTCAGCCCGGCGTCGACATCAATTCCATGACGCGCGCTCAGCGTTGCGATGATCACCTCGCTGTCATCGATCCAGCTACCGTCATCGAACCGAACGAAGGGAACGCGGCGGCGGGGCGCGCGCGACGCAAGATTGCTGGCAACGCGTTCAAAATCCAGGCCCGCCATTTGCAGCCAAACATCGACCTTGAGACACAAATTGCTGGGCTGCATGTCGCCCCAGCAGCCTTGAAAATATGCAGTTTCATGGGCGCCGGGCATTTCCTTGTCGTCGCTAGGCGGCCTGTGCCCATTCCGCATCATTCGCCGCCGCGCCCAGCAGGCGCCGCTCGATCGCGCGCAGCCGCTGGCCGCTGCTGATCTTTTCGCCGAGCAAATCGGTGAGGTAGAATGTATCGACCGCGCGCTCACCATAGGTGGCGACATGTGCCGAATGGATCGTCACTTTCGACTGGAACAGCGCTTGCGCCAGCCGGTTGAGCAGCGCCGGGCCATCGCGCGCATTGACTTCGATCACGGTGAAGCGGTTCGAGGCATTATTGTCGATCAGCACGACCGGGGCGATTGTAAAGGCTTCGGCGCGGGTGCGCGGCAGCGGTTTGGCCTTGAGCCGCTCGGCGAGGCGATTGCGGTTCGCCATCGCATCCTCAATCGTTGCTTTCAGTCGGGCAAGCTGCTCGGGCCGGTCGAACGGGCGCCCAAACGGATCCTGGACGAGGAAATTGTCGAGCGCCATGCCGTCGCGCGTGGTGTGGATACGCGCGTCGATGATATTGCCACCAGCCAAATGGATCGCGCCCGCCGCGCGGTAGAACAGCCCTGGATGATCGGCGGCGTAAAGCGTGACCAGCGTTGCGCCGCGATCCGGATAGACCTTCGCCTCGATCGACAGTTCGGCTTCGTCGGCGGTCGCGATCAGCCGCGCGTTGCTCGCCAGCACATCATCGGGCTCGGCAATCCAATAGGCTTCGGGGAGCCGCGCGACAAACCTGCTGAACGCCGTGCTGCTCCACCCTAGCATGGCCGCAAGCGCCTCCTGCTTGGCGGCAATGCGCTCGCCGCGCCCCTTTTGCTTATGGCCCAGCCGCAGCAATTCCTCGGCGAGCTCGTAGAGTTCGGTCAGCAGCTGGCGCTTCCAGCTGTTCCACACGCCGGGGCCGACCGCGCGAATGTCGACCACGGTCAGCGCGAGCAACAGCCGCAGCCGTTCTGGGCTTTGCACGGCTTCGGCGAAATCGATGATCGTCTTGTAATCGGCAAGGTCGCGTTTGAACGCAGTCGCCGACATCAGCAAATGCCAGCGCACCAGCCAGGAGACCGTTTCAGTCTCGGCCGTCGACAGCCCGAGCCGGGGGCAGAGTTTGAGCGCGACATCGGCGCCGAGTACCGAATGGTCGCCGCCGCGCCCCTTGGCGATGTCGTGCAGCAGCACCGCGACATAAAGCACCCGGCGCGACACGATATTCCGCATGATGTTCGCCGCCAGCGGGTGGTCGTCCTCAAGCTCGCCGCGCTCGATTCGCGCGAGCAGGCCGATGGCGCGGATCGAATGCTCATCGACGGTATAGTGATGATACATGTCGAACTGCATTTGTGCGACGACGCGGCCGAAGTCGGGCACGAAGCGGCCGAACACACCTGCTTCGTTCATCCAACGCAACACGGTTTCGGGGTCACGCCGCGACGTCAGCACATCGAGGAACAGCGCATTGGCGCGCGGGTCCTCGCGGACATCATCGGCAAGCTTGGCGTCGCGCGCGGCGGCGCGCATCGTCAGCGGATGGATTTCGAGGCCGTGCTTGTCAGCAAGCGCGAACAATTCAACCAGCCGCACCGGGTCCTTGGCGAAAAAATCATCCGACGGCAGCGACAGCCGGCCGCGATCAAGGATGAAACCATTGAGCTTGCGCGGGCGCCGCATCAGCATCGGCAAGCCAAACCGCCGCCCGCGCGACGCGAAGGCATCATCAAGGTGCGACAGAAACACGCCGGTAAGGTCGCCGACGATTTTTGCTTGCAGGAAATAATGCCGCATGAAGCGTTCGACCCGCGACGCGCCGGGGCGGTCGGCGTAGCGCATCCGCTCGGCGATCTCGCGCTGGACGTCGAAGGTCAGCCGGTCCTCGGCGCGGCCGGTGATGCAGTGGAGGTGGCAGCGCACCGCCCAGAGGAAGTTTTCGGCGCGGTGGAACTGGCGATATTCGGCGGCCGTCAGGAGCCCGGCGTCGACAAGGCCCGCTGCGCTGTCGACATTGTGGATATATTTGCCGATCCAGAACAAGGTGTGGAGATCGCGCAGGCCGCCTTTGCCTTCCTTGACATTGGGTTCGACGACATAACGGCTGTCGCCCATCTTCTTGTGGCGTTCGTTGCGCTCGGCGAGCTTGTCGGCGATGTAGGCGCGCGCGCTGCCAGCCTGGACTTCGGCGCGAAACCGGCGCGACGCTTCGTCGTAGAGCGTCGTGTCGCCCCAGACGTAGCGCGATTCGAGCAGTGCGGTGCGAATCGTCACATCGGCCTTGGCCTGGCGCACCATTTCGTCGAGCGACCGCGCGCTGTGGCCGACCTTCAGCCCCAGGTCCCACAGCGCATAGAGCATCGATTCGATGACTTGTTCGGCCCAGGCGGTCTGTTTCCACGGCGTCAGGAATGCAATGTCGACGTCCGAATGCGGCGCCATTTCGCCACGGCCATAGCCGCCGACTGCCATCAGCACGAGCCGCTCGGCGGTGGTCGGACTGGCGCGCGGATAGAGCCGCTCGGTCGCGAAATCATAGAGCAGCCGCAGGATCTGGTCGATCAGAAAAGCTTGGGCTGCGGCGGCCTCAAGCCCGCGCGAGGGTGCTGCCACCAGCCGCTCGGCGATTTCAGCGCGCCCCAATGTCAGCGCGACCTTGAGCATGATCGTTGCTGCCATACGCAGCTGGACGGGATCATCGCCCTCGATCGCGGCGAGCCGATCGGCCAGCGCGCGGCGGTCGATAATGGCGCGGCGGTGCGGCAAGCCAGCGAAGCGAGTGCTCATGCCCGAGATATAGGCGGTCAAGCGCGCGCCGTCACCCGATGTGTATATCATCGTTACCGGTTCGTTTACCACTCTGCCGCTACGTCAGCCAATGATGCTGAAACGCGTTGATCACGAATGGGCTATCGCGCTGGGGGGCGAACTGCGGTCGCGCGCCGATCTGCTGCGACTGATCGGGATCGACGATCTCAGCCGTGCCGATCGCGTGAACGCGACCGTCGACACATTGATCGGCTTTGGCATCGCCAATATCGTCGTGCCGATCGGTATGTGCACTGTTTATGCGCTGCGCTTTGGCCAGCCATTCATGATCGTGGCCGCTGTTCCGCTGTTGCTTTCGATCGCGCTGATGCGGCCCTTGTTTGGGCTGAATCGGACACAGCGCGGGGCGATCCCGATCGATCAGCTTGATCGCCGAGTCTATGTTTTTGCTATGCTCAATGCGCTCGGCTGGTTCACCATGATCGCCGCGCTCGACATGGCGCCGCTGTTCGAGGATCGGATCGGCATTGCTTGCATGACCGTTGCGATCATCAGTGTTGGCGGCAATATGCTCACGCTGATGCCGGGCGCGGCCATGACGTTCATGGG
>JAIETY010000196.1 GCA_019744885.1 Sphingomonas sp.
AGGGGCTATAGGTTTTGCTCCGTAAGACTTGGTATGACGCGGTTGCAATTCATTTACCTCCGCACCATATGACGCGTAAGCTGGCGTCAGGAGATGCGATATGGCCTCGGTACGCGTGTTGGAACGGCCGGTTGAGACGTTGCAGAGTTTTGCGGCGGACGACGACCGTCGTCGCCTGAGCCCCGTGGCGGTGAAGGCGGTGCTGCGCGTGATCGACGCCTGGCGTGGCAGCAATGCCGAAGGGGCCGCGCTGCTCGGCGTGTCCGAAAGCACCTGGGACCGGATGAAGGCGGGCAAATGGGACGGCGCGCTCAGCCAGGACCAGCTCACCCGCGCCTCGGCACTGATCGGGGTGTTCAAGGGATTGCACTTGTTGTTTGCCGACAACATGGCCGATCGCTGGCCGACACTCGCCAATCGCGGCCCGGTGTTCGACCGGCTGACGCCGATCCAGGCGATGATCGAAGGCGGCATCCCGCGCATGCTTGAGGTGCGGCAGTATATCGACGCGCTGCGTGGCGGGCTCTGACGGCGCCACGCTCGACGGCATTTCGCTCGTCCGCGATGCCTTTGCCCGCACCGTTCGGCTGGTCGCGAGCGCGCGGCTGCGCGAGGCGGTGCTGGCCCCGCTCGCCGACAATGATGACGAGCTTGCCCTGCTGGCCGAGATCGAAGGCGCGACCAGCGCGCGGCTGAACGCCGAAGCGCGCGGGCGCAGTGGCTTGGCGGCGGCTGAACTCGTGCACGGCGTGCCGCATGCGCGCTTCATCAACGCGAGCTTCGCCTATGCCAAGCCGCGCCAGCCGATGCGCTTCAGCTCGGCCGAGCGCGGCGCCTGGTATGCAGCACTCGCGGTCGAGACTTGCCTCGCCGAAGTCGGCCATCATTTGACGCGCGCGCTCGCCGACGCGGGCGATTTCAACGCGGTGGTCGATTATGGCGAAATGCTGGCGAGCATCGCCGGGCTGTTCGCCGATCTGCGCGCGGCGCCTGCCCACCCGAGCCTCGATCCCTATCCGGCAATCGGCTATCCGGCGGGCAATGCCGTCGCGGCGGCGGCGATTGCCGGGGGGCATGTCGGCATCATCTACCCGTCAGCGCGGCACCCCGGCGGGACGTGCATCGCCGCGCTCTGGCCCAATGCGGTGCAATCGGTGGTGCAGGGCGCGATGTACCGGCTGATCTGGGCGGGGTCACCGGTGTGGCGGGTGGAGGGGGTTTAGGGCCTTTTCGGGCTGACTTGCTTCAAGTTCCCACTCCTCCCCCGCCAGGGGGAGGTGGCGCCGAAGGCGACGGAGGGGGAGGACGGCGGCGCACTCTCAAATTGAGCGGCGTGCTTCCTCCCCCTCCGTCAGCTCCGCTGACACAGGGTCGGGTCGCCCGTGCCCCCGGCACGGGCTTGGATTGCCGGGGGCAATCCAACCCGACCCTCCCTGGCGGGGGAGGATTAGCGGGGCGATCATTGGCTCAAATCTGCCGAGTTTAGCGCTAAGGCGCTGAGCTTGGCTCGCCGCTAACCTGCATTCCCCGCCAGCCGGTTCTCCCACGCCGTGCGCACCACTGCCTCAAGCACCCCCGCATCCACATCGGCGAGCTTCTTCACATACAGGCACCCCTTCCCCGTCTTGTGCTTGCCGATGCCGGGGAGGAGCGCGGCGATGTTCGGGGTACTCGCGCCGACATAGAGGACGAGTTCGGCTTTGCGGGGGGAGAAGGCGATGGCAGGGGTGTCGCCCTCGCGACCGCTCTCGTAACGGTAATGGACGCTGCCAAAGCCGATGATCGACGGGCCCCACAGCTTGGGCGGCTCGCCGGAAATGCGCGCCATCAGATCGATCAACGCCCGCGCATCGGCCACGCGCTGCGGCAGCTCGACCTTGCCCAGAAAATCCTCGACGCTGGCATCGGTTTCGACGGTCTTGTTTGCCTTGGCCATGGCTTCCCCCTAGTCGCTTGCGCGGGCGCGCCCGCCTTCGTAAAGCGCGCCGCTTTCTCGCCTTCAGGAGCTTGCCATGACCGACCAGATCAATCGAGTCGTACTGTCCTATTCGGGCGGGCTCGACACCAGCGTGATCCTGAAGTGGCTCCAGCAGACCTATGGCTGCGAAGTGGTGACCTTCACCGCCGATCTCGGCCAGGGCGAGGAGCTCGAGCCTGTGCGGCGCAAGGCAGAGATGGCCGGGGTAAGACCTGAGCATGTCTTCATCGACGATCTGCGCGAGACCTTCGTCAAGGATTATGTCTTCCCGATGATGCGCGCCAATGCGCTCTACGAAGGGCTGTACCTGCTCGGCACTAGCATCGCGCGCCCGCTGATCGCCAAGCGCACGATCGAGATCGCCAAAATGGTCGGCGCCGATGCGGTAAGCCATGGCGCGACCGGCAAGGGCAATGACCAGGTCCGTTTCGAACTCGGCTATTATGCGCTCGCGCCTGACATCAAGGTGATTGCGCCGTGGCGCGAATGGGACCTGACCAGCCGCACCAAGCTGATCGAATTCGCCGAGGCGCATCAGATTCCGGTGTCGAAGGACAAGCGCGGCGAAGCGCCGTTTTCGACCGATGCAAACCTGCTCCACACCTCGTCCGAGGGCAAAGTGCTCGAGAATCCGTGGGAGGAAGTGCCCGATTACGTCTATTCGCGCACCGTGAACCCCGAGGACGCGCCCGATACGCCCGAAGTGATCACGATCGATTTCGAACGCGGCGACGGCGTTGCGCTCAATGGCGAGGGCATGTCGCCGGCGACCCTGCTGACCGCGCTCAACGAGCTTGGGCGGCGGCACGGCATCGGGCGGCTCGATCTGGTTGAGAATCGCTTCGTCGGCATGAAGTCGCGCGGCATGTATGAGACGCCGGGCGGGACCATCTATCACCTCGCGCATCGCGGGATCGAGCAGCTGACGCTCGATCGCGGCGCGGCGCATCTGAAGGACGAATTCGCGCCGCGCTATGCCGAGCTGCTGTACAATGGCTTCTGGTTCTCGCCCGAGCGCGAGATGTTGCAGGCGGCGATCGACCAGAGCCAAGCCAAGGTGACGGGCACGGTGCGGCTCAAGCTCTACAAGGGCGGCGTCTATGTGATCGGCCGCAAGTCGCCCTATTCGCTTTATTCCGAGAAGGTCGTGACGTTCGAGGACGATCAGGGCGCCTATGACCAGCGCGATGCGGCGGGGTTCATCAAGCTGAATGCGCTGCGACTGCGGCTGTTGGGGCGGCGGGATCAGGGGTAAGGTCCCAGCCACTGAACTGCTCCTAAGCTCTCCCCGTTCGTGCTGAGCTTGTCGAAGCACTGCTCTTCTTTTCGACCGGTCGGAAGAAGAAGGACGGCCCTTCGACAGGCTCAGGGCGAACGGTTCGAGCGTTTTCCACAACCCTGCGCACCCCCGAAACCCCGCCTTAACCACGGCGCCATTACCCCCGCATCATGGGGACCGACCAGCAGCACCGGGCAGATCGCGGCGATGTGCTGCTCGCGTTTGCGTTCGCGTTGCTGCTCGGGCTCGCCTGGGCGGCGCGCGATTGGGGAAACCTGTCGGCGCTCCATCTGCCCGACACCGATGATGCAATGCGGTTGCAGCAGATCCGCGACTGGCTGAGCGGGCAGGCGTTTGCGGATGTGCGGCAGCACCGGCTCGCGGGGGGTCTCGCGATGCATTGGTCGCGACTGCCCGATCTCGTTCCCGCCGCGATCATCACCCTGCTGCGGCCACTGATCGGCCTGCACGCCGCCGAAGTTGCTGCCGTTGTCGCGTGGCCGCTTGCGCTGTTCGGCGCGGCGCTGGCGCTGGTCGCGGTGATCACGCGTAAACTCGCGCCCGAAGCGGCGCGCACGGCGATCATTGTCGCGGGGGTGGCCTATCCGGTGACCACCTTGTTCGCGCCGGGGCGGATCGATCACCACGGGTTGCAGATTGTGTTCGTATTGGTCGCGGTGCGCGCGTTGCTCGCGGCGCCCGGTTGGGTGAGCGGGATCGTTGCCGGGGTCGCGACGGGCGCGAGCCTGATCGTGGGCATGGAGATGGCGCCGGTTCTGAGCCTCGTCTCGTTGTCCGTCTGGGTCGGCTGGTGGTTGGGTCGCGGCGGCGCGAACGGACAGCTAGCCGGGCTTGGAGCGGGGCTGAGCGGTAGTATCGCGCTCGGCGCGACAATCTTCGCCACGACCGACTGGGGCTATACCGCCTGCGACAGCTTCACGAGCACCGTGTGGATGGCGGCGCAGATCGGCGCCGTGGCCCCGCTGGTGCTGGGCCTGGCGACGCCGCTGCTCGGCACCAAATCGCTGCGCGCGGCGGCGAGCCTGATGATCGGCGGTATCGTCGCCTTGCCGCTGCTGCCGATCGCGCATGCTTGCGCGAACCCCTATGGCGCGGTCGACCCGCTGGTCGCGCGGCTGTGGCTCGATCATGTCGGCGAAGCGCAGTCGCTCTTCGTTGCCCCCTTTGCGGCGGCGGTTGCCTATGCCGGGTTGCTGGTCGCGGGGATCGCCGCGACCTTGTGGCAATTGCGGCGGGGACCGGAGCGCGGCTGGGCGATGCTGCTCGCGCTCCAGCTTGCGGCTCTTGCCGTCGCCTGTTTCGAACTCCGCGGCGTCTATGCCGGCGTCATCCTCGGCACGCCCGCACTCGCCGTTGCGATCGGCGAAGCGCGCGCGCGCGGCGCGCTGTGGCTGGCAGGGGCGTGGCTTGGTTCGGCGGGCATGCTCTATCCAATCGCGGCGCAAGCCTTCGCCCCGACTGGCACGCCCAGCGCCGCGTGCAATCCACAAGCCGCGCTCGCCGCGCTGCCGACCGGGACAGTGATGGCGCCGATCGACGTGGGGGCCTATGCGATTGCGGCGGGGCCGCACCGGATGATCGCCGCGCCCTATCATCGCAACAATGTCGGCAACGCGGCGATGTACCGCTTTTTCCTCGGCACGCCGGGCGCGGCGCAGGCCATCGCCGCGCGCTGGCGGGTCGATTATGTCCTGCTCTGTCCGGGCGATTTCGGCGAAGTCGACCGCGCGACGACCCGCGACCCGCACCGCCTGTTGAGCCACCTTCGCGCCGACAATGCACCCGGCTGGCTATCCCCCATCGCCACCGCATCGGGGGCGAAACTATGGCGTGTCGCACCCCGCTTGCGGGAAGCCCCCCGCGCAGACTAGAGCGCGCGGATGGCGGGCAAAATCCACTGGTGGCAAACGCGTTGGTTTATCGTCGCGATGGCGGCGATAGCGGCCATCCCGTTGCTGTGGCCGACGATCCCGCCTTTGGTCGATTTGCCGGGGCATATGAGCCGCTACCGCGTGCAATTGTCGGCGGATCAGGCGCCGTGGCTACTCGACTGGTATGATTTCAAATGGTCGCTGATCGGCAATCTGGGGTTCGACCTGCTGATCATCCCGCTCGCGCCGATTTTCGGGCTTGAGCTCAGCGTCAAGCTGCTGGTGATCGCGATTCCGGTGCTGACGGTCACCGGGCTGCTGTGGATCGCGCGCGAAGTGCATGGCCGCGTGCCCGCGACCGCGCTGTTCGCGCTGCCGCTGGCGTATAGCTTTCCGCTGCATTTCGGCTTCGTCAATTTCGCGCTGTCGATGGC
>JAIETY010000032.1 GCA_019744885.1 Sphingomonas sp.
CCATCTGCCGTGGAAGCCCTTTGAATCAGCCTATCTGCATATTTTCAAGAGGCTGATTGGGTTTTGACCCTAACATCGCCGCGACGATAGCCTCGCTGCCCGGAAAAGATTGAGGCAGCAGGAGACGCGCGGGCGCATCGCGCCCGTGCTGAAAATAACGCTGGCCGGGAGCGAGCTCGCGTACCGGCACGAGGGCGATCGGATTTGGCAGGCTGTCGGCGAGCGATTCGATCAGACCGGACAGGCCGATCTGCAACGCGTCCTGTCCAACGAGCTCAATACTGTCGAGCAACAGCGCGGCACTCTCGCGCTCGGCGACATCGAAGTTGCCGAGCCAGTTCTGGCCGCAGGGCGTATCGCTCAGGAGCAACCCAATCCTCTAACGTTGCTTTTGGACGGAGAAACCGAAGGCTCAGATGATACCCTCCGGCAAGCTTTCGGCCAGTATTTTGTGCATTATCCTATTGCACCAGCCTCGTCCCAGTACATCGCTATCGGCGATCCGGAACGGAAGCCCTCGATCGGTATCCTTCGCGATTGCAGAGGCCATTTCTTGGCTCAGGAAGTTCGGCGAAGAGTGTGTCGGGATGAGGGTGAAGTGAGGCTCGAGCATAACGTCCACTCACGTCCAGCCTTTTCCACAAATCCAGAGTGTGCTATTGATGGCCACGGCGTTGTGTAAGTCGATGGTTTTGCTCGCAAAATCAGTCGCGGAGCCCAGCTAGAAAGCTCTTCTGGGCACCAAAGAAGGCCCCCGAGCATTTGGCCGGAGGCGGCTCGCAAAACTCGGCTCGACGCTTTACCCGTCCCCCATCGTCGAAGGCGCCGATGAACGAATACGGCCTCGGCCCGTAGCCGATCGTATTGCGAGTGTCGTATTCGCTGCGTTTCGTCCGCCTCAGAACACGCTTGGCCGCAACGCTCCATTACCAAAACCGGGTTGCAAACCGGGTCGCTAAGAGAAAATATCAAAAATCATCAATAGAATCAACGTTTTGTGGCGGAGCGGGAGGGATTCGAACCCTCGATACGCTTTTGACATATACTCACTTTCCAGGCGAGCGCCTTCGACCACTCGGCCACCGCTCCGCATGCTTGGCAAGGCCGCGAGCCGTAGCGGGGCGCACCCGCTTCCGCAAGTCGCGCGCGCGTGGCATGATATGCCCATGATCCGTATCGCCTCGCTCGCCCTCGCCCTGCCGCTGCTGTTCGCCGCCGCCCCGCCGCCCAAGGCCCAGCCCAAAGCCAAACCCGGCACGGCCGACATATTGAAAGCCGCGCCCGATGGCGCCTGGGCCGAAGTGTCGCCCGAGGATTTGCTGCTGATCGATTTTCCCGACGGTCGCCGCGTAACGATCTGGCTCGCGAGCGGCTTCACGCCAGTCCATGTCGCCAATATCCGCACGATCGCGCGCAGCGGCTGGTGGAGCGACGCGACCATTTACCGCGTGCAGGACAATTATGTCACCCAATGGGGCGACGCGACTGAGAAAAAGGCGCCGCCGCCCGGGATCATCGCCAATCCGCCCCCCGAATATGACTGGCCCGCGCGCGACCGCAAGATCACCCGCAATCCTTACCGCGATGCCTATGCGCGTGCGACCGGGTTCAGCAGCGATGGCTGGGCGGTGGCTGGGGACGGCAAGCAACAATGGCTGCCGCATTGCTATGGCGCCGTCGGGGTTGCGCGCGATGTGGCGCCGAGCACCGGCAGCGGCACTGACCTTTACACCGTGATCGGCCATGCGCCGCGCCATCTCGACCGCAACATCGCCGTCGTCGGTCGCGTGATCGACGGCATGGCCGCCTTGTCCGCCCTCCCGCGCGGCACGGGCGGCGGGTTGGGGCTGTATGAAGACCCCAATCGCAATGTCCCGATCGCGCGGGTGCGGATCGCCGCCGATCTGCCCGCAAGCGAACGCCCGCGCTGGGATTATCTGGTGCCGGGCGGGCTCGACTTTGCGGCCTATCTCGAGAGCAAGGCCAACCGCCAGCCACCCTTCTTCACCCTGCCCGCGAACGCCGCCGATCTGTGCAATCTGCCGGTGCCGGTGCGCCGTGTGACGCCTTAGCGGCCAACCCAATCGGCAACATCGGCCGCGACGCGATTGGCGGCGCGGTTGAGTGCGGCGCCCGCGCCTTCAGGGGTGATCGCCCCGACCGGCTCGCGCGCTTCGAAGCGGCGTTTCTCGAACGTCTTCTGCCCGTCGCGCACCAGCGTCCCTTCAAACGCGACCACGGCCTGGCTGTGGTCGGCATCAATGCCGAAGGTGCGCAGTTCACCCGACAGCCGCGCGCCCGGATCGCCAAAGCTCTGCTGGTTCGACAGCACGACGCGCCCGGTCTTGGCGGCGACCGTATCGGCTACCAGCCGCGCAAACAGCCGCGCGGGCGGCTCGGACCAGACGGCGCCCTTTACGTAAGCAATCGAGGTCGACCCCGTCATCACCGGCACGCGCGGCCCCGCAATCGCGGCGGGCACCACGGGGACCTGCAAGGTGATCGTCTTGGCGGTCTTTGAATCAAGTGTGCTGCCCACGGCGGGAGCGGCGTTCGACGCCAGCGTGAGCAGCATGGCCGGCGCCTTGCCGACGAGACTGATGCACGCGCCGAGCGGCACGAAAACGAGCAGCGGCGCCAAGCGCTTCAGGATGGGGAGCATCGCGGGCCTCATTTCTTGGGCTTATAGTCGGGAAGGGCTGGCTGGCCGAGCAACGCGCTCGCCCCGCCCTGATCGATCTTTTCGGCGACATTGGTGAGCGCCGCCGACATGATCCGCAGATCACGCACCAACTGGCCGATTTCAGGCACCGTCTGCTTGCTGAACGCCTGCACGCCGGGCTTGGCATCGGCAACCAGCGAGTCGATCGTCTCAAGGCTGTGCTGCGCGGCATCAATCGCCTTGCTGAGCTTGGCGGCGGCGGGTTTCAGATCATCGACGGTGCCGCCGGTCTTCTCTGCCAGCACGCCAATCTGGTCCGCTGCGGCGCCGACCTTTTGCAAGGTCGTCCGCGTCTCGGCGAGCGTCTTGCCGATGTCGGGCGATTGATCGGCCAGCGCGCGGGTCAGCCGGTCGGTATTGGCGAGGATATTGCCGAGCGACTTGCTGTTGCGGTCGTTGAGCAGTTCGGTGACCTTGGCGGTCAGCGTCGACAGCCGCTGGAGCAATTCGGGCGCCGAGCTGAGCAGCGCGCCGAGCCCGCCTTGCCGCGTCGGAATCACCGGCACGCCGTAAGGACAGGATTGCTGCGGATTGACCGCCGGGCAGACGATCGGCGGCGCACCCTTGACCGCACCGTCGAGCTGGACGGTGCTGGTGCCGGTGAAGCTGCCCTGGACATAGGCCGTCGTGCCTTCGAGGATCGGCGTATCGTCGTTGACACGAATGCGCACGCGCACGAACTGCGGATCGTCCTTGAACAGCGCGACCTTGATCACCTGCCCCGACGGCACGCCCGAATAGCCAACTTCGGACCCCGTGTTCAGGCCATTGACCGATTGCTTGAAGAAGATGTCATATTCCTTGGCCTGCGTCCCGTTGAGCCGCGCAAGCCACACCAGAAACAGCGCCAGCATCGCCAGCAGCAGCAGCACGACGGCACCGACAAAAACATGGTTGGAGCGCGTTTCCATCAGTCGCTGGTCCCTCGATTGGCCTGAGCGGCGGCGCGGCGGTCGGCAGATTCGACCGTCGCGATCGCGGCGCGCCCGCGCGGTCCGTTGAAATATTCCTGGATCCACGGATGGTCCAGCGCGAGCAGTTCGTCGATCGTGCCCACCGCAATGACATGCTTGTCAGCGAGCACCGCCACCCGGTCGCAGATCGCATAGAGCGTGTCGAGATCATGCGTGATCAGGAACACGGTGAGCCCCAGCGTCTTTTGCAACGATCGCGTAAGATCGTCGAACGCCGCTGCGCCGATCGGGTCGAGCCCGGCGGTCGGCTCATCGAGGAACAAAAGCTCGGGATCGAGCGCGAGCGCGCGCGCGAGGCCCGCGCGCTTCTTCATCCCGCCCGATAGCTCGGCCGGATATTTGGGGCCGGCATCGGCGGGCAGCCCGGTCATTACCACCTTATAGGCAGCAATCTCGTCCAGCAGGCCTTGGTCGAGCTCGGGATAGAATTCGCGCAAGGGAACCTGGACATTTTCGGCGACAGTCAGCGTCGAAAACAGCGCCCCGCCCTGGAACAAGACGCCCCAGCGACGGCGGATTTCCTCGCTCTCGGTCTCCTCGCGATCGATCGTCGATTCGCCGAACACGCTGACTTCGCCTTCATCGGGCGTCTGGAGGCCAATGATCGAGCGCATCAGCACTGACTTGCCGGTGCCCGATCCACCGACGACGCCCAAAATCTCGCCGCGCCGCACGTCGAGGTCGAGATTTTCATGCACGGTCTGCTCGCCGAAGCTGGTACTGAGCCCGCGCACGCGGATGATGGTCTCGACCATCAGATCCACCCGAGCCAGGTGAAGAACACCGCAAAAAACGCGTCGAGCACGATCACGAGGAAGATCGCCTGCACCACCGCAGAGGTCGTGCGGGTGCCGACCTGTTCGGCATCCGATTCGACCTGCATGCCCTGAAAACAGCCCGAAATCGCGATGATCAGCCCGAACACGGGTGCCTTCAGCAGGCCCACGAACAAATCGGTGATCGGCACCACTTCACGCAGGCGCTGGATGAAAGTCACCGGCGGGATGTCGAGCGATATCCAGCACAACAGCCCGCCACCGAAGATCGCCCAAGCTGAGGCATAGAAGCCGAGCAGCGGCATCATCAGCACCGCCGCCAGCACGCGCGGCAACACCAATGCTTCCATCGGCGAGACGCCGATCGTGCGCATCGCGTCGATTTCCTCAGTCAGCTTCATTGTGCCGAGCTGCGCCGCGAAGGACGATCCCGATCGCCCGGCGACCATGATCGCGGTCATCAGCACGCCCAATTCGCGCAGCGTGATGCGGCCGACCAGATTGATCGTGAAGACTTCGGCGCCGAATTGGCGGAGCTGCACCGATCCCTGTTGCGCGATGACGATGCCGATCAGGAAGCTCATCAACCCGATGATGCCGAGCGCCGAAACGCCGACGACTTCGAACCGGTGGACGGTCGCGTTGAAGCGGAAGCGCGACGGGTGGCGGATCACCGACGCAAAGGCGATCACCGTCGCGCCGAAGAACCCCAACAGGCCATAAAGCGTCGTCAGCGCTGACATGGTCGCCTCGCCAATTTGCGCCAGCGTGCGCACAATTGTGTGCTGGCGCTCGGGGCGCATTTCGACATGCTGGTCTGCGACAGAGACCTGATCGAGCAAATGCGCCGCTTCGGGGCTCAGCCCTTCGATCCGTGCATCATGTTCGGCGGCGAAGCGGTGGATCAGCCATGCCCCAACGGTGTCGATCCGCTGAATCTGGCTGAGGTCGAGTCGGTCGATCCGCCCCTCATAAGCGCGCAACCGTTCCGGGAAATCGCCGAGGCAGGACAGCGACAATCGGCCGGAAAAGCGCAGCGTTTCGGCGCCGCCGATGGTTTCGTGGAGAAAGTCGGCTTTG
>JAIETY010000209.1 GCA_019744885.1 Sphingomonas sp.
ATCACCTCGACGATGGCGCTGGGATCGATCATCGGCCCGCCGGTGATGAGCTGGGTGTTCGTCGCCTTTTCCGACCGGTCAGGGATTAACTTCCCCGGCGCGCCCTATGTCCTTGCCGCGCTGCTGCTGCTGATTGCAGCGTGGAAGTTCATCGCGACCGCACGACTCGCCGAAGCGCCCCGCTGATCAGGCGACACCATTCGCCTTGAAATGCGCCAGCAGCCGCGCCCAGCCGTCCCTGGCATCGGCTTCATTATAGCTCGGGCGGTAATCGGCGTGGAAGCCGTGCTGGGCATCGGCATAGACGTGAATGTCCGATCCCTTTTTGCCCGCCGTAGTTAGCGCGGCCTTCATCGCTTGGACATCGGTCTGCGGAATACCCTGATCGAGCGCGCCATAGAGGCCGAGCACTGGCGCCTTCAGCTCGGCTGCGCGGGCGATCAGCGGCTTCAACTGGCCGTACCAGGCAACGCCCGCCTTGATGTCGGGATCGACCATTGCCGCGCGCCAGACGACCGCGCCGCCCCAGCAGAAGCCGGTGATACCGATCTTGGTGCCATTGGCGAACTTCTGCGCCTTCAGCCAGGCCGAGGTCGCCCTCACATCGCCATCGACCTGATCGACGCTGGCTTGGCCCACGACCTTCAAAATCTCCTTGAAGTCGGTGAGTGCGGGCAGATTGACGCCCGATCGGTAGAAAAATTCGGGCGCGACCGCGACATAGCCGAGCTTGGCGAAGCGGCGGCAGATGTCCTTGATATAAGCGTGCACGCCGAAAATCTCGTTGACGACGATCACGCACGGATGCTTGCCCGCGCCCTTGGGCCGCGCGACATAGGCGGGGAGCGGCTTGTCGGTGCCGTTCGGGATCAGCGATTCCTCGATGATAAGCCCGTCGTCGGGCGTCGTCACCGGCTTCGCATCAGCCGCGACGGCGGCAAGCGCATACCCCGCAAAAAACATGCTCGCGACCGCACTGCGCCGGGTGAGGTGGAGGTCCGGGGGTAAGGTGCCTTCGGGGCGGGTAAGCGTGACCATGAAATGCTCCTTTGATGTGGCAGGGAGGGTGCCGCAGCGTTGGCACAAACACAATCCATAGGCGGTGCCCGAAACGCTTGTTTTACCGATTGGGCGCTATCGCAGGGACCATGCACCGGACCCGCGCATGAGAATCATGATCCTGGCCGCAGCGGTCGGCTTGCTGGCGGCTGCCTGGTATCTTGGCGGCGACCTGATGGGGCCGCGCAACCTGTACGGCTTCCCGGTTGCTCAGGTGCATCAAAAGCTCGCGGCGATGGCGATTCGGACTGACGAGGATGGCCCGTTGGGCGCGCATCCGGTGACCAAGACCGCGGACAAGCCGCTGGCGATCAGCTGGGCCGGGGGGCCGCGTGGCGCGATTACTTGCAGCGCGCAGCTCGAAGCGGTGACCGATGCCAGTACGCGGGTTGCGGTCAACTGCACCGCCGATGCCAGCGACAATCGCCCCGCGCTGGCGCTGGCGCGCATTGCGATGACCGAGCAGGTCGATTCGACGCTGCGCGGGCGCCCGTACAACAAACAGGCCGTCGCGATTGCCGCAAGCGCAGTGGCGGCACTGGGCGCGGTGCCGTCACCAACCCGAGGGGGCGCACCAACAGCGCCGAGTGCCGAAGCACCCGACGCCGCGCCGGTCGGCACATCGGATGCGGCGCCTTCCGGCCCACCGCCGCCGCCCGACCTCATCATCCCCGCGACCCCCGTCGGCTAAGCGTTTCCGGCCCTCACGCTCGCGGTGCAAGCGCGCTTGCCTATATTGCGGTCGCGAAGGCATAAGCCGCGCTCCGACCATCTTTGCACGAAAGCCGTTTTCCATGTCCGCGATGTTCCGAATCACGCTGCCCGACGGTTCCGTCCGTGAGGTAGCGCCGGGAACCACCCCGGCGGACATTGCTGCGGCGATCGGCCCCGGCCTCGCCAAGGCGGCGATTGCCGCGCGCGTCGATGGCGAGCTGCGCGACATTGGTCGGCCGTTCGAAGGCGACGCCGCGCTCGCGCTGGTCACGGCGCGCGACGAAGCCGATGCGCTCGAAATGGCGCGGCACGATTATGCGCACGTGCTGGCCGAAGCGGTGCAGCAGCTTTTTCCCGGCACGCAGATCACCTTCGGGCCATCGACTGACGACGGCTTTTATTACGACTTCGCGCCCAAGGACCGCCCCTTCACCGAGGAAGACCTGCCCGCGATCGAAGAGGCGATGCGTGGTATCATTCGTGCCGACAAGCCGCTCCGCCGCGAAGTGTGGGACCGTGCGACGCTGATCAGCCGCTGGAAGCAGCAGGGCGAAACCTTCAAGGCCGAATGGGCGGCGGAGCTGTCGGGCGACGAGCCGCTGACGGTCTATTGGTCGGGCGATGATTGGCTCGACATGTGCAGGGGGCCGCATCTCGCCTCGACCGGCAAGCTCGACCCCGATGCGTTCAAGCTGACGCGCGTATCGGGCGCCTATTGGCGCGGCGACCAGAACAATCCGCAGCTCAGCCGCATCTATGGCACCGGCTGGCTTAGCAAGAAGCAGCTCGACGCGCATCTCGTCCGGCTTGAAGAGGCGGCCAAGCGCGATCACCGGCGGATCGGGCAAGAGATGGACCTGTTCCACTTGCAGAGCGAAGCCCAGGGCTCGGTCTTCTGGCACCCCAAGGGCTATGTGATCTATCGCGCGCTTGAGGATTATATGCGCCGCGCCATCCATGCGGCCGGATATCTTGAGATCAAGACGCCGCAATTGATGGACGTGCGCCAATGGGAAACCTCGGGCCATTGGGGCAAATATGCCGAAAACATGTTTGCCGTACCCGATATCGTGCCCGATGGAGAGGGTGGCGCCCCCGCGGTTGCCGCCGATGCCGACTGGATGGCGCTCAAGCCGATGAACTGCCCGGCGCATGTGCTGGTGTTCCGCCAGGGCATTAAATCATATCGCGATCTGCCGCTGCGGTTTTATGAAAATGGCTGTTGCCACCGCAACGAAGCGCATGGCGCGCTGCACGGCATCATGCGCGTGCGCCAGTTTACCCAGGACGACGCGCATATCTTTTGCCGCGAAGACCAGATTGTCGAGGAAGTGCGGTCCTTTTGCGCGCTGGCCGACCGCATCTACAAGGATTTTGGCTTCACCTATTCGATCAAGCTCGCGCTGCGTCCTGAAAAGCGTTTCGGCAGCGACGCCGATTGGGACAAGGCGGAAAATGAACTGCGCCATGCCGTTGTTCAGGCGGGGCTGGCGACGGCCGACCATGGCTGGGAAGAACTGCCCGGCGAAGGTGCCTTTTATGCGCCCAAACTTGAATGGCATCTGACCGACGCGATCGGCCGCACCTGGCAAGTGGGCACGATCCAGTCCGACCGCGTGCTGCCCGAGCGGCTCGACGCCAGCTATGTCGGCGAAGATGGCGCGCGCCACCGCCCGGTGATGCTGCACCGCGCGATCTTCGGCGCCTATGAACGGTTCATCGGCATCCTGATCGAGGAATATGCCGGTAAATTCCCGCTGTGGCTGGCACCCGTGCAGGCGGTGGTGGCGACGATCGTGTCCGACGCCGATGATTATGCGCGCGAGGTGGCGGCGAAGCTGGCGGCGGCGGGCATCCGCGTCGAGACCGACCTGCGCAACGAAAAGATCAACTATAAGGTGCGCGAGCATTCGCTGGCGAAGGTTCCCAATCTGATCGTCGTCGGCAAGCGCGAGGCCGAAGAAGCCACCGTCGCGCTCCGCCAATTGGGCAGCGACCGGCAGCAGGTGATGGCGCTCGACGATCTGGTCGCGATGCTCGTGCGGGATGCGACGCCGCCGGATTTGTGCTAGACAAACCTCTATGACCGTCTTTCAGAATGTCCGAAAAGGCTTGATCCCGGCGCGGCTGACCGTCGACGAAGTCTATGCGCTGACCGATATGGGCGTATTTGCCGAAAATGAGCCGATGGAGTTGATCGACGGGGAGATCGTCCCAATGGCGGCAGCCAAAGCCAATTGGCATTCGATGATGGAAGCAAAGCTGAACCGCGCGATTGTCCTCGCGCTTCCGGATCATGCGTGGCTTTATCCCTCGCCATCGATCACGCTTGCTGTCGATCTGCTCCTCGAACCTGATCTGGTCGTCTTGCCGAGGGGGGCGATGATTCGTGAAATGCGCGGACCCGATTTGCTTCTAGCGATCGAAGTCGCCGACTCGTCGCTCGGCTATGACCTGCGCGTCAAGGCGCCGCTTTATGCCCAGCACGGCGTGCGCGATTATTGGGTGGTAGATGCTGTGCGAGAAACGATCCGCGTTCACCGCGCGCCGGTCGGCGGCCGGTACACCGACGTCGAGGAATATGAAGCACACGACACCGTTGCAGCACTGCTCCTGCCAGGTGTTGCGATCCAGCTCGATACGCTGGACTGAACTTCCCAAATCGCGCGATTGCGCGTATGTTAGGTGATTAGACAACCACAGGAGCAATACTCATACGTCCTCCCATGACCCGGCGCCCGCTCGCGCCCCCGCCGATCAACGGTCCGCGGTTCAACGAATTCATTGTGTCGCCAAAAGTTCGCGTAATCGATCAGGACGGCGAGAATCTGGGCGTGATGTACACGCGCGAAGCGATGGAACAGGCGAATGCCGTTGGGCTCGACCTGGTCGAAGTGTCGCCCAACGCCGATCCGCCGGTCGCCAAATTCCTCGATGTCGGCAAGTTCAAATACGAGGCCCAGAAAAAGGCCAATGCCGCGCGTAAATCGCAGAAGACGCAGGAGATCAAAGAGATCAAGATGCGTCCGAACATCGACGATCATGATTACGACACCAAGATGAAAAAGGTGGCCGAATTCATCGGTGAGGGCGACAAGGTCAAGATCACGCTGCGCTTTCGCGGTCGTGAGTTGAGCCACGGCCAGCTCGGCATGGCGCTGCTCCAGCGCGTGCAGGCGGACATCGCCGAACATGCCAAGGTTGAGGCTTATCCACGGATGGAGGGGCGCCAGATGTTGATGGTGCTTGCCCCGAAATAGGCCGTTCCACACCAAAGGCCGAGCGCAGGTTACCATATCGCATGTTGACGTCGGCGCGGTCGCGCCGCACGCAGGGTTGGTTATGCGTAAAATCGTTCTAACCACGATCGGGACGCGGGGGGATTTGCATCCCTTCATCGCGATTGCCTTGGCGCTGAAGGCGCGCGGATTCCATCCGGTGATGGCGGTCGGCCAGGATCACCTCGCTGAGTGCCGCGCGGCCGGACTCGATGCCGAGCCCGTGCTGCCGGCGTTCGACGAGATTCGCCAGCGCATGGGGCTCAACGAAGCCGAGGCGGTGCGCCAGATCATGGACGATCAGCGCGAGATGCTCGACCAGGTGCTGCTGCCGTCGCTCGCCTCATCGACACGGGCACTGAGTGACGTGGCCGAGGGGGCTTGCGCGATCGTCGCGTCAATCTTCGCATTGGCCGCACCGATCGTGTGCGAAAAGGCAGACATTCCGCTGATTTCGATCGTGCTCCAGCCGATGGCGATGCTGTCG
>JAIETY010000025.1 GCA_019744885.1 Sphingomonas sp.
GTCGGCAGGAATTGCAGGCTGATGTTGTTGAGCACCGGCTTGGCGGCGCCCGGAAAGGTCTTGGTCAAGCCCTTCATCACATAGGTATATTGAACGGCCATGGCCGACGCGCTCCGTCGTTTGTGTGTCGGGAAATGTGCGCGGGGACATAGCGAGGCCCCCCGCGCTTGGCAACGCGCTGCGGCGGGATCAGGCGCGGGTAATGCTGATCCGGTTGCGGTCATGCGCCGCGTCGATGACGATTACGTCGCCCGCCTGCGTCTCGACCGGATCGTCGAAGCGGTGGAAGCGCAGCCCCCAGTTCGACCACGCGCCATTGGGTGGATTCTCGTAAGCGATCCCCGGGGCCAGTTCGAGCCGCAGCCACTGCACCACGCCATCGATGCGCCCACCACCCGAGACCATCGATCGCGTCCCGCGCTCGGGCGGCTGGCGCACTGGCGTGGCGAGATCAAAGGCGAAGAGATCGATCGCGTCGCTGCGCAATTGCACATCCTTGTCGTTCGTCTGAATGCTGATCACGGGGGGCTTGAGCCGGTTGAAGGGCGCCAGATCAAAGCCGTCGAGATGATCGAGCGGGGCCCGCACGGGATTGTGATCGGTCGCGAGCGCCACGCAGACGGTCGCCCGCGCGGGAATAACGACCGGATCGGGCACGCAGAGCGCACGCAGCGCATGTTCGTGTGACGGCAGCACGCCTTCGCTCAACACATTGTCGGCAATGATTTCGGAGACGAGGATGCCGGCGCGGCCGCCGATATCGGCCTCGGTCAGGCTGGTCGAATGGCGATTGATGAGCGTGATCTGCCGGTGCAGCCCATTGGCGACCAGCACCCCCTGCGCGGCCTGCGCGACGAGGCGATTGGCTTCGCACGTCACCACCTGCGCGGCGCCCGCCCGCGCGGCGTGCATCGCGAGGATGCCGCTGCCGGTGCCAATCTCCAGCACCCGTGCCCCCGGCCGCTGGGCGAGCGCGCGCGCAATCGCATCGGCATAGGCGCGGTTGCGCGGCAAATCGCTCAGGATCGAGAAATGCCAGCCGGGAATTTGGCGCAACATCAGGCTGCGCGCGCGCGCCGCGACATTGGCATCGGCGCCCGCGACGATTTGCTCGCACAGGTCGATCATCTCGTCGAAGCGCTGCGCTTCGACCATCATCTCGGCAATACGCAGCAACGCGAGCGGGTCCCCCGCCGCTTTGGCGCGGAGCAAGTCGATATGTTTGAGCGGATCGATCATCAAACTCCCTAGCCAGCGTCAACACGCCGCGCCTTGGCATAGGCCGCCGATCGTACCAAGCGATTGCATCTTGCCGCCACCCGGCTAGGCTCACGGCCATGAACCTTCGCCCCCTGCTTGCGGCCAGCGCCGCCTTCGCCCTGCCCTTTCTCATCCAGCCCGCCGCCGCGCAACGCGCCGCCCCGCCGCCCGCCCCCGCGCTCGACCCGCAAGTCGCGGTGCTGCGCGATGCGGCGCTGAAGGACGAGGTCGCCTATGACATTGTCGAAGGGCTGACGACCGAAGTCGGCCCGCGCATGGCCGGCACCGAAGCCGAAGCCCGCGCGCGCGCCTGGGGCCTCGCCAAGATGAAGGCGCTTGGCTTCAAAAATGTGCGGATCGAAACCACGATGATGCGCACCTGGGTGCGCGGCGTCGAAACCGCCGAAGTGGTCAGCCCCTTCCCGCAAAAGCTGCGGCTGACTGCGCTCGGCGGATCGGGCGCGACGCCCGCTGAGGGGATCACCGCCGAAATCGTCTATTTCCCGAGCTTCGCCGATCTCCAGCGCGCGCCCGATGGGAGTCTCAAGGGCAAGATCGCTTTCGTCTCGAACGCAATGGTCGCGACGCAGGACGGGTCGAGCTATGGCACCTTCGGGTCCGCGCGCTTTGTCGGGCCCAATCTGGCGGCGAAGAAAGGCGCGGTCGCGATGGTCATCCGCTCGATCGGCAGCGATCACGGGCGTGGCCCGCACACCGGGCAGACCAATTTTGAAAAGGGCGTGACGCCAATCCCGGCGGCAGCGCTCTCCACCTCCGACGCCGACAATCTCAGCCGGATGGTCAAGCGCGGCAAGCCGATCACGCTCCACCTGACCTTGACGCCGCGCGATCTGGGCATGACCGAAACCGGAAATGTCATCGGTGAAGTGCCGGGCACCGACCCCGACGCCGGGATCATCGTCATCGGCGGGCATCTCGACAGCTGGGATCTGGGGACCGGCGCGATCGACGATGGCGCGGGTGTTGCGATCACGGCGGCGGCGGCCAAGCGGCTGCTCGACGGCCCCGCCCCGCGTCGGACGATCCGCGTGGTGTGGTTCGGCGATGAGGAAACCGGTGGCGCCGGGGCCGAAGCCTATTTCGCCGCGCACAAGGCCGAACGCCATGTGCTCGCCGCTGAATCCGATTTCGGCGCCGACCGTGTGTGGCGCGTCGCCTTCAAGCTGCCGCCTGCCGCGAGCGCGGTCGGTGACCGTGTTTATGCCGCCCTCGCCCCGCTTGGCATCGTGCGGTCGCGCGAGGCGGCAGGCGGCGGCGCGGACGTTGCGCCGCTGGTCCGCGCAGGCGTCGCGGTGATCGATCTCAACCAGAGCGGCACGCGCTATTTCGATTATCACCACACGCCCGAGGATACGCTCGAACGAATCGACCCGGTCCAAATCGCCCAAAATGTCGCGGCGTGGACGGCGATGCTCGCGGTGGTGGCGAATGCGCCCGAGGCGCTTGATCCTGCTCCGGCCAAGTAAAGCCATGCAAGCCGATCGCGTTGTTCTCCGGGAGCAAATAAGGTGAAGAAGCTCGCAATCGCCGCCATCGGTCTGATCAGCCTGTCCGCCTGCAATCGTCCGCCCGAGGGCGCCGCCACCGAAAATCGGGGCGACGACATGGAGATGAAGGCCGACAATATGGAAGCGATGGCCGAATCATCGTCGAACGCGATGGCTGCCGACATGATGGAAAACAACGCCAACGACATCGACGCCAGGGCGGGAAATGTTGCCGAGCGGAGCGACGCGATGGCCGCGAACAAGGCCGACAAGAAGTAGCCTGATCGACGATTGGTCGCACCTGAAAAGCCGAGGGGCACCTCCCCGCCGGGCGCGCGCCTTATGTGGGCCTTGTCCAGCCGTCTAGCGTCAGGCGGCGGTGGGCAACCACAGAGTCGCGCGCAAACCCGGTTCGTTGTCGCCGATCACCAGCCGTCCGCCATGGGCGACCGCGATGGCCGAGACGAGATTGAGCCCCAGCCCATGACCGGCATTGGTGCGGCTCGAGTCGAGGCGCACGAACCGCCGGACGACACGCTCGCGATCGGCTTCGGGGACGCCGGGCCCATTATCGGCGACGATCAGCTGCACGCCGTCGGGCACCCGCTCGGCAATGATGCTGATCGCTGCGCCCGGTGGTGTGTGGCGCTGGGCATTGTCGAGCAGATTGATCAGCGCTTGCGCGATCAGCTCGCGGTCGCCGCGCACGCTGAGCCCTGGCGCCACGCTTTGCGTCAGCGTGCGCCCGCCATCGGTGATGGCGGGGGCAAAGCTCTCAGACAAATCCTCGACCAGCGCCGACACATCGATTTGTCTGAAACTGCGTTCGAGCGACCCGCCCTCGACTTCGGAAATGCGCAGGATCGCGCTGAACAGCCGCAGCAATTCGTCGCTCTGGCGCAGCGCGCGATCGAGCGCAGCGCGCTGTTGCTCAGGATCGGGCGCACCGTTCTGCGCGAGCTCGATCTCAACGCGGAGTCGCGCCAGCGGGGTGCGCAGGTCGTGGGCAACGTCGCTCGAAATCTGGCGCAGATTGTCGAGCAGCATCGTGATCCGGTCGAGCATGGCATTGAGCGCGCCCCCAGCCGGTCAAACTCGTCACCGCGTGGGCCAAGCGGCATACGCCGCCCGAGATTGCCGCCCGCGATATCCACGGCGGTCGCAACCACGACCTCAAACCGTCGTTGGAGGTAGCCGCCGAGCATCAGCGCGCCAATCGCGCCGACTACAATCGCAAGCGCAAAGGCCGCAAGGCACAGCGCCAAGATCGTCCGGTCGACCTGCTCAATCGCACGATTGTCGAGCGCGACCGCCAGCCGCAGCCTCGGCGCGATGTCAGCCGAGAACAAGCGCGCCGGCACGCTTGCGTCATCGCGCTCGCGGACAGCAATGCGGTGCCAGCCAATCGTTGGGGCGCGGATCTGGAGCGTCCCGGCCATCCGCTTGCCGCGTGCGTCGAACAACCCATAGCTGAAGCTGTTGCTCCCGCCGCCTGCCTCGCGCGCGTTGATCGCGCGGACCACATCATCGAACCCTTCGCGCCGATATTCGTCGGCGAGTTCGACGACTTCGACGCGGATACCTTCGTCTTGCTGGCGGCTAATTTCGGCGTCCGCAGCAAAATAAACGGCGATGCCCAGCGCGGCGATCGTAACCGCATAGACGGCCGAATAAATCAGCGCGATCCGATAGGCCGCGCTCGCATACCATTTGAGCTTTTTGCGATGCGGCATCGTCAGCGCCCGGCCGACGCGTGTGCCAGCCTAGTCATCGCCGCGCATGCGATAGCCGACGCCGCGCAAGGTCTGGATCGGATCGACATCAAAGCCTTCGTTGATCTTCGAGCGCAGGCGGCTGAGATGGCTTTCGACGATGTTGGTCTGCGGGTCGAAATGAAAACCCCAGACGATTTCGAGGAACATCGTGCGCGTCACGATCTTGCCCGCGTGGCGCATCAATTGCTCAAGCAGCGCAAATTCGCGCGGCTGAAGGTGGATTTCGCGCCCGTCGCGGCGGACTTCGCGTTTGATCAGATCCATCTCGATGCCCGCGACCGCGAGCCGGGTCGGCGAGTCGCTGATCGGCGGACGCCGCATCAGCGCAGCAAGCCGCGCGGCCAGTTCGGGAAAGGCAAAGGGCTTGACGAGATAATCATCGGCGCCAGCCTCAAGGCCTGCCACCCGATCGCGGATCCCGCCGAGCGCCGTCAGCATCAGGACCGGGATACTCACGCCCGCAGCGCGCCAACGCTGGACGACTTCGGTGCCGTCGAGTTCGGGCAGCATCCGGTCAATCACCGCAACGTCGAAAGCTTCGCTGCCGCCGAGCTTCAGCGCGGCATCGCCGGTCGCGACACGCACGACCTGATGGCCAAGCTCGACCAGCCCCTGATCAACGAGCCGCGCCGTATCATCGTCATCTTCAGCCAGAAGTACCCGCATGCACATGCTTTTACCGCAACGCGTCGGCAACGCCCAACATTTAATCCCAATGTAGATGAACGATATGGTCGGGGAGACAGGATTCGAACCTGCGACCCCCACACCCCCAGTGTGATGCGCTACCAGGCTGCGCTACGTCCCGACCGAGGGGCTGGCGCATAAGCAGCTTGGCGCGGCGATGCAAGCTTTAGTCGGGTGAATGACCCGGGCCGCAAGCGGGG
>JAIETY010000224.1 GCA_019744885.1 Sphingomonas sp.
ACGTTGAGCACCTTGGCATCGCCGTTCTGGACGCAGATGCCGGGCTTGGCGATCTTGGGATTGGTGAACCCGTCCCATAGCACCGCCGGCAGCGCGCCGCCGCCCAGCGCCTTGAGCGGCGCATATTTCTGCCCCGGATCGGTCCCGCCGCCCGAAATCCTGTTGCCGGTGACGTACACATTTTCAGGGAAGGGATCATAGGCGGCGGCAATCCCGCGCGTCGCGGCAAAGCCGAGCGAGTAGAAGCTGGAGATGATAACGTTGGCGGTCTTGTTATCCTTCAGATCGTTATCGAAAATCTCGACCTCGTCGTTCGAATTGACGATCACCCCCGATCCCGACGGGACCGAGGCGACCGCAGTCCCCTTCGCGCCGAAATTGACGTGATTGTTGGTGGTAACCTGATTGCGGAACACGCGGGTCTTGCTGCCGGGGACGGGCAGGTCGGGCATGTTGAATACAAGGATGCCACCCGCATTGCCGGTCGCGACATTGTCGTGGACATCGGCGCCGGTCGAATTCTCGATCTCGATGCCCGCGACGTTGTTTTCGGCGCGGTTGCGGCGGACGATGATGTTCTTCGACTGGCCGACGTAAATGCCGGCATCCGACGCGCCCTTGACCACGCAATCCTCGATCAGGACGTTGGTGACTTGCACCGGGTAGAGGCCGTAAGCGCCATTCGAAGTCTTGGGCGCGCCCGACCAGCCGACACGCACGCGGCGCATCACCGCATTGGTGGTGCCGTTGATCTTGAGCGCATCGCCCTTGCTGTCTTCGATCGCGACATCTTCAAGCGTGAAATCGTCGCCGGTCACCAGCAGTCCTTCGGCGCCCGAATTCTGTTTGGCGAAGGACAGCACCGACTTGTCCATGCCCGCGCCCTTGATCGTTACACCATCGGCGGCAAGGCTGAGGCTGCGGGTTAGCGCATATTTGCCCGCCGGGATGGTGATGACACTCCCCGGCTTGGCGTCGAGCAACTGCTCCTGCAGCCGCTTCTCGAAATCGGAATCGATGGTGAAGCCTTGCGCATCGGTTTTCGGAGCAGCAGTACAGCCTGAAACCATCAGAACGGCGCCACAGATCAGTGCCCAGAACGGGGGGGTATGGCGCATGGCGCATCCTCTTCGCTTGGCCGGTGGTGATCCCGGCTCGATGCGCGCAGTCTAGGGTCGCCGTCGGGCGTCTGGCAATCCGCTATATGGGGGTGGCTCCCTGAGTAGGATTCGAACCTACGGCCGCTCGATTAACAGTCGAGTGCTCTACCGCTGAGCTATCAGGGAATGCGGTGCGAAGGGCGCTCTATAACCGGCGATTGCGGCTTTGCAATAGCTTTGGGGGCGCCGACGCGTCCCGGGTGCTCAAGCGATGAATTGCTCCATCGTGATCCGGTCGTCGAGCGCGTGTTCGGGATCGAACAGCAGCGTGAGTTCGCGCGTGCGGTCGATCGCGATTTCGACGCTGGCGACGTCGCGGACTTCACGTTGATCGGCGACGGCGCTGACCGGGCGCTTGTGCGGCTCGATCACGCGCAGCCGGATGCGCGCCTTGTCAGGCAGGATCGCCCCGCGCCAGCGCCTTGGCCTGAACGGGCTGATCGGGGTGAGGGCAATCAACGCCGAGCCGAGCGGCAGGATCGGGCCTTGCGCCGAGAAATTATACGCCGTCGAGCCCGCTGGCGTCGCCGCCAAGATACCGTCGCAGGCGAGTTCGGGAATGACGACACGGTCGTTGAGCGTCACTTCGAGCTTGGCGGTCTCGCGGGTTTCGCGCAGCAGCGAGACTTCGTTGATCGCGGGCAGCGACACCGTCTCGCCCGACATGATGGTTGCGATCATGCGCAGCGGTGTCACCTTGAACGCCTTGCTGGCGGCAAGCCGCGCGTCGAGGCCATAGACCTGCCAGTCATTCATCAGGAAGCCGACGGTGCCAAGGTTCATCCCGAACACCGGCAGCGGATTGGCGGGGCGTTCGAGCTGGCGGTGGAGCGTCTGCAGCATGAAGCCATCGCCCCCCAGCGCGACGATCAGCTCGGCTTGGTCCTCTGGCACCCACTCATAGCCATCGGCGAGTGCCTGGGCGGCTTCCTGTGCCTGCGGCGTCGGCGAGACGGCAAGCGCGCGCCGGAGGGTGTCGGTCATCCGCCGGTGACGCTCATGTGACGCGCAACCGCCGGGGCGCTGCCGGGGGCGATGGCGAAGTCGTGCCGTTCGGGCTTGCGGATCATCGCCGCGTCGAGTGCAGCATCGAGTGCGGCGAGACCACCTTCGCGGATCGCGGTTTTCAGATCGACCTGATCATCATGGCCAAGGCACATGAACAGCTTGCCCTCGGTCGTCAGCCGCACACGGTTGCAGGTGGCGCAGAAATTATTGGTCAGCGGCGAGATCAGCCCCAGCTTGGTACCCCAGGGGCTGACCCGCCAGTAGCGCGCCGGGCCGCCGCTATTGTGGTCGCTCGGGTCGAGCGTGAAGCGCGCGGCGAGGTCGGCGAACACTTGGGTGAGCGGCACGAAACGATCAGCGCGGTCCTCGTCGATCGCGCCGAGTGGCATCGTCTCAATGAGCGACAGGTCGAAGCCATTGGCGCCGCACCACGCCAGCATCTCAGGAATTTCGTGGTCGTTGAGGCCTTTCAGTGCGACCAGATTGATCTTGACCTTCAGCCCCGCGTCGCGCGCCGCGAAAATGCCGTCGAGGACTTGAGCAACATCGCCGTGGCGCGTGATGTGGCGGAAGGTCGCGGGATCGCGGCTGTCAAGGCTGACGTTGATCCGCCGCATGCCCGCTGCATAAAGCGCCTCAGCATGATCGGCGAGCCGGGTGGCATTGGTCGTCATCGTCAGTTCGTCGAGGCCATGCCCCAGCGAGCGGCCGAGCCGCCGCACAAGCTCGCCAACGTCGCGGCGCACCAGCGGCTCGCCGCCCGAAAGCCGGATTTTGGTGACACCCCGCGCGATGAACCGTTCGGCGATCAGTGCGATTTCCTCAAGGCTCAGCAACTGCGCCTTGGGCAGGAAGGTCATTTCCTCGGCCATGCAATAGCGGCAGCGCAAATCGCAGCGATCGGTCACCGAGATCCGCAGATAGCTGATCGTGCGACCATGGCGGTCGATAAGGGCAGGGCCGCAGGACATGGACCAAGAGCTAGGGCTTCGGATGAGTGGCGGCAAGGGTATCGTCGTGTCACAGTGTGACAACGACTCGCGACGGGAGAGGCCGATGAGCGCGGCGATCGAGGTATTATTGGCACAGGCGCGCGCCTTGCGAACCGCAGGGCAGGCCGATGCTGCGACGACTTCCTATCGCGATGCTGCAGCGCTGGCGCGGGCGACCAACGCGCCACTCGAGTTGGCGCATGCCTTGCGGCATCTTTCCGATCTGGCGCGCGAGGCCGGGCGTTGCGACGAAGCGCTTGCGACGGGCAGCGAGGCTCTGACGCTCTACCGATCGCAGGCCGCGCCACTGCCGCTCGACCTCGCCAATGCGCTCCGCGTGACGGCGCTGGCGCTTGACCTCAATGATGAGCAAGACGCTGCGGTGCCCTTGTGGCGCGAAGCACGGGGGCTGTACGCCGGGCTCGGCATCGCCGCCGGGGTCGGTGAATGCGAACAGTATCTGCCGCGCCGCGCGAACTGACGGCAGTCAAACCGAAAGCACGAAGAAGCTGATCGACGCCGCCGCCATGACGGCCGTGGCCAGCCAGCCTGCGATCATCATCGGTAGCGACAGCGTCAGCCTGCCCATCGCGCGCTTGTTGGTTGCGATCAGCATCATCGCCGCCATCAGCGGGGCAGCCAGCACGCCGTTGACCACCGCGCTCCAGTAAAGCGCCTTGATCGGATCAATCGGCGTGAAATTGAGCGCGACCCCGGCCAGCGTCGTCAGCGCGATCACCGCATAAAAGGCGCGCGCCTCCTTCAGCCCGCGCGCGAGGCCGGTGGTCCAGCCGAACATCTCACCGACGCCATAAGCTGCCGATCCCGCCAGTACTGGCACCGCGAGCATGCCGGTGGCGATGATGCCGCTGGCGAAAAGCGCGAAGGCGAAATCGCCCGCAATCGGCCGCAGCGCCTGGGCAGCCTGTGCCGATGTCTGGATGTCGGTGATGCCTTGCGCGTGGAGCGTCGCTGCGGTCGCGACAATGATCGACAGCGCGATCAGGTTGGAAAAGCCCATGCCGATGATCGTGTCGGTGCGAATTCGCCCGAGCTCTGGCCCGGCCATATCGGGCGCGACGCACAAAGGCTTGACGTGGCGGCGGTGTCCTTCCTCGACTTCCTGCCCGCTTTGCCAGAAGAAAAGATAGGGCGAGATGGTCGTGCCCAGCACGGCCACCAGCGCCATCGCATGCGGCGCGTCTAACGTCAGCGTCGGGATCAACGTGCCGCTCAGCGCCCGGTCGATCGGCACCCGTGCGGCAAAGGCGACCGCGACATAGGCAAAGAGCGACAGCGTCGCCCATTTCAGCGCCGCAGCATAGCGCGGATAGGCGACAAACACTTCGAGCGCGATGCAGACCACGCCGAACCCGACCGTGTAGAGATGCACAGGCCCACCCAGCAATTGATCGAGCGCCGCCCCCATCGCGCCGAGATCAGCACCCAGATTGATGACATTGGCGATCACCAGCAGCCCGACGACGATCCGCACCACGATATGCGGATAGTGGCGGCGCAGATTTTGCGCGATGCCGGCGCCCGTGACGCTGCCGATGCGCGCGGCGATTTCCTGGATGACGACCATCAGCGGAAAGCTGAACAGCATCGTCCACGCGAGACTATAGCCGAACGCGGCGCCGACCTGGCTGTAGGTCGCGATGCCGCTCGGGTCGTCATCGGCGGCACCGGTGACAAGGCCAGGACCGAGCTTGCGCAACAGTCCGACCGCCGGGCGCGACGGTGCGGGGTCGACGCCCGCTGGAATATCCGCCGCCATCGCCCGATCCCTAGGCCTCGGGGCGAGGCTTACCAGGCGCAATATCGTCGCCCGGACGCGCTGGCGACAGCCGGTAGCGAAGCCCGACGGGCGCTGCTACGCTGAGGGCTGATGACGCAACCGCCTCTGCCCGATCCGAATGATGGTACCGCCCCCGATCCGGCGCCGTTGTTCATCCTGTCGTTTCGCCAGCGCGACGAAATTGCGGCGCTGGCCGGACGCAGCGGTTGGCAGGCCATCGCTGCCCGCCGCAGCGATGGCGCGGTCGAGCGCTATAACGCCAGCGGCGCCGCGCTTGCGGTGGTCGATGCGCGCGGGGCGCTGAGCGAAGGGCTCGCCGCGACGGCGGCGCTGGGCGGGCTCGCGACACCGGCGAACGCGCCGATCGTGGTCGACCACGTCGGTCCGGGCTACGCGGCGATCAGCGACGAAGCGCGCGCCGCGGTGCGCCTCGC
>JAIETY010000013.1 GCA_019744885.1 Sphingomonas sp.
ATCAACCCCCAGACGAGGCCCGCACTCCGCTAATCTACGCCGCGAGCTGCGCCAAATGTTCTGACGACGGACACGCCCGTGACGATCAAGCTCGACGACGGCACTTATGTGGCTTTGCACGAAGCCGCGCTGGTCGATTATTCGGGCATGGCGGTGGCGCGGACCGAGGGCAATACGCTGCGCGCGGCGCTGACCGCCGGGGCCGGGCGCCCCAAGGTCACGCGGAGCGGGGCATGGCATACGCCGTGGCGCACGCTGATCCTCGCCGATGATGCGCCGGGGATTTACATGAGCCACCTGATGCTCAACCTCAACGAGCCCAACAAGCTCGGCGACATGAGCTGGTTCAAGCCCGGCAAATTCGTCGGCGTGTGGTGGAACATGATCAAGGACGAATGGAGCTGGGCGCGCGGGCCCAAGCACGGCGCGACCACCGCCAATGTCAAACGCTATATCGACTTCGCCGCTGCCAATGGCATTGCCGGTGTGCTTGTCGAAGGTTGGAACGCCGGCTGGGACGGCGACTGGTTCGGCAATGGCAATGACATGAACTTCGCCCAGCCGACCGCCGATTTCGATGCCGATGCGCTCGCGGCATACGCCAAGGCCAAGGGCGTGCGGCTGATCGGTCATCACGAAACCGGCGGCTCGGCGAGCCATTATGAGAACCAGTTCGACGCGGCGTTCAAATTCGCGGCCGATCACAACGAGATGGTCGTGAAGACCGGTTATGTCACCGACGCCGGCCAGATCGAGCGCGTCGATGCCGATGGCACCAAGCTGCGCGAGTGGCACGAGGGGCAGTGGATGTCCTACCACCACATCCGCGTGCTCGAGGCGGCGGCGAAGTATAAGGTCGCGATCGACAGCCATGAGCCGATCAAGGGCACCGGGCTTCAGCGCACCTACCCCAATTGGGTCGCGCGCGAAGGCTCACGCGGCATGGAGTATAATGCTTGGGGCGGCAAGAATCCGCCCGAGCATGAGGCCAATCTGGTGTTCACGCGGATGCTCGAAGGGCCGATGGACTTCACCCCCGGCGTGCTGAGCCTGAAGGGGCAGAGCGACAGCGATATATTGTCGACCGAAGCCAAGCAGCTCGCGCTTTACGTCGTGCTCTACTCGCCCGTGGTGATGGCCGCCGACACGCCCGAAAATTACGCGCAGCACATGGCCGCGTTCCAGTTCATCAAGGATGTGCCGACCGACTGGGACGACACCCGGATGCTGGCGGGCGAGCCGGGCGACTATGCCGTGATTGCGCGCAAGGTGCGCGGCGGCGCGGACTGGTATCTGGGCGCCGTCGGGGATGAAGAGGCGCGGACGCTGACGGCGAAGCTCGACTTCCTCGATCCCGGCAAGACCTACACCGCGCAAATCTATCGCGACGGTCCCGATGCCGACTATCGCACCGACAAGCGCCATGCGATCGTGATCGAAACCCGCAAGGTCACCGCCGCCGACACGTTGACGCTGGCGCTTGCGCCGGGGGGCGGGCAGGCGATCCGTTTCATCGCGCCAAAGGGGAAAAAATGATCCGTGCGTTGATCCTGCTGCTCGCGATCGTCTGTGCCGCGCCAGCGCTCGCGAAGAAGGCGCCGGTTGCCGCCACCGGTACTTTCGTCGATCTGCCCAAATTCGGTTCCATCAATATGGGCCCGTCGCACGTCACGATCTGGCTCCCGCCCGGCTATGCCCGCGGCAAGCAGCGCTACGGCGTTGTCTATATGCAGGACGCGGAGAATCTGTTCTTTCTGAAGAAATCCAATTTCAACAAGATATGGGCAGCGGACAAGTCGGTCATGCGGCTGGTGGCGGCAAAGCAGATCGACCCCGTGATCATCGTCGGCATCTACAGCCACGGCGCCGACCGGGCGCGGACCTATATGCCGCAGCGCGTGTATGAGTCGCTGTCGCCCGCGGTTCGCGCCTATGGTCAGTCGTTCGTGCAGGGGCCGATCCGGTCCGACGCCTATCTGAAATTCCTGACCGGCGAACTCAAGCCGATGATCGACAGAAGGTACCGGACCAAGCCCGACCGCGACCACACCGCGATCGTGGGATCGAGCATGGGCGGGCTGATCTCGCTCTATGCGATTGCCGAATATCCGCAGGTTTTCGGCAAGGCGGGTTGCGTCTCCACCCACTGGCCGCTGATCGACCCGATCCGTGCCGACGAAAATCGGGCGGAGATCAACGCTGTATGGACCAAGTACCTGACCGAGCGGCTAGGTCCGGCGTCGGGGCGCTACATCTGGTTCGATCATGGCGACCAAACGCTCGACCAATATTATGGTCCTTGGCAAACGGCAGTGGACGCGACGCTGATCCGGGTCGGCTGGCGACCGCAGCAAGATTATGAGACGCGCAGCTACCCCGGCACCGCGCACGAGGAAAATGCCTGGAATGCCCGGCTCGACGAAATCTTCGGCTGGCTGCTCGGCGCGCATGTGAATGACTGACGACAGGCGTCGCATCGTCGTACTGGGGGGTGGGACGGCCGGGTGGATGGCCGCCAATTTGTTCGCCCATGCCTGGCCGCGCGCACATGTCACGGTGATCGAAAGCCCTGACATCGGCATCATCGGCGTCGGCGAGGGATCGACGCCGCAATTGAAGGCCTTTTTCGACCGGCTTGGGATCGCCGAGCGCGACTGGATGCCGGCGTGCAACGCGACTTACAAAAATGGCATTGCCTTTCACGGCTGGTCGGAGCGGCCAGGGTGCGAAAGCTATTTCCACCCGTTTCCGACCGCGCTCGATATCCACACGCAGGAGTCCTTCTTCACCCATGCGGGGGCGCGGCGCGGCGGTGTCGCCGTTGATGCGCATCCCGATCGCTTCTACCTGCCCGCGCGGCTCGCGGCCGAACAGCGCGGGCCGAAACCGGCCGACAATTTCCCGTTCGAGCCGAGCTATGGCTATCATTTCGATGCTTATCTGGTCGGCGCCTTTTTGCGCGATCATGCTGCCGCGCGCGGCGTGGTCCATTTGCCGCTGCGCGTGACGGAGGTCCGCGTCGGCGCCGATGGGCGGGCGGCGGCGCTGGTGACCGAGGATGGCCAGGCAATCGAAGCCGAGCTGTTCGTCGATGCCAGCGGCTTCAGGAGCGTGATCGCGCAGGAAGCGCTCGGCGTGAAGTTCCGCTCGTTCGCCGACAATCTGTTCAACGATTCCGCCGTGGTGATGCCGACGCCGCGCGTCGGCGAGGCGATCAACGCGCATACCAAGGCGACCGCGCTGTCGGCGGGGTGGTGCTGGGACATTCCGCTCACCATTCGCACCGGTAACGGCTATGTCTATTCGTCGCTCTATCTCACGCCCGAGCAGGCCGAAGCCGAGCTGCGCGCGCATCTGGGGCTGCCCGATGACGCGCCAGCCGCTCGCCATCTGAAAATGAAGGTCGGCCGGGTCGAGACGAGCTGGTCGGCCAATTGCCTGACCGTCGGGCTTGCGCAGGGCTTTATCGAGCCGCTGGAGGCGACCGCGCTCCACATCGTCCAGGCGACGGTCGAAGGCTTTATCAATGCGTGGGCTGCGGGCGGCTTCACCCCGCGCCACCGCGACAAATTCAACGCGTCCATTGCAGCACGTTACGACGGCATCCGCGACTATATCGTCTGCCATTACCGCGTGAACCAGCGCACCGACACGCGCTATTGGCGCGACAATGCCGCCAACAAGCATCTGTCGGATTCGCTCAAGGCGCTGCTCCACTGCTGGTTCAGCGGCGGCGATCTGGTCGCCGAAGTCGCGCGCCAGCGGATCGAGGGTTATTATTCGCCGATGAGCTGGTATTGCCTGTTGTCAGGCTATGGCAGCTACCCACCCGACGCGCAGCTCCGCGTGGTCGATGGCGGCGCCGACATGGCCCGGATCGATGATTTTCTTCGCCGGTGCGCCGCCAATTTCGCGCCGCACCACGTGCAACTCGCCAGCCTCGGCGCACTTTAAGGACGTTTCATGGCCCTTGCTCCTTCTGCGCCTGCCGATGTCACCGGCGAGGGTGTGAACGCTCCCGATTTGCAAATTTTCGTGTTCGCGCTGTTTTTCATCTTCGGCGGAATCACGAGCTTGAACGACGTGATAATCCCGAAGCTCAAAGATTTGTTCACGCTTAATTATTTTCAGGCGTTGCTGGTGCAGTCGGCGTTTTTTGCCGCTTATTTCATTTTCTCGATTCCGGCGGCAGCGATCGTGCGCAAGGCGGGCTATATGCGCTCCGCCTCGATAGGGCTCGTCATCATGACGGCGGGGTGTCTGCTCTTCATCCCGGCATCGCAGTCGGGCACCTTTGCGGTGTTCCTGTTTGCGCTGTTCGTGCTCGCGGCAGGCATCACGACGGTGCAGGTGGTCGCCAATCCGCTGATCTCGCTGCTCGGCAAGCCCGCGACGACGTCGAGCCGCCTCACCTTTGCGCAGGCCTTCAATTCGCTCGGCACGACGATTTTCCCGATCGTCGGCGGCTATCTGATCCTCGGCAGCCTCGCGAAGGTCGATCCGAAGACGCTCAGCGGCGCGGCGCTCGACGCTTATCGCACGGCGGAGACGCAGGTCGTCGTCAACACCTATCTGGCACTGGCGCTGGCACTGGTGATCGTCGCCGGGGTGGTTTGGACGCGGCGCAATCGCCTGCCCAATGTCGTCGAAGATAGTGGCAGCGTGCTCCGGGCATTCAATCTGCTCGGACGACCCCGCTTCGGCTTCGGCGCAGCGTGCATTTTCCTGTATGTTGGGGCCGAAGTCGCGATCGGCTCGCTGATCGTCAATTACCTGATCCAGGCCGATGTGTTCGCCATCGGCGCGGTCGCGGCATCGACTTATGTCGGCTTCTATTGGGGCGGCGCGATGTTTGGGCGTTTCATCGGCACCGTCGTGCTGCGCTTCGTTTCGCCAGGGCTAGTGCTCGCGGCGGTGGCGACGGGATCGATCACGCTCATTCTGGTTACGGCCAGCACCACGGGCCAGATCGCGGGTTGGTCGATGCTGGCGATTGGGTTGATGAACGCGATCATGTTCCCGACGATCTTTTCGCTCGCCAGCGAAGGCCTCGGCAAGCGCGCGGCCGAGGGATCGGGCATCATCGCGATGGCGATCGTCGGCGGCGCGGTCATCCCGCCGCTGACGGGGCTGATTGCCGATGCGAGCACCCTTCGGTTCGCGCTGATCTTGCCGGCGGCCTGTTATGCGGTGATCGCGGCCTACGGGATCTACGCGCGCCGCCCGGCAATTGGATGATCAGGCGGTGGTGGAGCTGAGGGGAATCGAACCCCTGACCTCTGCAGTGCGATTGCAGCGCTCTCCCATCTGAGCTACAG
>JAIETY010000200.1 GCA_019744885.1 Sphingomonas sp.
GACATCAAGCGCGTGATCGCTTATTCGACCTGTTCGCAGCTCGGCTATATGTTCTTCGCGGCGGGCTGCGGCGCTTATGGCGCGGCGATGTTCCATCTGTTTACGCACGCCTTCTTCAAGGCATTGCTGTTCCTCGGCGCCGGATCGGTAATCCATGCGATGCACCATGAGCAGGACATGCGGTTCTACGGCGGCCTGCGCAAAAGCATCCCCGTAACCTTCTGGGCGATGATGATGGGGACGCTGGCGATCACCGGCGTCGGGATTCCGGCGGTGTTTGGCAATGAGCTCGCGATCGGCTTTGCGGGCTTCCATTCGAAGGACGCGATCATCGAAAGCGCCTGGGCGGCGGGCAATATCGGCGCGTCGGTGACGGGCATCATCGTCGCGCTGCTGACGAGCTTCTATTCGTGGCGGCTGATGTTCCTGACTTTCTGGGGCAAGCCGCGCTGGGCAGCGTCCGAGCATATCCAGCATGCACTGCACTCGCACGGCGATGACGATCACGGGCATGACCACGAACCGCACCACGCGGCGACCGGTGACGGTGGCTATCACCCGCATGAATCGCCCCTGTCGATGCTGCTGCCGCTGATCTTGCTGTCGGTTGGCGCGGTGGCTGCCGGGTTTGCCTTCCACGGCTTTTTCATCGAGCCTGCGTCGGGCGAGAAATTCTGGCACGGCGCAGTCGCTTACAGCGAGCATCTCGCGCACGCCGCGCATGAAGTGCCGCTGATGGTCAAGCTGTCGACCGCGATTGTGATGCTGCTGGGGCTGGGCGGGGCGTATTACGCCTATGTTTTGCAGCCGGGCCTGCCGGGGGCGGTATCGCGCGCGGTGCCTTGGCTGCACGATTGGCTGCTGAAGAAATGGTATTTCGACGAGCTTTATGACCTGCTGTTCGTCAAGCCCGCCTTCGCATTTGGGCGGCTGTTCTGGCACCGGGGTGACGAGCAGACGATCGATCGCTTCGGACCCAACGGCGCGGCGGCGTTCGTCGCGCAGGGATCGCGCGCGGCGGCGACGCTCCAGAGCGGCTATATCTACACTTATGCTTTCGTCATGCTGATCGGCCTTACCGCGCTGGTCACTTGGGCGATTGCGTCGTGAGCTTCATGCAAATTCCAACAACACCTATCACCGTTCGCCCTGAGCTTGTCGAAGGGCCGTTCTTCTTGGCAACCGTCGACAAGAAGGACAGGGCTTCGACAAGCTCAGCCCGAACGGATCAAGGGAAGTGGGACCAATGAGCGGAATGCCCATCCTCTCCCTCATGCTCGCCGTGCCCACTGCGGCGGCGGTCGGGTGCCTGTTCCTGAGCGCCAATGGCGCGCGCTGGCTGGCGCTCGCCGCCACGCTGGTCGATTTCGTGCTCGGTATCGCGCTCTGGGCCAATTTCGAAATTGGCGGGCCGCAGTGGCAATTCGTCGAGCATTCGCAGGCGATTTTCGGCCCGTTCGGCTGGGCGCTCGGCATCGACGGTTTTGCGCTGATGCTGATCATGCTCAGCGTCTTCCTGATGCCAATTTGCATCGGCGCGAGCTGGGAATCGGTCACCACCCGCGTGCCGGAATATATGGCCGCGTTCCTGTTCACCGAAGTGCTGATGATCGGTACGTTCGCCGCACAGGACCTGTTCCTGTTCTACGTCTTCTTCGAAGGCGGGCTGATCCCGATGTTCCTGATCATCGGCATCTGGGGTGGCGCGAACCGGGTCTATGCGAGTTACAAATTCTTCCTCTACACCTTGCTCGGCTCGCTGCTGATGCTGATCGCGATGCTGTATATGGTGCAGCAGGCGGGGACGAGCGACATCCCGACGCTCCTGAATTACAATTTCCCGCGTGGCGTGCAGACGTGGCTGTGGCTGGCGTTCTTCGCATCGTTTGCGGTCAAGATGCCGATGTGGCCGGTGCACACCTGGCTGCCTGACGCGCATGTGCAGGCGCCGACGGCGGGGTCAGTGATCCTCGCGGGGGTACTGCTCAAGCTCGGCGGCTATGGGTTCCTGCGCTTTTCGGTGCCGATGTTCCCCGAAGCGTCGGCGAGCCTGACGTGGCTGATCCTCGCGCTATCAGCGATCGCGGTGATCTACACCTCGCTGGTGGCGCTGGTGCAGTCGGACATGAAGAAGCTGATCGCTTATTCGAGCGTGGCGCATATGGCGATCGTGACGATCGGGCTGTTCGCGTTCAACCAGCAGGGCATTGAAGGCGCGATGATCGTGATGCTGAGCCACGGGCTCGTCTCGGGCGCGCTGTTCCTGTGCGTCGGCATCATTTACGACCGGCTGCATACGCGTGAGATCAGCCGCTATGGTGGTCTGGCGATCAACATGCCGCGCTATGCGATCTTCTTCCTGCTGTTCACGATGGCGTCGATCGGCTTGCCGGGGACGAGCGGGTTCGTCGGCGAATTCCTGAGCCTCGCGGGCACCTATCAGGTGTCGACGGTCGCGACCTTCCTGTGCACGACGGGAATCATTCTGGGCGCGGCCTATATGCTCTATCTCTACCGCCGGATCGCGTTCGGCGAAATTGTGCATGACGATGTGCGGATCATGCCCGACCTGAGCATGCGCGAAGTCGCGCTGCTGCTGCCGATCGGTCTCGCGGTGCTGTGGATGGGGGTTTACCCCGAAAGCTTCCTCGCCCCGATGCGGAAAGACGCGAAGACCTTGGTCGCCCGCGTGTCCCGCGCGCAGCCTGCCGGGGATTCGCTGCCGACCCCCGGCGCGCCGCCAATTACCGCAACCGCGCATGCGGAGGCGCATTGAGATGGACCTCACCAATAATCTGCTGATGACCTTGCCCGAGATCGTGCTGTCGATCGGCGCGCTGGTGCTGATGATGGCCGCAGCATGGGGCGGCGGCGCGCGGGCGATTGGCTGGACCGCCGTCGCGGTGCTGCTCGGCGCGGGGATCGCGCTGATCGACCCGGCGACGACCGGCGGCGATGCCTTTGGCGGGCTGTACAAGGCCGATGCCTTCGCGAGCTTCGCCAAAGTGCTGATCTATGGCGCGGCGGGTGTCGCGATCCTGATGGCACCGAGCTTTTTCGAGCGCGCCTCGGGTGATGCGATGCGGCCCGAATATCCGGTGCTGATCCTGCTCTCGGCGGTCGGCATGGGGATGATGGTATCGGCGGGCGATTTGCTCACGCTCTATGTCGGCCTCGAGTTGCAGAGCCTTGCCGCTTATGTGCTCGCGAGCATGATGCGGCGCGATCTGCGTTCGGCCGAGGCGGGCCTCAAATATTTCGTGCTCGGCGCGCTGGCGAGCGGGATCCTGCTGTACGGCATCAGCCTGGTTTACGGCTTCAGCGGCACGACGATGTTCGATGCGGTCGCAACCGCCTACACCGGCGCGCATTCGAAGGGCTTGCTGTTCGGGCTGGTGTTCGTGTTCGCCGGGCTTGCCTTCAAGATGAGCGCGGTGCCATTCCACATGTGGACCCCCGACGTTTATGAAGGCGCACCGACGCCGGTCACCGCGTTTTTTGGCTCGGCGCCCAAGGTCGCAGCGCTGCTGCTCGCGGTGCGGGTTGCGATCGAGGCGATGGGACCGGCGACGTTTGAATGGCGCCAGATCGTCGTGTTCGCGTCGCTTGCGTCGATTGCTTTGGGGGCGGCAGGCGCGATCGGCCAGACCAATATCAAGCGGCTGCTCGCCTATAGCTCGATCAACAATGTCGGCTTTGCGCTGGTTGGTCTCGCCGCAGGCTCTGAGCAGGGCGTGTCGGCGGTGCTGATCTATATGGCGATCTATGTCGTCATGACGCTCGGCAGCTTCCTGATCGTGCTCCAGATGAAGGATCATGAGGGCCAGTCAATTGAGAGCATCGCCAGCCTATCGGGCATGTCGCGGACGCGACCGGGTCTGGCGTTTGCGCTGGCGGTGATGATGTTCTCGCTGGCGGGGATTCCGCCGCTGTTCGGCTTCTACGCCAAATTCGTGGTGTTCTGGGCGGCGGTGCAGGCGGGGCTGTTCGTCTATGCCGCGATCGGCATCGCGCTGTCTGCGGTCGGCGCTTTTTATTATCTGCGCATCGTCAAGACGATGTATTTTGACGAGCCTGCTGCGGCCTTTGCGCCGGTGAATGACCGGGTCGAGGGCGGGCTGATTGTCGCCTCCACCGTGTTTCTGTCGCCGCTTGGCTATTTCCTGATCCCGGCGCTGGGCGTGTGGAGCGCGGTGGCAGCAAAGGCGCTGTTCTGACGGCGATCATCCGGACCATTGCCACGACCGAATCGACGAACGCCGATCTGATCGCGCTGGCGGCGAGCGGACTGGGCGAAGCATTCTGGCTCCGCGCCGAGCAGCAGACCGGCGGTCGCGGGCGGCAAGGCCGGGTGTGGCAATCGCCGCCGGGCAATTTCTATGGATCGACGCTGGTTCGGTTGCGCGCGAGCGATCCGGCCCCGGCGACGCTGGCGCTGGTGGCGGCGGTGGCGCTGGAGGAAGCATTGCGCGTGCATGCGCCCGAGGTGGCGCTGGCGATCAAATGGCCCAACGACTTGCTGCTAGGCGGTGCAAAGCTCGCGGGCATTTTGCTTGAGCGCGCCGGGGATGCCGTGGTGGTCGGGATCGGCGCTAACCTCGCGCATCATCCCGCCGACCTTGATCGCCCGGTGACGAGTCTGGCCGCGCATGGCGCTGCGCCCGATGCTGCTGGCTTTGCCGAGACGCTGGCCGACTCCTTCGCGCGTTGGCTCGCGCGCTGGCGGGGGGAGGGGCTTGGCCCCATCCGCGACCGTTGGCTGGCGCGCGCGCATTCCGCCGGGACCGCGCTCGCCGCGAGCCTGCCCGATGGCCAGCGGATCGAGGGGCTGTTCGAGCGGCTTGACCATGACGGCGCGCTGATCCTGCGCTTGGCGGACGGCAGCGTCCGTGTCATTCACGCAGCCGATGTGTTTCTGATATAGACATGCCGTTCACCGACCGTTCGTCCCGAGCGAAGTCGAGGGACGGGCCACAAGCGACCAGCCCGGCGCACGTGTCTCGACTTCGCTCGACACGAACGGCGGCGAGAAGAGGAAAGAGTTGTCATGCTGCTCGCGATCGATGTCGGCAATACCAATGTCGTCTTCGCGGTGATCGACGAAGGCCGCATCCGCACGCGCTGGCGGAT
>JAIETY010000219.1 GCA_019744885.1 Sphingomonas sp.
TTGAGCGACCTGATGAGCGATACCGACAACGAAAAGCCGAAACTGGGCATGCGCGCACCGCTGGGCCTGAAGCGCACGGTCGAAACCGGCAAGGTGAAGCAGAGCTTCAGCCATGGCCGCTCGAACACCGTGGTGGTCGAGGTCAAGCGCCGCCGTGTGCTCGGCCGTCCGGGCGAAGGCGAGCCGATGGTCGAGGAGCAGGTCGCGCCCCCGGCGCCGGTGGCGCGCGCGCCCGAACCCGCGCCGCAGCCTGTTGCCCCGCCAGTGCGCAAGCCCGCCGACAGCCTGCTCTCGCGCCAGGAACTTCAGGCCAAGCTGCTGCGCGAGGCCGAAGAAGCGCGGATGAACGCGAATGAGGAATCGCGTCGCCGTGAGGAGCGCGAGCGCCAGGAAGCGATCGAGGAAGAGCGTCGCCGCGCCGAGGAAGCCCGCAGGGCCGAACAGGCGCCCGAGGTTCCTGCCGCGCCTGCTGCCGAGCCGGTCAGCGCGCCTGCTCCCGAGCCGGTGCAGGCCGCGCCTGAACCCGTGCCCGCCGCCGATCCGCTGATCCTTGCGCCCGACGCCAATTTGCCTGCGCCGCGCCGCTTCACGCCGGTCGCGCGCCCTGAACGACCGCAGCCAGCGCGTGCCGCTGAACCGGCGGCGCCTGCTGCTGCGCCGACGGCAAGCGCTGCACCCACCGCAAGTGCTGCGCCATCGGGCAACAACAACGCCAATCTGGGGCCGAACAAGCGCCCGGCGTCGGCCGAGCCGCCCGCGCGGCCCAGCCGCGATCGCAAGACCGTCGACGATCGTCGCCAGTCGGGCAAACTGACCGTCAATCGCGCGCTCAACGACGGCGATGGCGCGCGGGCGCGCTCGCTCGCTGCGCTCAAGCGTGCGCGCGAAAAAGAAAAGCGCCACTTCGGTCCGCGCGAAGCCCAGCCCAAGCAGGTCCGCGACGTTGTCGTGCCCGAGGCAATCACGGTGCAGGAACTCGCCAACCGGATGGCCGAAAAGGGCGCCGATCTGGTCAAGGCATTGTTCAAGATGGGCATGCCCGTCACGATCAACGCGACGATCGACCAGGACACCGCCGAGCTGCTGGTGACCGAATTTGGCCACAACCTGACGCGCGTGACCGATGCCGATGCCGAACTCGCGCTCCAGACCGCCGACGATGCCGATGACGCGCTCCAGCCGCGTCCGCCGGTCGTCACGATCATGGGTCACGTCGATCACGGCAAGACCAGCCTGCTCGATGCGCTGCGCGGCACCGATGTCGTGAAGGGGGAAGCCGGCGGCATCACCCAGCATATCGGCGCCTATCAGGTGACGCTGAAGGACAAGTCGCAGATCACTTTCCTCGACACGCCGGGCCACGAAGCCTTTACCGAGATGCGCGCGCGCGGGGCGAATGTGACTGACATCGTCATTCTGGTGGTAGCGGCCGATGATGGTCTGAAGCCGCAGACGGTGGAGGCGATCAACCACACCAAGGCCGCGAACGTGCCGATGATCGTCGCGATCAACAAGGTCGACAAGCCCGAAGCCAATCCGCAGAAAGTCCGCGAGGCGCTGCTGCAATATGACGTGATCGTCGAGGAACTGTCGGGCGATGTGCAGGATGTCGAAGTCTCGGCGCTCAAGCGGACCGGGCTCGACGAGCTGATCGAGAAGATCCAGATCCAGGCCGAACTGATGGAGCTGAAGGCCAACCCGGATCGGATGGCCGAAGGCAGCGTGATCGAAGCCAAGCTCGACAAGGGCCGGGGGCCAGTCGCGACGATCCTGATCAATCGCGGGACGCTGAAGGTCGGCGATGTGTTCGTCGTTGGCGCCGAAAGCGGCAAGGTCCGTGCGCTGATCGACGACAAGGGGCGCCAGATCAAGGAAGCCGGACCCGCGATGCCGGTCGAGGTGCTCGGCCTGTCGGGCGTGCCGATGGCGGGCGATCCGCTGCAGGTCGTCGAAAACGAAGCCAAGGCGCGCGAAGTGGCCGAATATCGCCACAGCGTGCTGCTGGCCAAGCGGACGACCTCGGCCCCGGCCAGCCTCGAGAGCATGTTCTCGGCGCTCAAGGAAAAGCAGGCGATCGAATATCCGCTGGTGGTCAAGGCCGATACGCAAGGATCGGTCGAGGCGATTGTCGCATCGATCAACAAGATCAGCACGCCGGACATTCGCGCACGCGTGCTGCATTCGGGCGTCGGCGGCATCACCGAAAGCGATGTGACGCTGGCGGGCGCGAGCGGCGCGCCGATCATCGGCTTCAACGTGCGTGCCAATGCCAAGGCGCGCGAGATTGCCGAACGCCAGAAGGTCGCGCTCAAATATTATGACGTGATCTATGACCTGATCGACGAAATCCGCGCCGGGATGGCGGGCGAGCTTGGCCCCGAAGCGTTCGAAACGGTCGTTGGCCGCGCCGAAATCCGCGAGGTCTTCCCGGCCGGCAAACATGGCCGCGCGGCGGGTCTGCTGGTGGTCGAAGGCTTTATTCGCAAGGCTTTGAAGGCACGTATCACGCGCAACGACGTCATCATCTACAATGGCGAAATCGCATCGCTGCGCCGCTTCAAGGACGATGTGGCGGAAGTGCGCGCAGGTCTGGAATGCGGTGTGACGTTCCTGAGCCATACCGACATCAAGCCGGGCGATTTCCTGGAGACGTTCGAGGTCGAGCTGCGCGAACGGACGCTTTGATGAAATCCCCCGCACGCGAGCGTGTGGGGGATTTGCTACTATGTGGACATAGTGATGGGTAAGCGACGTCCTACTCTCACCGATAATCGCCTTCGCGAAGAATGGTCAGTACGTCAACCAGACGGAACCTTGGGCTATCTTGAGGGCCTCGATAAATTTATGGCTTCGGCAGTCTCGCGCTGCTTAAGGGAAGATTCGCGTTCTCGCCGTGACATTGCTGAGGCCTTGTCGGATTGTTTGAGCGAACGAATTAGCCCGCTGATGTTAGACGTTTATTCGAGCGAGGCGCGAAGAGAACACCCTATCCCCGCCCATCGATTCATAGCGCTAATAGCGGTAACGGAGCGTTATGATGTATTAGATGCAGTTTTGAGAGAGATTGGCGCCAAAGCCTTGGATCAGCGACAGACTAAAGTTTACCGCCTGGGAGTCGCCCAACTTCAAAGTATTGAGGGCAAGCTTGAGGTGGAATTGATCACGAGAGACCTGTTGGAGAAACGCTGAATGCAAAATAAATCCCCGCAAGACCTCCCGGTGCGGGCGCCCCGCGTCAGGGAGCAAGTGCAGCAGCTTGCGCTTGCGGAGGATCGCGATGACATCGCCGCCACGGAGGCAGCCGAAGATCGACGCGCCAGTGGTGAAGAATACATCCCTTTCTCGCTCATCGACTCGATCATCAAGGGCGAAAATGCTCTTCGCGCGTGGCGCAGTTATCGCGGCATGACGCTGGAGGCGCTTGCTGAGCAAACTGGTAGCCGCAAATCCGCTCTGTCGGATCTCGAAAACGGTAAGGCGCAGGGAAAACCAGCCCTCTGGCGGAAGCTCGCCGACGCTTTAAACGTTACGGTGGACGAAATCCTGCCCGAATGAAACCCACCGAAACCCCCCAGGACCGCTCTGTCCGCCTGCTCCGCGTCGGCGAGCAGGTGCGGCATGCGCTGTCGGACATTCTCGCGCGCGGCGACGTGCATGACGAGACGCTCGCCAAGCACCTCGTCACCGTCACCGAAGTGCGGATGTCGCCCGATCTGCGGCACGCGACCGCCTTTGTGAAACCGCTGCTCGGGAAGGATGAGGCAGTGGTGTTGAAGGCGCTGCGCACCAACACCGCCTATCTCCAGAGCGAGGTCGCGCGGCGGGTGAACACCAAATATGCCGCCAAGCTCAAATTCCTGCCCGACGAGAGCTTCGACGAGGGCAGCAACATCGACAAGCTGCTGCGCGATCCCAAGGTGGCGCGGGATTTGGCGGACACCAGCGAGGATTGACAATCGCGGAAGTAAGTCGCATCTTACTTTTATGGCGACCGTGATCAAGGCATCTTCGAAGGGGCAGGTCGTGCTTCCCAAGCGGACGCGCGATCGCCTGGGCATCGACAGCGGCACCTTGCTCGAAGTGATCGAAACGGCCACGGGCGTGGAACTGCGTCCCCTCAAGCAGTCCGGTCTGACGGCCGATGAGGCAACCGCACGGCTTCGCGAGATTGTTCGCTACACCGGGCCCCGGCTCGACGAGGCGGACTGGCAGCGCGGCATCGAGCTTGCCATCCAGAAAAAGTGGGGCAAGCGCTCTGCATGAGGTCTGTCGACACGAATATCGTGCTTCGCTACATCTTGAACGACGATCCCGCCCAGGCTGAAGTGGCCGCCAATATCGTTTCTCAGCCGTGCTTGGTCGGTTTGAGTGTCCTGATGGAAGCGGCGTGGGTCATGCGGTCAATTTACGGCCTGTCCCGCCCGACCATTGCGGCGGCGCTGGAAACGGTCGTCGATATCGAAACCGTCCGTGTCGTCGACGAAGCAGGGGTGCGCTGGGCGCTCGACCGTTACCGCAATCACCGCGCCGACCTTGCCGATATGCTGCACATCGTCGCTTCCAAAGGCGCGGCCAGTTTCGTGTCGTTCGAAAAGCATTTGGCAAAACAGGCCGGTCCCGACACGCCCGTCACCGTCGAACGTGCGGCCTGAATGGCCAAGCTCTATTTCTACTACGCCAGCATGAACGCGGGCAAATCCACGAACCTGCTGCAAGCCGATTTCAATTATCGCGAGCGCGGGATGCGGACGATGCTGTTTACTGCCGCCATCGATACGCGATTTCGCGAAGGCGTGATCACCTCGCGGATCGGGCTGGAGCGCGAGGCGATCCCGTTCGATGCCGCGACCGATCTGGCGACGATCGTCGAGGCCGCGCACGCCGATGCACCGATCGCCTGCGTGCTGGTCGACGAGGCGCAGTTCCTGAGCGAGGCGCAGGTGGGGCAGTTGGCGCGGCTGGCCGATGTTGATGGCATCCCGGTGCTCGCTTACGGCCTGCGCACTGATTTTCGCGGGAAGCTATTCCCCGGCAGCGCGGCGCTGCTGGCGATTGCCGACAATCTCGT
>JAIETY010000011.1 GCA_019744885.1 Sphingomonas sp.
CCGCCCGGTCCCGCAAAGGGCACCGACGACGATTCATCCCGATTTCGGATTGATGACGGTCTAGCGTCAATGGCGGCGGATCGCAAGGGGCCGGGGGCGAGCGGCTAGTCGAGCCCGAGCGCGGGCAGATCGGCGGCCGCAGCGGCGAGTTCGGCGCGGGCGACGATCTGGCGATATTCGGCATCAAGCTTGCGCACGCCGGCATCGGCGGCGGCTTCCTCGCGCACATTGACAAGGAAGAAGTCGCTGGCGCCGAGCGTGAAGCGGCGGGCTTCGGCCCGGGCCATGGTCGTGGCGCGGTCATATTCGCTGTCGGCCAGCGTGCGCAGCCGTTCGGTTGCACGCACATCGATCGCGAGCGCGTCGATGGCGTTGATGATCTGCTCTTCGGTCTGCTGGCGGCGGCGGCGAATCGCGTCGATTTCCGCCGTAGTCTGGTCGATCCGCCCTTTGGCGACGCGGCGCTGGAGCGGCAGCGTAAAGCTCAGCCCGACCTTGGTTTCAGTGCCGACGCGCGAGCGCCCGCCCGCGCCGATCGGGCCAATGTCCTGCGATGCCTCTAGTTTCAGGTCGAGCCGGGGCTTGAGCCCATTCTTGTCGAGCGCGAGCCGGTTGGTCGCCTGCTGGAGCCGCATGTCGATCTGGCGCAGATCGGGCCGCGCCGCGAGCGCCGCGCGCGGATCGCCCGGCAGAGGGATCGGTGACGGAAAATCGCTCGGCAAGCGCGCGACATCGGGCTGCATCGGCGCGCCATTGGCGTCGCGCAGGAACAGCGACAGCGCGTTGCCTGCGCTCGCCAGATCCTGTTCGGCGCGCGCGACCAATGTTTCCCGGCGGAGGATATTCTGCTCGTTTTCGACCAGGAGAATGTCGGGCCGCGCGCCGAGCTGGACCTGGCGCTTGAACCCCGCCTGCCGCTCCTTGGCGAGCGCCAGCAGGTCGCGATAGATGCGCAGCCGCAAGCCCGCCGCGACCCACAGATTATAGGCGCCGATCGCGCGGCGCTGCACGCCGATGGCGGTCAACAACCGGTCGGCTTCGGCAATGTCGATGTCGATGCGCGCATTGGTACGCCCGAAGCGGCGATCATCGATCAGCCGGTCGCGCATCAGCGAGAGTACCGCGCCGACCTTGATCTCGCCCACCTGGTTGGTGAAGCGCTCATCCTCATAGATCGGGAATCGCCCGGTCGAGAGGCGGTACCCGCCATAAAGGCTGCCACCCCAATTCTCGATTGGGCGGGTGATCGTGCCGGCCGCATATTGCCCGTTGTAAAAGCCGCTCAGCCGCGTTTCAGCCTCGCCCTTGACCACCGTGTCGAAGGCGCCGTCGGCGGAGAGCGCCTTGCCTTCGGCCTGACGCACCTTGGCGATCGCTTCGAGCACTTGCGGCGCATGCTCGCGCGACGACTGGAGCACTTCGGCCAGCGTCAGCGGTTTCTGCTGAGCAAGCGCGAGCGCCGGCGCCAGCCCGACCCAGATCGCCGCCGTCAGGATCAGCGCGCGCGTGATCATTTGATCTTGCGTTCCTTGGGCTTGACCAGCTGGACTTCCTTCTTTTCCTGCCGCTCCCATTGCAGCGGGAAGTCGTTCAGCTGACGCCACAATTCGAACCCTGCCGACACGGTTTCCATCAGCACCCAGCCGCGTACCTTGGCGCCGAGCCGCACGAACGGCTCGCGCGGCCAGGGCGGACGATCGGGCGATTGTTCGATCAGGATACGGAACAGCCCATTTTCCGATGCCGACAAGTCGATCGCGCGCACGCGTCCGTCGAACATCCCCTGCGCGACTGATGGCCAGCCACTCGCCTGGATCGCCGGCCAGCCTTCGAACGCGAGGCGAACGCGCCGACCTGTCTTGATCAGCGGCACGTCGCGGCCATCGACATAGAGCTCGACCACCCGCTGCGCCTCTTCGGGCGCGAAGGTGGCGAGCATGTCGCCCTGCTTGACCATGGTCGATGTATCACCGGCATTGATCTGCATGATTCGCCCGGCGCGCGGCGCATAGACGACCTGCGCCGATTGCCGGGTCAGATCGACATCGACCTTGTTGATCGCCGCCCGGCTTTGCGCGATTTTGGCGTTATAGTCGGCGACCTTGATCTGCGCCGATTCGTAATCGCGGCGCGCGGCCAACCCTTCGCGGTAGAGCGTGCCGGTACGATTGACGTCGAGCATCGCAGTCTGCGCGGCGAGTTCGGCGGCCTGGATCTCGGCCAGCTTCTGTGCGCGTTCGGCGCGGAGCCGATCGAGCAGCATCGGATCGTTGTCGGTGATCTGGACGATCGGGTCACCGCGCTTCACGATGCTGCCATCAGTGACGAACCAGCGCTCGATCCGTCCCGGCACCATCGCCGTGATGTTCTGCACGCGGTCGCGCGGATCGAGCGCGATGACCGATCCGGTGCCCGGTGCAGTCTGCACCCAGGGCAGATAGACCAGCCCCGCGATCGATATCACGATCCCAAATCCAATGATGATCGCGAACACGCGCAGCACGGCTGGGGTCTTGAGCGTCCGCAGCGTCTTGAACTGGACGAGCTGCTCAGCGTGCGTCTGCATGCTGCCCCTCCTGGCGATCGGCGCGACGCAGCGCGTTGAAGGCCGCGCGGTCGCTTTCGATCCACTGCCGATCGCGCCCAACCCAGAGATAGCCGTCGAGCACCGGCGGGTTGTTGCGGTTGGTGAAATAGATCACCGTCGTCGGTAATTGTTCAAGCGCGGCAAAGATGCGTGCCAACTCGTCGGCGGGCACCATGTCGAACAGCGGCGACAGCAGCAGCAGTTTCGGCCGCGACAGCAGCGCGCCGGCCAGCTTGAGCCGCATCATATCGGGCAGCGACAATGGCCAGCCGGTCGACGGCAGAATCGTGTCGAGGCCTTGCGGGAGCTGCCCGATGCGACGATCGATCCCCAATAGCTGGAGCGCTGCCATCATGCTGCTCGGATCATCGTCGGGCGAGCAGAGTTCCAGATAGTCGCGCACCGAGCATTCGACGATCGTCGGACGATCGAGCACGATCACGTCGCTGCGCAGGTGATAGGCGTCGAGTACGCTCAGCTCGGCGCCGCCGAGCGTAATGAAGCCGCTATCGGGTGGGCGGTGCCGCTTGAGCAGCAGCGCGAAGGCGCGCTGGGTGTCGGAATCGGCAGCCGCGATCAGCTTGGCGCGGTACGGGATCGTGCAATCGAGCCGGATGTCGCCAATCCGTACATCGGCGAAGACGAGATCGCCAACCGCTTCGCCCGGCCCGGTCACGCGCCCTGGCACTTCCTGCGGAATGGCATAGAGCAGGCCGAGCTCTTCGACGGCCGTCACCAGATCGTAGAATACGTCGAGATAAGGACCGACCTGCGCAAAGCCGTAGAAGATGCTCGACAGAATCAGTTCGGCCGCAACGAGCTGGCCGATCGACAACTGGTTCTGGATCACCAGCCAGCCACCCATCGCCAGCAGGCCCGCGCTCGAAACGGCGTAGAGGATGAGATAGGCGACCGTCTGGGTGAAGCTGTAATTGATGTGTCGGCGATAGGCCTTGATGTAGCGCTCGGTCATCGCTTCCGATTTGTCGATCGCGAAGGAAATGTGACGGCTCGACTTGTAAAAGCCGTTCGACGCGCCGACGCTTTCGAGCCAGTGCGCGGTATCATATTTGGCGTGGCTGAGCGCGACCGCCGTCGTCATCGCGCCGCGCGACCAGACCTGCCAGATCAGCCATGCGAGCAGGATGAACAGCAGGTTGAAGCCCAGAAAAAACGGGTGGTAAAACGATGTTACCACAAAACCGACGGCCGATTGCAGCAGGATCGTGAACAGTCCGATCAGCAGAGAGGGGATTGATTTCTGGAGGTTTATCACTTCGAAATAGCGATTGAACAGGTCGCCCTTGCGCGCATCGCCGAAGAAGGGATCGCGCGAATGCACCGCGCGCAGCGTGATCTCCGCCACCAGCTGCGCGAAGATGCGCTGACGGAACACTTCCATCAGATGCGCGCGAAAGGCGCTGAGCAGGGCCGACAGCATCAGCAGCGCGAACAGGATGCCGGCGAGCGTGAACAGCGGGGCGGGCAAGGCGGTGTTGGCGACGCTGTTGATCAGCATCTGCACCGAAATCGGCGTCGCCAGCGACAACAAGCTGATGCCGATCCCATAAATGATCGCGAGCGTGAAAAAGGCGCGGTCGGGCCCCAGAATCGGCGCAGCCCACCGCACGAAATCGCGCAGCCTGACGCTCTGTGTGGAGTCGCTTGCCATTATGCTGTCAAACCTCAGGCGGCGGCGGGAATGGTTGGGAAATAGCAATGTTTTGGCATGCTGCAATGCACCGAAAAAATTTAACTTTACCTGAACACCTTATCGACTGTGGGTGGCGCGCCGTCAGCACAAGATGGCAGCGCCTGGCCAAATTCGGCGGACGCACGTGTCTGACGCGATATCGGAACCTGGATGCTGCACCAGCAGGACTATGCGCGGCGTCCGCCTGCGGCGCAACGACGATATTGGGGAAATGGCAGGGGAACTCGGACTCGAACCGGGAGTCTTCGGTTCCGGTACGGTGCATTCATGGCAGCAATCACCTTTACGCAGATCGCGTGCGCGCGCAAGCCGAGCATCCAGCAGGCACGCACATCTGAATGGCTGATCGGGCTCGGTCGATTGCTCGCGCAAACGGTAAATGCGATGACTGAACGCGACCAAATCCTTGGGAAGCCGCAGCACTTCAGCCTTGAAAACCCGGTGCGATCATTGTCCTCAGGAAGCCATTCTGCGGTGCTTGCTGGCCAAGCTTAACCAATTTCCGAATACTTCCTCGCTATGAGACACCAAGCGCTTTTTGGGTGTATCGCACAACGCGGAGAACTGCATGCCAAAGCGGCGCGACCCCTCTCTTGCCGAAGCGGCGGTCGCGACAGCCGACACTGCCACGGCGCTTGGCGATCGGCCCGCCGCGCGGTGGTGGCAAAGCCGCTCGATCGCGATCCTGTTCGCGCTGCTCGCGATCGTGCCGCTGCTGTATCCGGCGATTCCGCCGCTGACCGATT
>JAIETY010000201.1 GCA_019744885.1 Sphingomonas sp.
ATCAGACACCGCGCCCTCAGGAGCAGGGCAGGCAGCCCTACGGGACAGAGCGCGTCAGCAGCCCCGCTCCTCGTTTCGGGGCGTTGCGGGGTGTCCCCGCTGAGGTGGGTGTGAAGAAGACGCACAGCGGCTTCGACCAGGGAGGAAACCTCCTCCCGCACATCGAAAATCAAGCCACTACGCCAGCCTACGAAACACGTTGATTACGTGGCGATTACGTGGCCCTCGACAGCCCCTTCGAAGGGGTGTATATTTGCACCTAAGTCATTGAGAAGTTTGGTGGACGCACTAGGGCTCGAACCTAGGACCCGCTGATTAAGAGTCAGCTGCTCTACCAACTGAGCTATGCGTCCGTGCCGGGAAGGGGCGTGGCCCCGTTCGATCGGAAGCGGGCGGTTAGCAGCAGCCTCTACGCATTGCAACGGCTATTTTCGCGCGCGCCTGCCTGCCCCGCGGGCTGGTGCCAACCGAATGCGCCATTCGCTCAAAATCGCACCACGCCGCGGTTTTGGCGCTCGATTGCCATCAGGATGCCGAGGCACAGCATGAACGTCATCACCGATGATCCGCCCCAGCTGATCAGCGGCAAAGGCACGCCAACGACAGGCGCGAGGCCCATCACCATCGCCATGTTGATGCTGAAATAATAGAAGATGGTCGCCGTCAGCCCGGCCGCCGTCAGCTTGGCAAAGCGTGTCTGCGCGCGCATTGCGACCGATATGCCCCATTGCACGATCACGAAGAACGCGGCGATCAACAGCAATCCGCCGACGAGGCCCCATTCTTCCATCATCGTTGCCAGCGCAAAGTCCGTGTGCCCCTCTGGCAGGTAATCGAGGTGGCTTTGGGTGCCGTTAAGGAAGCCCTTGCCGAGGATGCCGCCCGATCCGATGGCGATCTTTGATTGGCTGATGTGATAGCCGATGCCAAGCGGGTCACTTTCGGGATCGAGGAAGATCGCGATGCGATTACGCTGATAGTCGCGCAGCAGAAAATTGAAGGCAAGCGGGATGGCGGCCGCCAGGGTCAGCGCGCCGCCGGCAAACAACCGCAGCGGCACACCGGCGAGGAACATCACCGTCGCGCCGCCCGCGCAGATCATCAACGCGGTGCCGAGATCGGGCTGCTTCATCACGAGCAGGGCAGGGACGCCGATCATCAGCGCGGCTGGCCAGATGGCGCTGAAGCGCCGCGTTTCGTTGGGTGGGAGCATGTCATAGAATTTGGCCGTCGCAAGCACGATCGACAGCTTCATCAGCTCGGAGGGCTGAAGCCGGATAATGCCCAGATCGAGCCAGCGTTGCCCGCCGCCGCGCACCGCACCCACCAGCTCGACGAGCACCAGCATCACGACGAGGATCACGTAAACCGGGAGCGCGCCCGAACTGAACCAGCGCTCGGGCACACGCGACAGCAGGATTGCCCCCGCCAGAAAAATGAGCAGGCGAATGCCCTGCACCAGTGCCCAAGGGTATAAGTGCCCACCGGCCGCCGAATAGAGCACGACCAGCCCAAAGCCGCCGATTGCCAGCACGAACAAGAGGATCCGCCACGGCAATTGCGCGAAAGGGCGGGGGACCATGCCGTAACGCGTTGCCATTACTGGTCCTCCGTCGTGCCGTCGGCGGCGACACCGCCGGTGGCGCTGTTGCCGACGATCGCGGCGGTGGTGTTGCTCGCTTCGGCGGCGGCGTTGACGGCGGGCGCTTCGGTGGCGGCGGTCGCGTCGGTTTCGGTCGCGGCGTCGCTGGCGGCGGTCGCCATTGATTGGCGGAACTCGGCCTCGCGCGCGGCCATCCGCGTCGGGATGTCGCCGCCCCAGCTTGGTTCGATCTCGGCCAGCGAGGCGAGCGCGCGGTCGCGGTCGAACAAATAGGTCATGATGTCGCGGCCGATCAGCGGGGTGTCGAGATTACGTACCGTATGGCCATTGTGCTCAAGCACGATGGCGGCGGCATAGCGCGGCTTGTCGGCCGGGGCGAAGCAGACGAACAAGGCGTGATCGCGCAATTTGAACGGCAACTGGCCGTTCTTGAGCACGCCCGACGCGCGCTCGGCCATGGTGATGCGGCGGACCTGCGCGGTACCGGTTTTGGCGGCAATCGCGACGCCGGGGACCTGCAAGCGTGCGGCGCCGCCGGTGCCGCCTTCATTGACCACGCCGTACATGGCATCCCGCACCAGCGCGAGGTGGGCCGGGTCAACGCCCAGCGCGGGCCAGTCGCGGCGGACCTTGTCGAGCAGCAGGGTCGGCTCCACCACGCGCCCCGATCCGATCCGCGCCGCCATCACCGCCAGTTGGAGCGGATTTGCTAGCACATAGCCCTGACCGATCGACGCATTGAGCGAATCGGCGACGGTCCATTGTTCCTTGTATTTCTTCAGCTTCCACGCAGCGTCGGGCATGGTGCCGAAGCGCTGCGAGCCGAACGGCAGCTCGAATTTTTGGCCAAGCCCCAGCATTCGGGCAATCGGCGCGATGCGATCATAGCCGAGCCGCCGCGCCATTTCGTAGAAATAGATGTCGCAGCTCTGCATGACGGCGCGCTTCATGTCGACGCCGCCGTGGCCGTTGCGCGCGTGGCAATGGAACACGCCGCTGCCGACGCGCAAAGCGCCCGAGCAATTGACGTGGGCGCTGGGATCGACCCCGGCCGCCTGAAGCGCCAGCGCGTTCATCGGCTTGACCGTCGACCCCGGCGGGTAAAGCCCCTGAATCACCTTGTTCATCAGCGGCACATGGTCGTCCTGCGACAGCATTTGCCATTCGAGGTGGCTGATCCCATCGGAAAAACTGTTGGGATCATAAGCGGGTACCGACACCATCGCGAGCATCTCGCCGGTGAAGCAATCCATCACCACGGCGGAGCCCGAATTGGTGCCGAGGCGTCGCGCGGCATATTCCTGCAAGCCTGCGTCGATGGTCAGCCGCATCGGCGCACCGGGCGTGTCGGCGCGGGTGGCGAGTTCGCGCACGATCTTGCCATGCGCGGTAACTTCGACGCGCTTCGCCCCCGGCGATCCGCGCAGTTCCCCCTCCAGCGCCTTTTCGAGCCCGTCCTTGCCGATCTTGAAGCCGGGCGTGACAAGCAGGGGGTCTTTGGCCGCCTTATATTGTTCGGCCGATGCGGCCCCGACATAGCCGGTCAGATGGGCGACGGCGGCACCCGCCGGATAGTAGCGCGCAAAGCCCTGCGTCGGCGCTACACCGGGTAATTCGGGCAGGCGGACATTGATCGCGGCGAAGCGCTCCCAGTCGAGATTGTCCGCGACCTGAACCGGCTGGAAACCGGCGGCATGCTTCAGATCGAGCCGGATGCGTTCGATGTCTTCGGGCGTCAGCGACAGGATCGTCGCCAGACGGGCGAGCACGGCTTCCTCATCGCGCAGACGATCGCGGATGATGTCGACGCGAAAATCGGTGCGATTATTGGCGATGGGGACATTGTGCCGGTCGACGATCCAGCCCCGGCGCGGCGGCACCAGCGTCAGGTTCACGCGGTTGCTTTCGGCCATCATTTGGTAATGTTCGTTTTCAGCGATCGACAGCCACGCCATCCGGCCCGCGAGCACCAGCCCGACCCCCGCCTGCACGGCGCCCAGCGCGAAGGCGCGGCGACTGAACCCGTAATTCTGGTGCGCTTCGGTGATGATCTTCGACGGGCGGTTCATGCCGTCGCTGCTGAGGTTCGGCGATCGAGCCAGCTAATGACTTGCGCAACGATGGGGTAGAGCATCACCGCCACGACAATCTGCACCAATATGATCGTATCGACATGCGCCTGAAGCGGGGTTGCCATCAGCCGACCGAACAACAGATAGGCGGTTATCGCGCCCGATGCCAGCAGCCAGTCCTGCCAGAAATCGCGCGCGACCAGCCGCTGGTCGAGCAGGTCGATGACGATGAAAGACATCGACCAGAGCGCCATCGCATTGCCGAACGGCTGGCCGCTGAACAAATCGTCGATCAGACCCAGTAGCAGCGGCGACCAGACGGGTAGCGCTTCAATCCGCGCAAGACGCCAAGCGATCAGCATCATGAAGCCGAAGGGCGGGAGCAGGGGCATGCTGGCGATCATCGGCAAGAGCGTCACCAGCGACCCGGCAATGACTGACCCGCTCGGGATGATCAGCGCAGCGATTGGGAGCGGGGGCGGATCAAAGGGGCCGCGGTGCCTGGCCATTATCGTGCGCGCTCCGGCGCGGTCGGCATCGGGACGAACGCGCGCTCGACAAGCGCATAGTCGAACGTGTCCGCGCGGGCAAAGCCCCGGGCGGTCGTGGTGTCGCGACCGCCGGCCGTCGCGCGGGCGACGGGCACGTTGGGTGAGAAAATGCCGCCCGTTCCTGACGTCATGAAGATGTCGCCGGGGTGAAACACCGCGCTGCCCGCATTGACCGCGCGAATCTCCAACAGTCCGTCGCCGCGGCCAGCCGCAATCGCGGGCAACCCGTCGCGCGCCCGCCGCACTGGGACGATACTTTCCGGATCGGTGATCAGCAGGACGCGCGCGTTGTTCAAGCCCACTTCGACCACGCGCCCAACCAAACCTTCGGGGCCGCGGACCGGCTGGCCGACTTCGACCCCGCTGTGACTGCCAGCGTCGAGCACGGCGTAGCGCCGGGTACTGGTCGCGGTCGAACTAACGAGATGCGCGGAGACCACCGCGGCCGCAATCTGCTCGCGCACGCCGAGCAGGCGCTTCAGGCGGCGGTTTTCATAGTCGAGCGCGCGCGCGCGCATGATATCGGCCTGGCTCTTCGCAATCTGGGCGCGGAGTGTTTCGTTGCGTTGCTTGACGGCGAAATAGTCGCCGACGCCCTGTGGAATCGCGGCGATCCAGCGCGTGATCCCCGCAAATCCTGACGAGACCGGCGTGGTGACCGTGGCCGCCGATGTCCTGAGGGCGCCAAAAGTTGCCGGATCGAACCGTGACAGCGCAAGCAGGACCGCTGCGACCAGCCCGCCGGCGACCAGAATCACATAGCCAACGAATTGGCCATATTGCGCGCGGCGCGA
>JAIETY010000160.1 GCA_019744885.1 Sphingomonas sp.
GTGCTGCTCGCGGGGCCAAGCGTGGCGAGCACGCGTACCTTGCGCAAACGCGGACTGATCGCTTTCGACATGGGTCGCTCTCCTCAGCTTGTGCGTTGCTGCCTCTAATGACTATCTCGCACCGCTCAAGGAGATTGCGTGTGACCCCCGATATCGACTCGATCGACGATGCCATTGCCGCTGCGGCGTTTCGCCGTCTTGTCCGCCATTTGCAGCACCGCACCGACGCGCAGAATGTCGACTTGATGGGGCTGGCGGGATTCTGTCGCAATTGCCTCGGTGACTGGCTGAGCGAGGCATCAGACGGCGCGTTCAACCAGGCCGAAGGGCGCGAGGCCGTGTACGGCATGCCCTATGCCGTCTGGAAGACGACGCACCAGCTCGCGGCGACGCCCGAACAGCTCGCGCGGATGGCAGCAAGCGTCGCGCGCAATGCCCGGGAGGACGCGCTCGACGAGGCGCTTGACGAAAGCTTCCCGGCAAGCGACCCACCGTCGTTGACTGCGCCCAAAAGCTAGAGCGTCGATGATCAAAGGGGGGATGACGATGAAGCCGATTCTGCTTGCCGCCGCACTGATGCTGGCCGCACCCGCGCTGGCGCAAACCGCGCCCGCCGCGCCGCCTGCCTCGAAAGTCACCTATATCCACGCCGGGATCCTGCTCGACCGCCCCGGCCAGCCGCCGCGCAGGAACGCGACAATCGTCATTCGCGACGGCAAGATTGTCGAGGTCCGCGACGGTTTCGCGACGGCCGAGGCGGGCGCGACGCTGATTGATCTGAAGGACCGCTTCGTGCTGCCGGGGCTGATCGACATGCATGTCCATCTCTGGGGCATCGGCGGTGATCCGATGCGCGCGCGGCTCGACGAACTGACGCGCGACCGTTTCGACGACATGGTCGAAGCGCAGAAGAACGCGCGCGCCGATCTCGAAGCCGGGTTCACCACCGTACGCGATCTGGGCGGCGACCCGCGTGGCATTCGCGCGTTGCGTGACGCGGTCGAAGCGGGCGAGGTCGAAGGGCCGACGATCATCAATGCCGGGACGATGATCTCGGTCACGGGCGGGCACGGCGATGGCGGCAATGGCCTGGCCGAGGAATTCGCCGATGCGGTCCATGCGCATGAAATCAACCTGTGCGACGGCCCCGATGATTGCCGCCGCGCGGTGCGCGCGCAGATCGGGCTCGGCGCGCAAGTGATCAAATTCGCGGCCACGGGCGGTGTGTTGTCGAATGTCGCCGGCGGGCTCGGACGCCAGATGACGCCGGAGGAAATGAAGGCGATCATCGACACCGCGCACAGCTTCGGGCGCAAAGTGGCGGCGCACAGCCACGCGCGCGAAGGCACCGAAGCCGCGCTCGAAGCGGGTGTCGACACGATCGATCACGGCACCTTCATCAGCGACAGCACCGTCGCGTTGTTCAAGGCGAAGGGCGCGTGGCTGGTGCCGACGATGGTCGCGCCGGTGGCCGCGCTTGCCCAGGCACGTAGCGGCGCGCTGCCGCCCGCGACGATCCCCAAGGCCGAAGCGGCGGCGGCTGCTGCGTTCGAAAGCCATAAGCGCGCGATTGCGGCTGGCGTGAAGATCGCCTTCGGCACCGACACCGGCGTTTCGCGCCACGGCGACAACGCGAAGGAATTCGCGCTGATGGTCCGCGCCGGAATGACGCCGGCGGCCGCGATTCGCGCCGCCACGATCGACGCTGCCGATGCACTGGGCCGCAAGGACCAACTCGGCTCGATCGAACCCGGCAAATTCGCCGATATCGTCGCGGTCGCGGGCGATCCGACGGCGGATGTCACCCGGCTCGAAAAGGTCGATTTCGTGATGCGCCACGGCGTCGCGGTCAAGGCGCGCGGGGTGCGATTGGCCTTCCCGGCCAATTGATCGCGGGCTCTCGACCGGTTAGAGCGCCCCGCTCAATCCTGCTGGAGCATATTTCATGAGCGACATCATCGCGGCCGATCAGCTGCGCCTTTTCATCGAGCGGATCGAGCGGCTCGAGGAAGAGAAGAAGGCGATGGCCGACGACATCAAGGACGTCTACGCCGAGGCCAAGTCGAACGGCTATGACACCAAGACGATGCGCGCGATCGTGCGGCTGCGGAAGATGGAAAAGCATCACCGCGACGAAGCCGAAATGCTGCTCGAAACATATAAAGCGGCGCTCGGGCTGGCATAAGCGCGGGCAGCGGGTGTTGAGCGGGGGCTTTCCCTACCTTATGGGGTCCCCGCAAAGTACCACTTTGCGGGGTTACCAATGGCAGGCCATTCCAAATTCAAGAACATCATGCACCGCAAGGGTGCGCAGGATAAGAAGCGCTCGGGCATGTTTTCCAAGCTCAGCCGCGAAATCACTGTCGCGGCGAAAATGGGCTTGCCCGATCCGGACATGAACCCGCGCCTGCGCATGGCGGTCAACGCCGCCAAGGCGCAATCGATGCCCAAGGACAATATCCAGCGCGCGATCGACAAGGCGTCGAAAGGCGATACCGAGAATTACGAGGAAATCCGCTACGAAGGCTTTGGCCCCGGCGGCGTGTCGCTGATCATCGAAGCGCTGACCGATAACCGCAACCGCACCGCGACCAATGTCCGCACGGCCGTCTCCAAAAATGGCGGCAATCTGGGCGCGAGCGGCTCGGTAAGCCACGGCTTCGAGCGGATGGGGCTGATCAACTATCCGGCCAGCGCGGGCGATGCCGACAAGGTGTTCGAAGCCGCGCTTGAGGCAGGCGCCGACGACGTTACCTCGAGCGAGGACGGCCACGAGATCTGGACGTCGAACGAGGCACTGCACGAAGTCGTGAAAGCGCTCACCCCCGTGCTCGGCGAGCCCGAAGGCGCGAAGCTCGCCTGGCGGCCGGGGACGATAGTGACCGTCGGCCTCGATGACGCGACGCAGCTGTTCAAGCTGATCGACACGCTCGACGACGATGACGACGTCCAGACCGTGTGGGGCAATTACGAAGTCCCCGACGACGTCATGGAGAAGCTGGGTTGAGCCCATTCCTCCCCGAGCTCGCTCGGGGAGGGGGACCGCTCGCCGAAGGCGAGTGGTGGAGGGGCCGGTGTGCCGATCTCGGCGCAATGGACCCAAAGCCAACTTCCCCTCCACCATTCGCTTCGCGGATGGTCCCCAGTCTCGGGTTGGCCGTGCCCCGCACGGCCAAGGATCGTCCGGGGGACGATCCGACCCGAAACTCCGAGCCAAGCTCGGGGAGGAACTCATGATCATCCTCGGCCTCGACCCCGGGCTCGGCACGACCGGTTGGGGGCTGATCCGGGCGGAGGGGAACCGGCTGTCGCATCTCGGCAACGGGCGGTTGAAGACCGATACCGCCGCCCCACTCGCGCGGCGCCTGGCGCATCTCGACGCGATGGTTGCCGCGCTCCTCGTGGATCACGCCCCCGGCGCCGCTGCGGTCGAGGAAGTGTTCGTCAACACCAATCCGCAATCGACGCTGAAGCTCGCGCATGCCCGCGGCGTCTGCCTCGCCGCCTTGGCGCGCGCGGGGATTGAGGTCGGCGAATATGCCCCGCGCCTCGTCAAGAAAGCGCTGGTCGGCAACGGTAACGCCGACAAGGTGCAGGTGCAGGCAATGGTCGCCCGGCTGCTCCCCGGCATCGCGATCAGCGGACCCGACGCCGCCGATGCGCTGGCGGTCGCGATCTGCCACGCGCACCATCTCGCCAGCGCGCGCGCGCTTCGCTAGGACGCGTCATGATGACCGACCATAGCCCCAGCCCCGAATTGCTCGCCAAGGCCGAGACGCTCACCGAGGCTTTGCCCTATATGCAACGCTACAAGGGCGCGACGTTCGTGGTGAAGTACGGCGGCCACGCAATGGGCGACCCCGAACTCGCGCGCGATTTCGCCGAGGATGTCGTGTTGCTCAAGGCGATCGGCATCAACCCGGTGGTGGTCCACGGCGGCGGCCCGCAAATCGGCGCGATGCTCAAGCTGCTCGGCGTCGAGTCGAGCTTCATCGATGGCCTGCGTGTCACCGATGAGCAGACCGCCAAGGTGGCCGAAATGGTGCTGTCGGGCGCGATCAACAAGGAACTCGTCGCCTGGATCGGTCAGGCCGGCGGGCGCGCGATCGGCATTTCGGGCAAGGATGCGGGCTTTGTCCGCGCCGCCAAGCTCGCGCGGACCACCCGCGACCCCGACAGCAATATCGAGCGCGCCATCGACCTCGGCTTTGTCGGCGAACCTGAAGCGATCGATCGGCGCGTGCTCGACACGATTTCGGATGCGGGGATGATCCCGGTGGTCGCGCCCGTCGGTTACGGCGCCGATGGCATGACCTATAATATCAACGCCGATACGATGGCGGGCGCGATTGCGGGCGCGATGGGCGCGGCGCGGCTGTTCCTGCTGACCGATGTCGCGGGTGTACTCGACAAAGAGCGCAATCTGCTAACCGACCTCGATCCCGCCAAGATCGAGGCGCTGCAGGCCGATGGTACAATCACCGGCGGGATGATTCCCAAGCTCGAAACCTGCGTTGCTGCGGTCGAGGCCGGGGTTGACGCCGCCGTCATCCTCGACGGGCGCGTGCCGCACGCAATGCTGCTCGAAATCTTTACACGCCGGGGTGCAGGCACGCTGGTTCATCGCTAGGACTGGTGCAAAGTGCCTTACATCCCTATATCGCCAGCCTGACGGAGACCTGACCCTTGCTGACGCTTATCGATATTGCCCTGGTGCTGCTCAACGTGCTGTCGTTGATCATCCTCGCCCAGTTCGTGCTGTCGCTGCTGATCGCGTTCAACGTGGTCAACACCTATAATGATTTCGTTCGGCAATTCTACAACGGGCTCAATCAGGTAACCGAGCCGCTCTATCGCCCGATCCGCCGCGTGCTCCCCGATTTCGGCCAGCTCGATTTCTCGCCGATGGTGGTGCTGCTGCTGATCCGCATCGCGGGCTTGGTGCTGTCGCATCTGGCGCTGACGATCGCGACCGGCGCGCCGCTTTAGGATAGCGCCGCGCACCGCC
>JAIETY010000020.1 GCA_019744885.1 Sphingomonas sp.
TCCCGAGTGAGTCGCTCAGGCTTCGCGAGCCCTGATCAGGCTTTGCGCACTTTGTTATAAAATTTCAACGGCAATGTTGAAGCGTCAGCGCCCGCCGAACGCTTCAAGCGCCGCGCGCGCAATCGGCTCGCCCCATTCCTGCACGAAATGGCCGCCGCCCGCGATCATCATCGGCTCGGGGCAGCCTTTGATTTGCTTGCGCAAGACAGCCATCTGCGGCGGGCCAAGCACCGGATCGGCATCGCCGACGGCCATGAAGCTCGCGCCGTTCCATTCGGTCGACCACCACGCGCTGGCGGCGCGGCCATAATCGGCACCGGCCATATCGGGTTCGATCGGGACCAGCGCCGGGAAGATCTGCGCGCCGGCCTTGTAGCTTGCGTCGGGATAGGGCGCGTCATAGGCGGCGATCTCCTCGGGCGTCAGATGCGGGGTGCCGCGCGCGATCAGCGCGCCGATCGGCAGATCGGGCGTCGACAGCGCATAATTCTTCCACGCCATGAAGCCGGGGCCTGCTGGCTGGCCGGTGCCGATGGCGGTATTCATCACGATCAGCCGATCGAGCCGCGCGGCAAATTCAGCCGCGATCGGCAGGGTCAGGCCAATCAGCCCGCCCCAATCCTGCACCACGAGCGTGATGTGCTGAAGGTCAAGCCGCTCGACCAGCGCGAGCAGATAATTGCGGTGAAAGTCGAAGCTGTAATCGCTCTGATTGACGGGCTTGTCCGAGCGCCCGAACCCGAAGAAATCGGGGGCGACCACGCGCGCGCCGCTTCCGAGGAACACCGGGATCATCCGGCGGTAGAGATAGCTCCAGCTCGGCTCGCCGTGCAGGCAGAGGAATGTCCGATCGGCATCCTGCGGGCCTTCATCGATATAGGCGGCGCGCAGCCCCTCATAGCCGGGCAGGTCGTCGACATAATGCGGCGCCCAGGGAAAGCCGGGGAGGTTGGCAAAACGGTCATCGGGCGTGCGCTTGGCGTCGAGCATGGGGGGTCCTCGATTCGGCTCTAATGGCACGCCTTATGTCACAATGCGCGAAGGGCGCGCAATCGCGTTCAGGCCGCCTCGATCGTCTGTTCGATCACACCGAAGATCGGGTGGTGCTTGTCGTCCTCGGCCCAGATGCGGACGGTGTCGCCCGCCTTGAGGAACGGCGTCACCGCCGCACCGGCGCGGATCGTCTCGACCGTGCGCACTTCGGCCAGACAGGCATAGCCGACGCCGCCCTCGGCAATCGGTTTGCCCGGCCCGCCGTCGGCATCGCGGTTCGATACGGTGCCCGAGCCGACGATCGTGCCAGCGCCCAGCGCGCGCGTCTTGGCAGCATGCGCGATCAGCGTGCCGAAATCGAAGGTCATGTCGACACCCGCCTCGACTCGGCCAAGTGGCTTGCCGTTCAAGTCGATCATCAACTTGCGGTGAAGCTTGCCGTCGGCCCACCAGGTGCCGAGTGCATCAGGTGTCACGAACACGGGCGAGAAGGCGCTCGCCGGTTTGGACTGGAAGAAGCCGAACCCCTTGGCGAGTTCGCCGGGGATGAGGTTGCGCAAGCTCACATCGTTGGTCAGCCCGACCAGCCGCACCGCCGCCAGTGCCTCGTCGCGGGTCGCGCCCATCGGGACGTCGCCCGTGACGGCCACGACTTCGGCCTCGAGATCGCAGCCCCAAGCTTCATCCTTGAGCGGGATCGCATCCCGCGGGCCGAGGAAACCGTCCGACCCGCCCTGATACATCAAGGGATCATGCCAGAAGGTTTCCGGCATTTCGGCGCCGCGTGCCTGCCGCACCAGCGCGACATGGTTCACATAGGCCGAGCCATCGGCCCATTGGTACGCGCGGGGCAGCGGGGCGGCGGCATCATGTTCGTGGAACCGCCGCATCGGGATCATCTCGTGCTGCAAATCGGTATGCAGATTGCGCAGATCGGGCAGCAGCCTGTCCCAATCGTCGAGCGCGGCTTGCAACGTCGGCGCGATATGCGTCGCGTCGGCGCACCAGGCGAGATCGTTCGACACGACGACGAGCTTTCCATCACGCCCGTGCTTGAGGCTGGCCAATTTCATCGAAAAATCCTCTCGCCGTTTTGCCCTGAGCTGGTCGAAGGGCTGTTCTATCTTGCTCCGGCTTAGAAGGAAGAGCGGTGCTTCGACAAGCTCAGCACGAACGGAAATATGATCGACGATCGAAGGGGGCCGCAAGCAGGGATTGACCCGGTGGGTTTCGACACGCAACCTGTCGGCAAAAGAACCACGAGAGGACTGACATGCTCGATACGCTCCCCGGCCGCTTCGCCTATAACGAGGATCATGAGGCGTTCCGCCAGACGGTGCGCAGCTTCCTACAAAAGGAAGGCGTGCCCAAGGTCAATGAATGGGAGGAAAACCGCCTGGTCCCCAAGGAATTCTGGCGCAAGGCGGGCGAAATCGGCATGCTCTGCCCGACGGTGCCCGAGGCTTACGGCGGGTTGGGGCTCGATTTCGGCTATAACGCGATCGTCGACGAGGAAATGAGCTATCTCGGTGTGCCGGCCGGTTTCTCGCTCCAGTCGGACATCGTGTGCGATTACATCGTCCAGTACGGCAGCGAAGAGCAGAAGAAGCAGTGGCTGCCCAAGCTCGTCTCCGGCGAGACGATCACCGCCATCGCGATGACCGAGCCCGGCACTGGCTCTGATCTTCAGGCAATCCGCACCAGCGCCAAGAAGGACGGCAATCACTATGTCGTCAACGGCAGCAAGACGTACATCACCAATGGCCAGAACGCCGATCTAATCCTCGTCGTCGCCAAGACCGACCCCGACGCCAAGCCCGCCTACAAGGGCATGTCGATCATTCTGGTCGAAGCCGACCGCGAAGGCTTCAAGCGCGGCCGCAAGCTCGACAAGATCGGGCAGGACGCCGCCGACACATCGGAGTTGTTCTTCGAGGACGTCCGCGTGCCGATGACCAATTGCCTCGGCGAGGAAGGCAAGGGCTTCATCTATCTGATGAGCCAGTTGCCGCAGGAACGCCTGTCGATCGCGGTCGGCACGCAGGCAAGCGCGCAAAAGGCGTTCGACGAAACGGTCGAGTTCACCAAGACGCGCAAGGCCTTTGCCGGGATGGTCTTCGATTTCCAGAACACCCGCTTCGTGCTCGCGGATCTGAAGGCCAAGCTGCAGGTCGGCTGGGCGCATCTCGACTGGGCGATCAAGCGGCATCTGGCGGGCGAGCTGACCCCGACCGAGGGGGCGGCCGCCAAGCTGTGGCACACCGAGCTGCAATGGGAAGTGATGGACAAGTGTCTCCAGCTCCACGGCGGTGCTGGCTATATGAACGAATATCCGATCGCCCGCATGTGGCGCGCGGCGCGCGTCAGCCGGATTTACGGCGGCACCAACGAAATTATGAAGGAACTGATCGGGCGGTCGCTCTGACGAGCGATTGACAGCGGGCGGCGTTGGCGGAATGTTGCCCGCGACAAACGCCGTCCGGGCAAAGGGGAATCCATTACATGGCACTGAAATTGCCGAGCGGTTATGCTCTTCTCGGGGCGCTTGCCGCATCGTTGGCGCTCGCGAGCTGCGCGACCGATGGGGCCGCGCGGCCCAAGGCCGAAGCGGCGACCCCAACCCCCAAGCCAACTCCCGGCAAATCGTACAACCACGATCCCTTTCCCTCGACCTACAAGCCTTATCCGGGCGTACCGACGCTGATCACCAATGTGACGATCTTTGACGGCGAAGGCGGCAAGATCGAGCGCGGGCAGGCGCTGTTCGCCGATGGCAAGATCGTCGCGATTGGGCAAACGGTGCAGGCGCCCGCCGGAGCAACCGTGATCGACGGTACGAAGAAATATCTCACCCCCGGCATCATCGATATCCACAGCCATTTGGGCGACTATCCCTCGCCGGGCGTCCAGGCCAATTCGGACGGCAATGAAGCGACCGGCCCGGTCACGGCTGACGTCTGGGCTGAACATAGCGTCTGGCCGCAGGACCCCGGTTTCAGCCGCGCGCTCGCCAATGGCGGCGTGACGACGCTCCAGATCCTGCCCGGCTCGGCCAATTTGTTCGGCGGGCGATCAGTGGTGCTCAAGAATGTCTATGCGCGCACCGAACAGGGGATGAAATTCCCCGGTGCGCCCTATGGCCTCAAGATGGCGTGCGGCGAAAATCCCAAGCGCGTCTATGGCAGCAAGGGCCGTCAGCCCTCGACCCGGATGGGCAATGTCGCGGTTGATCGCCAGACTTGGGCGCGCGCGGTCGAATACAAGCGCAAATGGGACAAGTATGAGAAGGACGGCGGCGATATCCCCACGCGCGACATCGCGATGGATACGCTGCGTGGCGTGCTTGCAGGCGAAATTCTTGTCCAGAACCACTGCTACCGCGCCGACGAAATGGCCATCGTGATGGATATGGCCAAGGAGTTCGGCTACAAGGTCAGTGCGTTCCATCACGCGGTCGAGGCTTACAAAATCGGCGATCTGCTCAAGGCGAACGGCACTTGCGCCGCTGTTTGGGCCGATTGGTGGGGATTCAAGATGGAATCCTATGACGCCATTTCCGAAAATCTGCCGCTGCTCGAAAATGCGGGCGCCTGCGCGATGATCCACTCGGACGACGCCAACGGCATCCAGCGGCTCAATCAGGAAGTCGCCAAGGCGCTGGCGGCGGGCCGGCGCGCGGGCATGCAGATCAGCGACGCGCAGGCCTGGACGTGGCTGACCTATAACCCGGCCAAGGCGCTGGGCATTGCCGACAAGACCGGCAGCCTGAAGCCCGGCAAGATGGCCGATGTCGTGCTGTGGAACAACGACCCGTTCAGCGTCTATGCGCGGCCCGAAAAGGTGTGGATCGATGGCGCGCTGCTCTACGATGCCAATGATCCCAAACGGCGACCGGTATCCGATTTCGAACTTGGCCAGCCCGGCTCGGGAGATGTGAAGTGAAGC
>JAIETY010000223.1 GCA_019744885.1 Sphingomonas sp.
GCGCTTTTGCGGCGGCGACGCGGCTGCGCCATCCCGGACTCTACACCGGCCTTGGCAAGCAGATTCGCCGCGAAATCGGCTGGAGCCTCGCCAGTGCCGCGATCTACGGCATTCCGGCAGGCGTAATTGCCTGGGGATGGGCGAATCGCGGCTGGACCGCGATCTATACCGATCTGGCGGCCTGGCCCTTATGGTATTGGCCACTCTCGATTTTTCTCTATCTCTTCGCGCACGACACCTGGTTTTACTGGACGCATCGCTGGATGCACCAACCCAAATGGTTCAAGCGCGCGCATGCGGTGCATCACGCCAGCCGCCCACCAACCGCCTGGGCGGCGATGGCATTTCACCCGATCGAAGCGCTGACCGGCGCCATTGTCATCCCGCTGCTGGTGTTCGTCATCCCGATCCATGTTGGCGCGCTGGTCGTCGTGCTGAGCGTGATGACGGTGATGGGTGTCACCAATCACATGGGGTGGGAGATTTTCCCCCGGTTCATCTGGGCTGGTGCATTGGGGGAATGGGTGATCACGGCCAGTCATCATCAGCGGCATCATACGGAGTATAGGGGAAATTATGGGCTTTACTTCAGATTTTGGGACCGGCTCTGCGGCACCGATCGCGGGCTTGGCAGCTTCACCGCCGACGCGCAGCGCGGCACCGGGGGCAGCATTCATGCGGCGGTTGGGGGCCGCGCTGACGCTGGTCGCGCTGACGACGGGCGCCGCGCCAACCGGCTCGCTTGATGTGCGGATCGACCGGCTGCGTTCGGCGAAGGGCGTGCTGCGCATCTGCCTGACGGCTGATCCGAAGAATTTCCCCGGCTGCGTCGATGATGCCCGCGCGATCACGCGGTCAGTGCCGGCGAGCGAGCACGAGGTGCAGTTCAGCGGCTTGCCCTATGGCCAATATGCGATTGCCGTGATCCATGACGCAAACAACAATGCCAAGCTCGACACCTTGCTCGGCATCCCGCGCGAGGGCTTTGGCTTTTCGCGCAATCCGACGATCAATTTCGGTCCGCCGCGATTCAAGTCGGCTGAATTTGGTGTCGAATCGTCCCCTGTGACTCAAACGATCGAAATGCGCTATTTTCTGTGATCTCAAGCGGCTCGGAGCTAAAGGTGCCGGTGCTGCGTTATGGCCCCTGACCCTTTGCCCGGAGACTTTTCGTGCCGCTGTATCGCTTGCCTCACGCCCGTTTTTTGCCTGCCGTCCTGTTCGCTGGACTGATTGCCGCCCCCGCAGTTGCGCAGGACGCCCCCGCTGACCGCCCGCCGAGCGTCGCCGGTCCCGCCGATCCCAACGCCGATGACGGGCGCGACACGCTGACGATCGGCGGCGGCGTTGCGTTCCTGCCGAGCTACGAAGGGTCGAACAATTACGTCGTCATTCCGGCCGCCGCCGTGCGCGGCCGGGTTTCGGGCTTCAACTTCTCGACGCGGGGCACCGTGCTCAGCGTCGACCTGCTGCGCGATCGCTCGTCGCACGGATTCGACGTGCAGTTCGGCCCGGCGATCAACGTCAATTTCAACCGCATCGGGCGCCGGGTCGACCAGGCCGTGCTGCTGTTGACCACGCGCAAGATCGCGTTGGAAGCCGGCGGATTTTTCGGCGTCGCCAAGACGGGCGTGTTCACCAGCCCTTATGACAGCTTGGGGGCGAGTGTGACGGTGCTCGCCGATACCACCGGCATCCACAACAGCTATACGATCACGCCGACGGTGAATTATGGCACGCCGCTCAGCCGCAAGGCCTATGTCGGCGTTTCGGTGTCGGGCACCTGGGCAGGCGACGGCTATGCCCGCAGCTATTTCGCCGTGACCGCGCCCGAATCGGTGCGCAGCGGTTTGCCGGTATTCACCAATCCCAAGGGCGGGTTCAAAAATTACAGCATCGGCGCGCTCGGCACCTATTCGCTCACTGGCGATCTGCGGCACGGGCTCGGTATCTATGTCGTCGGCAATTATAGCCGCTTGCAGGGCGATTTCGCGCGCAGCCCGCTGGTCAGCGTCGTCGGTAATCCCAACCAGTGGATCGGCGCGGTCGGGCTTGGTTATACGTTCTGATCGCCCGAATTAGCGCGTCGTTACCCAGTGTTAACGGGCGCGCGCTAGGCCTCGACTTACCAGTTTAGGGAGTCGACGGGTGGCGATTGTCGTGTTCAGCAAGCCCGTGGCTTTCCCCATCGCGCCGCTGCGTGAGTTGCTCGACAAGCATCTGCCACTCTACCGCTGGCAGGTGGGTGAGCAGGACAATGGCGGCGCCAAGCAAATGGGCAGCTTCGCCGATAACAGCATCATTTCGGGGCGCTCGACGTCGACCGTCGTCATGACCGAGCTCAGGCCCATGATTGCCCAGGCGCCCGAAGCGCCCGTGCCGCATGAATGGTACGTCCGGATCGGTCCGCCGACGACCGAAGAACGCGGTGTCGCCGATCGGCTGACCCTCATCATCTGCATGACGATCATGATCCTCGACGAGCATCATGCGCATTGCCAGCTCGAACCGGGCGGCAACTGGTTGACGCCGGACGAAATGCTGCGCGCGTTCAAACTGGTGCTGAACGGCGAAACGCTCGATTTGGCGGCGGGGTTCGGCAAGCCATCACGCGGCGCCGGGCCAGCGGCGGCGCGGGACGCCCGCCCGCATCCCGGGGCATTGCAAGCGGCCGATCCGAAAGTCGATCTGCCGGGCAGCGAGTTGAGCGCGCTGGTGGTGCTGGCCGACCGCCATCTGCCGGTCGACCGGGGCTCCCTCGAACGGATGGCGTGCGATGTCGATCCTGACGGCGCGTGGCGCGCGGAGGAGTCGCGCGGCCAGACGGTGCTGGTCGGGCGCGGCACCATCGTCGGCGTGCTCGACTTTGCCGCGCCGCTGCCCGCGCAATATTTTGTCGGCAATTGGGACCGCAGCCATTGGTTTCAGGGCGATCGACGCGCGGTCGAGCAGCATGTCCGCCACGTCACCGTCAAATCGATGCTCAACACGCGCACGGCCGATTATGAAACGGTGCGTCAGGTGGCCAAGATCGTCACGCTCGCGGCCTGCTGGATCGCGCGGCAACCCGGCGCGCTCGCGATCGTCAATCTCGATGTCGGCACGACTTTTGAAAGCGCGATGGGGCGGACCTTTCTGGGTCATCTCGGCCGCGATGAGCTCTCGGTGGCGCTGTGGACCTGGACCAAGCCCGACAGCATGGCCGACGGCGATGTCAGCCTGACGACCAGCGGGCTGCTCCCCTTTGTCGGCCACGAGCTGGAGACATGGCACGCCCCGATCGACTATGCGGTGATGGTCGAACAATTTGGCGATCTGATCCGCTATCTGCTCGCGTCAGGGCCGGTGATTGGCCACGGCGACAGCGCGGGGCGCCATGCCGGCGATCAATCGATCCGCTGCTTCCTTGGACCGAGCCGTGCTGATCGTCCGCAGCCGGTGCAGGCGCTGATCCTCGAAGTCGAAGCGCCCGAAGTTGCGGCGCCCCGGCCCGACCTGCCGGTGACGGGCGGCGATAGTGCGGTCATGGCCAAGGACATGATCGACGGCGCGCTCCGCCAGATGATCCAGTCGTCGGGCTCACCCGCAATGGCCAAGGTGCTGGGCGATGTTCTCGCTGTGCGCGGTGGCGGCTCGGCCCAATCGGCCCCGCCCCCGACCGCGCCTGCCCCGATGCGCCGCCCCATGGGCTTTGGCCGCAAGGGGCTTTAACCGCGCGCATAAGCTGCTAATCATGCGTCATTCCCCGGGGGGACGCTATGGCGGCGTCTGAGAGGCGATGACGACATCGCGACCCGCTGAACCTGATCCCGTTAGTACGGGCGGAGGGAGGGAGCGGTTTTCTCACCCGAAACCCGTCCTCGCTCCGTATCATTTGGAGCATGACGACGATGGCCGACATTCCTGCCCGCACCGAAATTGGCGTGACCACTGGCCCCATTCGCGGCAGCCGCAAGGTGCATGTCGGCCCGTTGGGCGTCGCGATGCGCGAGATCATGCTTGAGCCGTCGTGCGGCGAACCGCCCTTGCGCGTCTACGACACCAGCGGCCCCTATACCGACCCCGACGCGCGTATCGACATTTCGGCGGGCCTCCCCAATCTGCGCCGCGACTGGATCCTCGGTCGCGGCGATGTCGAAAGCTATGACGGCCGCGAGACCCGCCCTGAGGATAACGGCCTCACCGGCCCCGATCGCTCGGCGGGCGTGCCGCAATTCCCCAACGTCGTGAAGCGCCCGTTGCGCGCGAAGGCGGGGGCGAACGTCAGCCAGATGCATTATGCGCGGGCGGGGATCATCACCCCCGAAATGGAATATGTCGCGATCCGCGAGAACCTCGGCCGTGCTGAACTGCGCGACAAGCTAGTCCGCGACGGCGAGAGCTTTGGCGCCGCCATCCCCGATTATGTCACCGCCGAATTCGTGCGCGATGAAGTCGCGCGCGGCCGCGCCATCATCCCCAACAACATCAACCACCCCGAATCCGAGCCGATGGCGATCGGTCGCAATTTCCTCGTCAAGATCAACGCCAACATCGGCAACTCCGCCGTCGCATCGGACGTCGCCAACGAAGTCGACAAGATGGTCTGGTCGATCCGCTGGGGCGCCGACACGGTGATGGACTTGTCGACGGGCCGCAACATCCACGACACGCGCGAATGGATCATCCGCAACAGCCCCGTCCCGATCGGCACCGTGCCAATCTATCAGGCGCTGGAAAAGGTCGGCGGCGTCGCCGAGGACCTGACCTGGGAAATCTTCCGCGATACCCTGATCGAGCAAGCCGAACAGGGCGTGGATTACTTCACCATCCACGCCGGCGTGCGGCTCGCCTATATCCCGATGACCGCCAAGCGCGT
>JAIETY010000120.1 GCA_019744885.1 Sphingomonas sp.
CCTCCTGCATTGAAGCGCCAAGGCGACTTCGTAACATGCCACGAGGGTGGCTAAATCAATTACGCGGTGTCCCCGGACGCGGCGAGCACCGCATCGACCTTCCTCGGTGCCTTCACCATCCTGCTTCGCGAGGGGCTCGAGGCCCTGCTGATCGTCGTCGCGATGATCGCCTTTCTGCGCAAGGCCGAGCGCCCCGAAGTGCTGCCCTATGTCCATGCTGGCTGGATCGGGGCGCTGGGGGCGGGGGGTCTGACCTGGGCGATCGCGACCTATGCGATTGGGATCAGCGGCGCGAGCCGGGAGCTTACCGAAGGGTTCGGATCGCTGTTCGCGGCCGTCGTCCTGCTCTCCGTCGGAATCTGGATGCACGGCAAAGCGCAGGCGGACCAATGGCAGCGCTACATCCGGGAAAAGATGTCGCGTGCTTTATCCCGGCAGCCGGCCTGGTTCCTGTTCGGCCTCGCCTTCATCGTCGTCTATCGCGAGGTGTTCGAGACGATCCTGTTCTACGCAGCGCTCTGGACCCAGAGCAATGGCGGCACGATGCTGGCAGGCGCTGGCTCGGCGGTCCTGCTGCTGGGACTCATCGCCTGGGCCATGCTGCGCTACAGCCGCGACATGCCGATCGCGAAGTTCTTCGCCTACAGCGTATGGCTGATGGCGATCCTCACCATCGTCCTCGTCGGCAAGGGCGTGGCGGCGCTACAGGAAGCCGGTATCATCGACATCGCGCCGATTGCGGGCGGCATCCGCGTCTCCATGCTCGGTATCTTCCCGACCTTGCAATCAATCGGTGCCCAGCTTCTGATGCTCATCGCGGTGTTCGGTGGCTTCCTCCTCAACCGGCGCCGTGCCGCTGTGGCGGTCGGCTGATGCCGCCGGCGACAACGAGGACGATTTGCCTTGACCCTCTAGTTGCTAGAGGGTGCATAGGGATTCCATGATGCCTGTTCGAGTACATGATCATGGTCTGTAACAGCTGCCAGTCCAACGCACCGCCGACGCCCGATCCGCGCTGGCGTCGCATGCTCTGGATCGCGCTCGCGATCAATCTGACGATGTTTCTCGGCGAGATCGTCGCGGGCATCGCTTCGGGATCGCGATCCCTTCAGGCGGATGCCCTCGATTTTCTTGGCGATTCGGCAAATTATGCGATCAGCCTTGGGGTTGCCGGGATGGCGCTTGGCTGGGGGTCGCGTGCCGCGCTGCTCAAGGGCGGCACGATCCTGGCCTTTGGCTTGTATGTCCTCGTCACGACGGTGCTCGCGGCGCTGGGCCGCGGCGTGCCGCAGGCCGAGACGATGGGGATTGTCGGCGTGATCGCCCTGGTCGCGAACGGCAGCGTCGCGCTCATGCTCTATCGTTACCGCGGTGGCGACGCCAACATGCGTTCAGTCTGGATTTGCTCGCGAAACGATGCAATCGGGAATATTGCAGTCCTGCTGGCCGCCGCTGGTGTCGTCGGTACGGGCACGGCTTGGCCGGATCTCGCTGTTGCCCTGATTATGGCGGGCCTGGGTATTTGGGGCGGCCTGCAGATCATCAGTCAGGCCCTTGCAGAGCTACGCCCGACACCGGCAAGTCGAGTCGAGGCACAACATTCGTTGGCGAGTTCGGCACGACGCGACGTGCGTCCTATCTTATCGCAGACTGAGCGATGACGACTTTATTTCTTCGTACGACGGGCGAGACTAGCTCGTTGCCTGCGTTCCTGTTAGGGCTTGTGCCGTGCGACGGCTGCTGAACATCCTTGCCTATCTGACGATCGCCCTCTCCTTGGGGACGACGGCGACCGCGCATGTGCTGGAGCGGCCGGATGTAAGCGTTTCATCGCACGAAACTGGCGTGGACGAAGTAGCCTTGGGCCATGCGCCCGGCGACGCCGATCAGGTGCCCTCCGATGGTGACAAAGGGTATCCGCATCATCACGGCGGTTGCCACGGCGATCACGTCGCAGCGCCGGTCAAAATCGCTAATAATGCGCTGAAACCCGATCTTCGGCTCGCGCCCATTTTTTCGATTCATTCGCTTCGGCCGCTCTCCACCGCCGATCCGGCGCTGAGGCCCCCCCAAGCCTGACGATCCGCTGACCTCGCCGGCCATTGCCGCGCGGGGCCAACACGGTTTGTCAGGAGTTATCATTTATGCATCGTACAATCGCGGCCGTTATGGTCGCGGCGTCTCTCGCCAGTGCGGCCGGGGCGCAGACAGCACCGTCGCCCGGTATCCCGGCGGCGACCACATCATCACAAACGGCAGGCTCGTTTTCGCTCGAGAACGCGCTTGCTGCCGGCGGCATGCCATCATCCCCATCGGCCGCCTCGGGTAACAACACGGCTTCGGGGTCAGGGAGTAGTGGTTCAGCGCCGCTCCCATCGGTGGCGGCCGCCTCGGCCGGCGTCGACGCCGCGACAGCGGCACGGCGTGTAGCCGGGCTGCGTCCCAATCCGGAAGTGCAGGCGCAGGTCGAAAACGTCGCCGGCACGGGCGTCTATAAGGGGCTGCGAAGCTCCGAAACGACCGTTGGCGTGACGCTGCCGCTGGAGCTGGGCGGCAAGCGGCCGGCACGTGTCGCGCTCGCGACCGCCCGCCTCACCCGTGCGCAGGTCCAGGCGGAAATCGCGCGAGCGGATCTCCGGCTGCGGATCACGCAGCTCTATATCGAAGCCGCCGCTGCCGAGCGCCGCGCCGAAGTGCTGAGCGAGCAGGCCGGGATCGCCAATAATGCGTTCCGGGTCTCAAGCGAGCGCGTCAAGGCCGGCGACGTCGGCCCGATCGAACAACAGCGTGCCGACGTGCTGCGCATCAACGCGCAGGTTGCGGCCGACAGCGCCGCCCGCCAGGCACAGGCGGCGCGGGCTAACCTTGAGACATTGTTGTCGGCGCCGGTGACGGGGCCACTCGATCGCGCATGGTTCGAGCGGATCGATGGCTACGGACCGCCACGGCCGATCGAGGTCGAAGGGACGCTGGCCCTGGCGGCAGCGGAAGCGGACGTGCGGACCGCCGACGCGCAAGTGCGCGTCGCCCGATCGCTGCGCGTGCCCGACCTGACCGTCAGCACCTTCGCCCGCCGATTGGAGGCGACCAACGATACCGCCGCGGTCGTCGGCATCTCGATCCCAATTCCGTTCTTCAACAACGGCAGCGCGTTCGTGGCGCAGTCGCGATCGGAGCAGACGCAGGCGATCGCGCTGCGCAACCTCGCCGTGATCGACACCCGCCAGCAGATCGCAAGCGCGCAAACCGAAGTGGCGAACGCCGCTGCGACCGCGCGGGCGGCGGGCGGACCGGCTTTGACGGCGGCACAGGAAGCCGCCCGCATCGCGCGGATCGGTTGGACGCAGGGCAAGTTCGACCAGATCGCGCTCCTCGATGCCGAGCGCACGCTGTCACAGACCCGCCAGACCTACGTCGATGCGCTCGCCGCCTATCACGACGCACAGGCCCGGCTCGACCGGCTCACAACGCCGGCCCCCATGATTTCCGGAGATGATCGATGATTCAAGATAAGCGCCTTCTTGGCGGTGCGGCGGCTGTCGCGATCGTCGCCGCACTTGGCGGCTTCGGGGTCGCCCGCTGGACTGGAAACGAACCTGCCGCGACCGAAGCGGCAAGCGGCAACGCCGCTGCCCCGGCAGAAGAGGAAAAGACCCCCGACACGGTGGCGATGACCGCGCAGGCGGTCCAGCAGGCCGGCATCGCCACAGAGACGATCAATCCCGGCGGGCTCGGCGCGGAAATCGTCGCGCAGGCGACGGTGAGCGCATCGCCGCAAGGCGAAGCGATCGTGACTGCCCGCGCAGCCGGCGCGGTCACGCGGCTGATGAAGCGCCTCGGTGATCCGGTGCGCGCCGGTGAGACGCTGGCGATCGTCGAGAGCCGGGACGCGGCGCAGTTTGCCGCCGATCGCACCGCTGCGGCGGCCAAGTCGACGCTCGCGCAAAAGGCGCTCGCCCGTGAGCAATATCTGTTCCGCCAAAAGGTCTCGGCGCGGGTCGAGCTGGAACAGGCGGAGGCGGAAGCCGCATCGGCTGCGGCCGAAGCGCGCCGCGCGAGTGTCGCGGCAGGCGCGGCGCGCGTGACATCGGATGGTCGCGGTGTGGCGGTGTCGAGCCCGATTTCGGGTCGCGTCACCTCGGAGAATGTCAGCCTTGGCGCCTTCGTCCAGCCCGAGACCGAGCTGATGCGCGTCGCCGATGCGTCGAAGATTCAAATTGAGGCGGCGGTCGGTCCGACCGACGCACAGCGGCTCGCCCCCGGCGATCGGGCGATCATCGAGCTGCCCGACGGGCGGACGGTTGAGGCGAAGGTGCGTGCCGTCACTCCGGGCCTCGCCAACGACACGCGATCGGCGACTGCCGTCCTCGACGTGTCGGGCAGTCTTCAGCCCGGCCTCGCCGTGCGGGTGCGGTTGATGCCGAGCCGTGGCAGCACGTCCAATGCGATCGTGGTGCCGGAAGATGCGGTTCAGACGCTCGAAGGCCGCGACATCGTGTTCGTGCGGACCGCGCAGGGCTTCAAGGCTCAGAGCATCACGATCGGACAACGCAGCAACGGCCGGGTCGAGATCGTGAAGGGTCTCGCGGCAGGCAGCCAAGTCGCAACCAAAAACGCATTTCTGCTCAAGGCCGAACTCGGCAAGGGCGCGGGCGAG
>JAIETY010000044.1 GCA_019744885.1 Sphingomonas sp.
CGGTCACGCTGCGCGCGACGCGCACCTTGCGCTCGCCGTCCTGCACTTCGATTTCGGTCAGCTGTGTTTCGTCGAGCAACTCGGCGAGTTGGCGGACGAGTGCGACGTCGATCCGCATTGCCCCTTCGTCGCCGGGCACATCGGCGGCGGTGGAGTCGGTCATGTCAAATTCCCTGTTTGATCGCATTCTCTGTCAGATGCGCGCTGCGGCTTCAAGCGCGAGCAGATAGGATTGGGCGCCAAACCCCGAAATCACGCCCTTGGCCGCCATGCCGACGAAGCTGTGACGGCGATATTCTTCGCGGGCGGCCGGGTTCGACAGATGGACTTCGATAACGGGCGTCCTGATCGCGCGGATCGCATCGTACAGCGCGAACGAGGTGTGGGTATAGGCGCCAGCGTTAAGCAGCACCGCTTTGGCACCCGTCGCCTGCGCTTCGTGCAGCCAGTCGATCAAATGCCCCTCATGGTTCGACTGACGCATGTCGATGTCGAGGTTCAGCGCACGCGCGCGGTCTTCGAGCATGCCGGCGATGTCGTCGAGCGTGTCGGCGCCGTAAATCTCGGGCTCGCGCAGGCCCAGCAGGTTGAGATTGGGGCCATTGAGGACGAAGATGGTGTTGGGCATGAGGCCCCTTTGGTCGTTGCGACAGACCACCTGTATAGGTGACCGGCGGCGCCGCGCCAAGGACTGCGGTCAGCGCAGCGCTGCCTCGACCTGACCGAGGCGGTCCTTGCCGAAGAAAAGCTCGTCGCCAACAAAGAAGCTGGGGATGCCGAACACGCCGCGCGCGACGGCGGCTTCGGTATTGGCGACCAGCTTGTCCTTGATCGCCTGATCTTGGGTACGCGCGAGCATCGCTGCGCCATCCAATCCGCCCGCTGTCACTACGCGGACGATGACATCGGGATCGGCCATATTCTCGCCCGCTTCCCACATGGCCGCGAGCCCGATCGCAATCAACCGGTCGAGCGTGCCTTCCGCCTCGGCGGCGATGGCCATGCGCATCAGCGTCAAGGTGTTGACAGGAAAATGCGGATTCATCCGAAAGTCGCTCAACCCGTGCGCGGCGATGAAGCGCGTGATTTCCAGCCGTTCATAGGCCATTTTGGCGGGAATTTCGGCGAACTGTACCATCGGCGCCTTGTTATTGGTCGCGCGAAAAATGCCGCCGAGCAGGCAAGGCGTGTAGCGCACGGTCGCTCCGGTTCGTGCCAGCAGCGGCGGCAGAGCGCGGTACGCCAGATAGGCGTTGGGGCTGGCGAAATCGAAGATGAATTCAATGCTGCCGGGCATATCAGAATCGCTCCGTCCAAGGTCTCAGGTCGAGTTCGTGCGTCCATGCGCTGCGCGCCTGACGGTGAAGCATGACATAATTTTTGGCGATCTCGTCGGGCGACAGGACCGCGTCGGCGGCGCGCGCAGCATCGATGTCGCCGATCCGCTGGGCGATGAAGTCGGTATCGATCGGCCCATCGATGATCGAATGGGCGACGTGGATATTCTTTGGTCCCAGCTCGCGCGCCATGCTTTGCGCGAGCATCCGCAGCGCCGCCTTGGCGCCTGAAAAGGCCGAAAAACCGCTGCCACCGCGCAGCGACGCAGTTGCGCCGGTAAAAATGATCGTCCCCCGCTCGCGCTTCAGCATGTGCCGGGCTACTTCCCGGCCCATCAGGAACCCGCTGAAACACGCCATTTCCCAAACCTTGCGGTAAACGCGCGCGGTCATCTCGGTGATCGGAAAACTGACGTTGGCGCCAATGTTGAAGACAGCAACCTCGATTGCGCCGACATCGCGCTCGATCGCATCGATCATCGCGATCATCTGATCCTCTTCGCGGGCATCGGCGGGATAGGCCTGCGCCAACAACCCTTCGTCCCCGATCGACTGGGCAAGCTGTTCGAGCTTGTCGGCGTTGGTCGCGCGGCGGTTGACACACGCCACCAACCCTTCGCGGGCAAAAGCGCGGGCGATTGCCCCGCCGGTCGCATCGCCTGCGCCGACGATCAGTGCGGCGCCTGTCATAATGCTCGCTGTGCCATGCTGCGTTCTTTCGGTTGCCGCTGCGCCTCCCCGCTACCTATATGCGCAGCAACGCGAAGGCAAAGGCACATCATGTCGGCAGACGGAATGATCGGGATTCACATCAACGGCGAGCATCGGCGGGTCAGGGTCGGCATGACGATCGCCGATCTGGCGAATGAACTGGGGCTGGCGCCCGAAAAGGTCGCGGTCGAGCGCAATCTGGCAATCGTGCCGCGCTCGACGCTGGCGCAGGTGCTGGTCGAGGATGGCGACGAGCTGGAGATCGTGCATTTCGTGGGCGGGGGCGATCACGCAACGGTGCTTCCTGCCGACAGCTGGACCGTTGCCGGGCGCACCTTCCATTCACGGCTGATCGTCGGCACCGGCAAATATAAGGATTTTGCGCAGAATGCGGCTGCCGTCGCGGCATCGGGGGCCGAGATCGTCACGGTCGCCGTGCGCCGGGTCAACATCAGCGATCCCAAGGCGCCGATGCTGACCGACTTCATCGACCCGAAGAAAATCACCTATCTGCCCAACACGGCGGGCTGCTTTACCGGCGACGAGGCGATCCGCACCTTGCGGCTGGCGCGTGAGGCGGGCGGATGGGATTTGGTGAAGCTCGAAGTGCTCGGCGAAGCCAAGACGCTGTATCCCGATATGGTGGAGACGCTGCGCGCAACCGAAATCCTCGCCAAAGAGGGCTTCCTGCCGATGGTCTACTGCGTCGATGATCCGATCGCGGCGAAGCGGCTGGAGAATGCCGGTGCCGTGGCGATCATGCCGCTGGGCGCGCCGATCGGCTCGGGACTTGGCATCCAGAACCGCGTGACGATCCGGCTGATCGTCGAGGGCGCAAGCGTGCCGGTGCTGGTCGATGCCGGGGTCGGCACCGCGTCGGACGCGTCGGTGGCGATGGAGCTCGGGTGCGACGGCGTGCTGATGAACACCGCGATTGCCGAAGCGCGCGATCCGATCCTGATGGCCGCCGCGATGAAATCGGCGGTCGAGGCCGGGCGGATGGCCTATCTCGCAGGCCGCATGGGCCAGCGCCGCTATGCCGATCCGTCGAGCCCGTTGGCGGGGCTGATCTGACCTGCTAGAACTGACCATGATGACCCGATTGATCCGCCGCCTGATTGCGCTGACGCTTGCCGTGGCGATGACAGTCGTGACGGGCGCGATGCCCGCCGCCGCTGTTAATGCAGCGCCGTGCGCGGCGATGCCGATGACGGCGAGTGCGATGTCGAGCGATCATCGCAAGCTTCCCGCTAATCATGCGATGATGGGCCGTGGCTGCGGCGATTGCTGCATCGTCGTGCCGCCGCTTGGTGTGTCGGTCGAGCCCGCCTCGCCGATCAAGGCGGTCCCCCGCTTTCCGATGATGTGTGTTGCGATGGGGTGGGCGATTGCCCCGCCATTCCCGCCGCCGCGCGGCTGAGGCGCCCCGAGATTGATCGCGGCCTTTGTCCGCGCACATAACCTTATTCGGAGATACAAAATGGTTCGTTTTGCAAAATTCCTCGTTGTCGGGCTGACGCTCACTGCCACCGCAGCTTATGCGGCGGCCCCTGCCGCCGTCACAGCGGCGTGCAGCGCTGTGTGCATGACCGCCTGCATGGCGCTGGGCATCGATTGCGGCATGCCCAATTGCTGATCGCGCTTTTGCGTGCGTAAGGGGTGCCGGGGCGGAAACGTCCCGGCACTTTTCCATTCGGGCCACCGCACGGCGGTGACGATGTTGGCGTGGAGCAACTGAGATGCGCATCTTGTTGGGGCTGACCCTGGGCCTTTTGCTGGCGGCGTGCGACCGACCTTCCGGTGCGCAGGCGGACACCGGCCCGGCGCTGCCGCGCGAACCCAATATGCTCAAAACCTATGACGGGACGAGCATCGCCGGTTGGCTCTACAAGGCCGCCAAGCCCAAGGCGGTCATCCTGCTGTTCCACCAGGCGGGATCGAGCAAGGACGAATATGGCACGATCGCTCCGCGCCTCGCCGCAATGGGCTATACCGCTTATGCGATCGACCAGCGATCGGGCGGCGATCTGTTCGGCGACAATTCGACCGTCCACCGCACCGGCAAGTCGACCGGTTTTCTCGAGGCGCGACAGGATCTCGAAGCCGCGCTCGCCTGGGGGCGCACGCAAGGGCTGCCGGTGATTGTCTGGGGCAGCAGCTATTCGGCGGCGCTCGTGTTCGAGGTGGCGGCGGACAATCCGGCCAGCGTCGATGCGGTGATGGCCTTCTCGCCCGGCGAATATCTCGGCGAGGGCAATCCGGTCGCCAAGGCCGCCGCGCGGCTGCGCGTGCCGGTCTATGTCACCTCGGCCAAGGACCCGAAGGAAATCGCGGCGGCCAAGGCGATTCTCGCGGCGGTGCCGGGGCCGCGCAAAGTGCAATATGTGCCCGACGCGGGTGGAACGCACGGCTCATCGACGCTGATCAAGGACAAGGATCCGGCGGGCTATGAGGCGAACTGGCGCGCGGTCGAAGCGTTTTTGCGGCAGGTCGCGCCGACCGGCTGAATTATTTCGGGAACCGGGCGCGCGATCCGCAGTTCTTCTCAAGTCACTGATATGAGGAGAGCGACGATGGGTGAACTCGGCGACA
>JAIETY010000226.1 GCA_019744885.1 Sphingomonas sp.
CTCCAGCCCGATGTCGAGGCCGCGTTGATCGTGCTCGTCGGCGGGATTGCGGCGGTACTGGTCGCGGCGGGCACTGGCGAGGCAGCGCCGCCGGCACCGGCGATCGAGGCCGCAGCGCGTCAGGACAGCCTTCCGGTCAATATCGACGAACTGATCGAGGCAATTGTCGAACCGATCCTGATCGTCGCCGGTGGCCGCGTCGCCCATGCCAATCAACCAGCCCGCGCGCTGCTCGGCGGGCATATTATCGGCGAGGATGTGCGCCTCGCGATCCGCCACCCGGCTGCGGCCGACCGGCTGACCAATCGCAGCCCCGCGCCGAGCGCGCCCATCAATCTCGTCGGGCTTGGCACGCTCGACCAGCGCTGGGAAATGCGCGTCACCAACATGGCCGACGGGCGCCGCGTCGTGCATCTGATCGACCAGACCGGCAGCTATGCCGCCGAGCGGATGCGTGTCGACTTTGTCGCCAATGCCAGCCACGAATTGCGCACGCCGCTTGCCTCGATTCTCGGCTTCGTCGAAACGCTGTCGGATGAAAAGGCGGGCGGCGATGCTGACGTTCGCGCGCGTTTCCTGAAAGTCATGTTTGACGAAGCGCGCCGGATGCAGCGGCTGGTCGAGGATCTGATCTCGCTGTCGCGGATCGAGGCCGAGAAATACCGGCTGCCCGCGGCCGAAGTCGATCTCGCGGCGCTGGTTGAGGAAGTGCACGCCGAACTCGCCGACACGCTCGACCAGCGCGGTGAGGATCTGATCGCCGAGATCGACGGCAATGTGCCTGCGGTCGCGGGTGATCGCGCGCAATTGAGCCAGGTGCTGCACAATCTGATCGGCAATGCGATGAAATATGGGCGGCCGGGCACGTCGGTGATCACCCGGCTGCGCCGCGACCAGACGGGCATGATTCGCCTGTCGGTCGCCGACGAAGGCGATGGCGTCGCGCCCGAGCATCTGCCGCGGCTGACCGAGCGATTCTACCGGGTCGACGCGGGTCGCAGCCGCGCGCTCGGCGGCACCGGGCTTGGGCTCGCGATCGTCAAGCACATCATCGAACGCCATCGCGGGCGGCTCGACATCACAAGCGTCGTTGGCAAGGGCACGGTGGCATCGATTCTGCTGCCTGCAATCACGCCTGCGGCCGCGACCAAAGAGTCGCTGTCATCAAAGAGTCACGTTACCGTCACAGAGGCACGTACATCGGGGTGATAGCCGCACGTCGGGCAGAGGACCGACAGGGAGGACAATCGATGCGTCTCAAGACCGCGCTCATTGCTGCAACGGCATTCACACTTACGGCGATCATCTCGGGCTGTAACGATCAGGCGAATGGCGGCGGGGCCGGATCGCGCGACCAGATCAAGGTCGTCGGATCGTCGACCGTCTATCCGTTCACGACCTTGGTCGCCGAACAATTCGTCAACGCCAATCCGGGCACCAAGGCGCCGGTGATCGAATCGACCGGCACGGGCGGCGGCATGAAGCTGTTCTGCGCCGGCGTCGGCGCCGCACACCCCGACATTGAAGACGCATCGCGGCGGATGACCGCTGCCGAATTCAAGACGTGCAGCGACAATGGCGTCGACCGGATCATGGAAATCCAGATCGGCGTCGACGGCATTGCCTTTGCCGAAGCGTCGAACGGCCCCAAGCTCACGCTGACCCCGGCCGACATTTACCTCGCGCTCGCTGCCACACCGCGCGGCAAGCCGAACACGACCAAGACCTGGAAGGATGTGAACCCGGCGCTCCCCGCCATTCCGATCCAGGTCTATGGCCCGCCCGCGACCAGCGGCACGCGCGATGCGCTGGCCGAAATCATCATGTCGCGCGGCTGCGAAGCGATTTTCCCCGACAGCATTTCGATGAAGAAGAAGGACGAAAATGCCTATAAAAAGGCGTGTCATACGATCCGCAGCGATGGGCCCTATGTCGATGCGGGCGAGAATGACAATCTGATCGTCCAGAAGCTCCAGTCGAACCCCAATGCGCTGGGCATCTTCGGCTATAGCTATCTTGAGGAAAACAAGGCGACGATCACGGGCGTGCCGATCAGCGGCGTCGCGCCGACCTATGAAACGATCGCGGGCGGCACCTATCCGGGCGCGCGGCCGCTCTACATTTATGTCAAGAAAGCGCATATGGGCGCCATTCCGGGCCTCGACAAATTTGTCGATGCCTATGCCAAGGCATGGGCACCCGATGGCCCGCTCGTGAAGCGCGGCCTGATTGCAGCGCCGCAGAATATCCGCGACGCATCGGCAGCGATCATCGCCAACGGCACGCTGCTCGACGGCCGTGATCTGAAGTAATCGACGGCGGGCGGCCTCCCGGGTTCGGGATGCGCCGCCCCGACCGGCAAGAAAGAACTGACCCAAGACTTGTCCACCCTCGCGCTTCTGTTTGTCATTGCCGGTCTCGGGCTGATCGGCTGGTTGACGGCGCGCGTCCGTGCCGTGGCGTTTCGCCGCGGCGCCACCCGCCGCTTCAGCTCGCTGCCGTCGCATCATGGCGGCTATGTTGCGCTCTGGGTGGTCGGCCCGGCGCTGTTGTTTCTCAGCATCTGGGCGTTCACGACCCCCGCGCTGGTCACCGACCGCGTGCTGACGGCGCCCGCCGCCGCGACGCTGCCACCGCCGGGCTTCGAACGCGCTGCCATACTCAGCCAGGCGCGTTCGATCGCCGAGGGTCACGGCGTCAACGGCACGAGCGCCGCGGCCAATGCGCTTGCCCCCGCCTATCGCGAAGCGACCGCGCGCTATGGCTGGATCGGCGCGACGATTGCGCTGCTGTTCGCGATCGTCGGCGGGATCACTGCCTATGTCCGCGTCAAGCCGGGCTTCGGCGCGCGCACCCGGATTGAGCGTGTCATCATGGCCATGCTGCTGGCGGCGTCGCTGATCGCGATCCTGACGACGATCGGCATCGTCGGATCGCTGCTGGTTGAATCATGGCGATTCTTTCAGCTCGTGCCAATTGGCGATTTCCTGTTCGGCACGCATTGGAGCCCCCAAGTCATCGACCCCGCCGATCCGGGCGCGGCGCTGGGCGCGGTACCCTTGTTTTGGGGCACATTCTTTATCGGCGCGGTGATTGCGATGATCGTCGCCATCCCGTTCGGGCTGATGAGCGCGATCTATCTGACGCAATATGCAAGCGCAGGCGTGCGCCGCTGGATGAAGCCAATCCTCGAAATTCTCGCGGGCGTGCCGACCGTCGTCTACGGCTATTTCGCCGCGCTGACAGTGGCACCCGCCGTGCGCGATTTCGCGGTGTCGATCGGCATCAAATACGCCAGCTCCGAAAGCGCGCTCGCGGCGGGATTGGTGATGGGGGTGATGATCATTCCGTTCGTTTCATCGATGGCCGATGATTCGCTGGCAGCAGTGCCGTCATCGATGCGCGACGGCTCGCTGGCGATGGGGGCCACTACCTCAGAGACGATCAGCCGGGTGCTCCTCCCCGCCGCCCTTCCCGGGGTGGTCGGTGGCGTGCTGCTCGCAGTCAGCCGCGCGATCGGTGAGACGATGATCGTCGTCATGGCCGCTTCGGGTGCAGCAACGATCAGCCTCAACCCGCTGTCGAGCGCGACCACCGTGACCAAGCAGATTGTCGACCTGCTGACCGGCGAAGCTGAGTTCGACAGCCCGAAAACGCTCGCTGCCTTCGCGCTTGGCCTGACCTTGTTCGTCATCACACTGCTGCTCAACATCATCGCCTTGACCGTCGTGAAGCGGTACCGCGAAGCCTATGACTGATCGGCCCGTCCCTGCCCCCGCGTTCGAACGCGCGCCGACGGAATGGCGGTCGCTGGCGATGCAGCGCCGTGTCCAGCGCCGCTACACCGCCGAGCGTCGCTTCCGCCTGCTCGGCCTCGCGGCCATTATCGGCTCGGCCGGTTTCCTCGCTTTCCTGCTGTTCACGATGGTGATGAACGGCGTGCAGGGGTTCGTGCAGACGCGCATCGACGTGCCGGTCGATTTCGCGCGCGCTGGCCTGACGCTCGATCCCGCACGGCTGCACGGCGAAGGCGCTGATCTCGCGCTCGCGGGTGCGGGACTCGAGGACGCGATGGCGCGCGCCGCCGTGGCCGCTTTTGGCGCCGGCGGCGAAAAGCTGATCTCGCGCAGTGCGTGGCTGATGCTGCGTGACCGGCTGAAGGCCGATCCCCGCCTGCTGGAAGGGCGCACCGTCATTGCCGTGCCCGCCGCGAGCGATATCGATATCGCCGCCAAGGGCAAGGGCACGCCTGAGGCCGAAGCCATCGTCGCCAAGCTGAAGGCGCGCGGTCTGCTGCACACCAGCTTCAACGTCTCGTTCCTGACCTCGGCCGATTCGAGCGATCCGACGATTGTTGGCATCTGGGGCGCGCTGAAGGGATCGATCTTCACGATGCTCGTCACGCTGCTGCTGGCCTTCCCGGTCGGCGTGCTCGCGGCGCTCTATCTTGAGGAATATGCGCCGCGGAACTGGCTGACCGATCTGATCGAAGTGTCGATCAACAATCTGGCCGCCGTGCCGTC
>JAIETY010000014.1 GCA_019744885.1 Sphingomonas sp.
CGGCTTTGGCGCTCATTGGCGCCTTCCTTGCTGCAATCGGGCTGGATCGGCAAGCGGATAGCGGCCAGTAAGCGGTGGATGCAGCGCCTCGCCATTTTCGACATGGACAAGACGATCACGCGCGCGCCGACGTGGACGCGCTTCCTGATCCATTATGCGTGGGCATATGCGCCGTGGCGGCTGGCGCTGCTGCCGGTCGCCGCGCTGATTGCGGCGGGGCACCCGCTGCGGCTGATCGACCGCGCCCGACTGAAGCAAGCAACGCATTGGCTGCTGATCGGGGCGTGCACCCCGCCCGCGCGGCTGGCGCGCGCTGCTGCCAGCTTTGCGGCGCGCGAGGCGCAAGGCGGGCTGTTTCCCGCCGCGCTCGCGCAGATCGCGGCGGATCGTACCGCTGGGTACCGGATCATCGTCGCGACCGCCTCGCACCATTTCTATGCCGATGCCATTGCCGCGCTGGTCGGCGCGGATGCGGTGATTGCCACCGAAGCGCAGCGTGATGCGCGCGGGCGTGTTCTTGCGCGGCTGGCGGGCGCCAATTGCTATGGCGCTGCCAAGCTCGATCGCATCACCGCCTGGCTGGCGCACGAAGGCATTGCGCGGCGCGACGCCCAGGTGCGCTTCTATTCCGATCACATCTCTGACGCGCCGACACTCGGCTGGGCCGATGAGGGATTTGTCGTCAATCCCGATGCCGCGCTGGCGAGCTTGGCCAAGGCGCACGACTGGACGATCCTCGACTGGCGCTGAGCCAGTCACAACAAAGTGTCGATCGCGTGCAGCCCGACGCCGACAAGGCCGCCCACCACCGTCCCGTTGATGCGAATATATTGCAGATCGCGGCCGACCGCATTTTCCAGCCGCCGCGTGATCGTGCGCGCATCCCAGCCGCGGATCGTCTCCGACACCAGCCGGACAATGCCCGAGCCATAATCGGCGGCAGTGCCGACGGCAGCACGGCGCACGAAGCGGTTGATCGTTGCCTGCAGTGCCGCATCCTCCTGCAGCGTATGGCCGAGTTGCTGCATCGCCTCGGCCAGCCCGCCGCCGCGTTGCGCGGCTGGTTCGCGCGCATAGCGCAGCAGCGAATGCCGCGCCGACTCCCACAGCCCGTCGAGCCAGCGCTGCATCGCCGGGTTGTCGATCACCTCAAGCTTCAACGCCTCGACCCGCGCGCGGGTGGCCGCATCGGTCTGGAGGTCGGCGGCGAGCTGGACCAACGCCTCCTCTGCCTTGGCGCGCAGCGGATGCTCGGCATCGTCGCCGACTTCGCCCAGCATCTGGTTGAGCCCGTCGATGATCTTGTTGGCGACGGTCTCGTCGAGCCCGGTCCAGCGCATCAGCGATCCCGACCGATCATGGACCATCGCGCGGATATTGGCTTCGTTGGCACGCAGCATATTGCCGCCCCAGCGGATCATGCCGTTGAGCAGCGGCACATGCCGGTCGTGCGCAATCGCCGCCTCCAGCGCCTGCCCGAGCAGCGGGGCGATTTCGAGCGCGCGGAGGCGATTGCCGATCGTCGTCTTGACCATGCCGCCGAGCCGTTGCTGGTCGAACGCATCGAGCAGATCGGCGAACATCCGCGCCGCACCGCGCCCCAGCCGTCCATCGCGATTAGCGGGCTGCGCAAGCCAGCGCCCGGCCGACGCGGCAATGTCGAGCCGCCGCATCCGCCGCGCGACGACGCCGGGCACCAGAAAATTGTCGCGCAGGAAATTGGCGAGCGCCTCACCGATCCGGTCCTTGTTGCGCGGCACGATCGCGGTGTGCGGGATCGGCAGCCCGAGCGGGTGGCGAAACAGTGCCGTCACCGCAAACCAGTCCGCGAGGCCCCCAACCATCGCCGCCTCGGCAAAAGCGCGGACATAGCCGATCGCCGGGTGCACTGGCCCGATCCAGCGGGTCGCCACGAACACGCCAGCCATCGCGACCAGCAAGCCAGTCGCGATCAGGCGCATGCGCACCAGCGCAGCGGGAGGGGCAAGCCGGTCGGCTCTCGGCACGATCATTGCCTGAACAAGCCCCGAAGCCGGTTTTTGTTCAAGCCATGATTGCAGGGGGTGCTCACTCGGCGGGTTGCACCGCTCCACCGCCCGGCCGGAAGCCGATCTTGTCGGGGCCGCCCGTATGATCGATCACGGGCTGGCCATCGTCACCGGGGCGATAGGTCAGCAGACGCTTGCCAAGCCGCGCGCCAACCCATTCCTCGATCCCGACTGCGAGCGAGAAGGTCGCCGGCACGATCACCAGCGTCAGGATCGTCGACAGGATCAGCCCGCCGATCACCGTTACGCCCATCGGCGCGCGCCAGCTGCCATCGCCGGTCAGCGACAGCGCGACCGGCACCATGCCCGCAACCATGGCGATCGTCGTCATCACGATCGGTTGCGCGCGCTTGTGGCCGGCGTCGAGCACGGCGGTGGTCTTGTCGACGCCCTTGCCCATTTCCTCGAGCGCGAAATCGACCAGCAGGATCGAATTCTTGGCGACGATGCCGAGCAGCATCAGCAGCCCGATGAACACCGGCATCGACACGGCGTCACCGGCGATGCGCAGCGCGATCGCCGACCCCAAAGGCGCGAGGATCAGCGATCCCATGTTCACCAGCGGCGGCATCAGCCGCTTGTAGAGCAGCACCAGCACCGCAAACACCAGCAGCACGCCCGAAATCACCGCGATAACGAAGTTGACAAGCAACTCGCCCAGCCACTTGGCTTGACCCAGCGTCAACTGGCGCACGCCCGTCGGCAGGTTCTTGAGCGCGGGCAGTTTCTGGATCTTGGGCTCCGCGTCGCCGGTGACTTTACCCGGGGCAAGATCGGCGCCGATGCTGATCCGCCGCGTTAGATTGGTGCGCTGGATCAGCGTCGGACCGGCGCCGAAGCCAATGTCCGCGACGACCTTGAGCGGCACCGAACCGCCGTTGACCGTCGGGACGGCCATATTCTCGATCGTCGACAGATTTTTGCGCGAATCCTCCGACAGCGCGACCCGGATCGGAATCTGCCGGTCGGACAGCGAGAATTTCGCGGCGTTCTGGTCGATGTCGCCCAGTGTCGCGATGCGGATCGACTGGCTGATCGCCGCCGTCGTCACGCCCAGATTGGCGGCCAGGTCCAGATGCGGCGTGATCGTGATTTCGGGCCGCTGCAAATCGCCGACGACGCGCGGTGCGCGCAGTTCGGGCAGCGTCGCCATTTCCTCAACCAAGCGATTCGCGACTTCGGTAAGCTGCGCCGGGTCGCTGCCGCCGATTGTCACGGTGATCGCGCGGCCCGAACCGCCGCCGCCGCCGCCCTGCGCCAGGAAGTTGACCCGGGCGTCCGGGATCGCATTAAGCTTGGGGGCCAGCCCGCGTTCGAATTCGCTCGACGTCTGCGTGCGGTTCTTCTTCAGCGTAACGAACACACCGCCGCCGCCAACATCCACGTCGGTGAACGCCGTCTCTACGTCAGGCGAAGACTTGATAATCGCCGTCACATCTTCAGCGACCGCGCGCGTTTGCTGGAGCGTTGTGCCCGGCGCCATCTGGATGCGAACCTGACTAAAGTCCTGGTTGAGTTCGGGCTGGAAGGCGAGCGGCATCGGCCCGAACAACCCCGGCACGCCGCCGAAGGTCGCAACCGTGGCCAGAAAGGCCAGCCCCCCGATCCCGACAGTCTTCCAGCGATGGCGGAGCGACCAGCGCAGCGCGTCCATATAGCGGTCCATGATCCAGCCTTCGCCGTGGGTGGCGTGGCCCTTGGCCTTCAGGAAATAGGCCGCGATCATCGGCGTGATCAGGCGCGCGACACCGAGGCTGAGCAGCACTGCGACCACGACGGTCAGGCCGAAATTCTTGAAGAACTGGCCCGAGATGCCCGGCATCAGCCCAACCGGCAGGAACACCGCGACGATCGCCATCGTTGTCGCGAGCACGGCCAAGCCGATTTCGTCCGCGGCGTCGATCGATGCCTGATAGGCGGATTTGCCCATCCGCATGTGCCTGACGATGTTTTCGATCTCAACGATGGCGTCATCGACCAGCACCCCCGCGACCAGACTGAGCGCGAGCAGGCTGAGGAAGTTGAGCGTGAAGCCCATCAATTCCATGAAGAAAAACGCCGGAATCGCCGAGAGCGGGATGGCAATCGCAGAAATGATGGTGGCGCGCCAATCGCGCAGGAAGATGAACACGACAATGACGGCGAGCACGGCGCCTTCGATCATCGCTTCGATCGCCGAATGATATTGGCTCTTGGTGTAATTCACGCTGGTGAACTGCTGGGTG
>JAIETY010000109.1 GCA_019744885.1 Sphingomonas sp.
GCCAAAAAACCAGAAGCAGGAGAGGTTATGCGCTTTGCAGGCAAGCGCGCCGTCGTTACCGGCGGTGCATCGGGAATCGGCCACGCAACCGCGCTGCGGCTGGTGCGCGAAGGCGCCGAGGTATTGATCGGCGATATCGACGAAGCGGCCGGGCGCGACATCGCCGAAACGTCGAACGGGCGCATCCGATTCCAGCGCTGCAATGTCTGCGAGGCGAGCGAGATCGAAGCGCTGATCACGGCAGCCGATGCGGCGGGCGGGATCGATGTGCTGTTCAACAATGCGGGCGCTGGCGGCGCGCGCGCGAAGATCGACGAGATTACCCCTGACGAATGGGATTTCACCCAAGACCTGCTGCTGCGCTCCGTCGCGCTCGGCATTCGCTATGCAGCGCCGTTGATGGCCGCGCGGGGTGGCGGGGCGATCGTCAACACCGCATCGATTGCCGCGCTTCAGACCGGCGCTGCCCCGACCGCTTATTCGGTGGCGAAGGCCGGGGTGCTGCATCTGACGCACCTCGCCGCCGCCGATCTCGCGCAGCACAAGATTCGCGTGAACGCGGTCTGCCCCGGGTTCATCACCACCAATATCTTTACGAGTGCGATGGAAATCGATGGCGGCGCACGCGATCAGGCCAATGCCGCGATTGCGGGGATTGCCGCCGCCGCGCAGCCGGTCCAGCGCGCAGGATCGCCCGACGATATTGCCGCCGCCGTTGCTTATCTGGCGAGCGACGATGCGTCGTTTGTCACCGGCACGCATATCGTCGTCGATGGCGGGATGACGCTCGGGCCGCGCCATAGCTGGGATCCGAATGTGCCGTCGCTCTTTGCCATGCTTGAGGCCTTCAAAAAGTGAGCGACGCCGCGTCGGCGGTGCCGCCCGTCCGCAAGTTATCGGCGCTCAGCCGCTGGTCGTTCGGGTTCGGATCGGTCGCTTACGGCATCAAGGACAGCGGCTTCGCGACCTTCCTGCTGCTGTTCTACAATCAGGTCGTGGGTCTCCTTGCTGCGACCGTGGGCGCGGTGATTGCAGCGGTGCTGGTGGTCGAGGCCTTTGCCGACCCCTTTGTCGGCTTCCTGTCGGATCACACCAAGTCGCGCTGGGGGCGACGACACCCGTGGATGTACGCGTCGGCCGTGCCGATTTCGGCCGGTTGGTTGCTGCTGTGGAACCCGCCGCATGGCTGGTCGGAGCCTGCGCTGCTCGGCTACTTGTTCGGGGCGGCATTGCTCGTCCGGCTTGCGCTGTCGGCGTTCGAAATTCCGTCGGCGGCGATGGGGCCAGAACTCAGCGCCGATTATGACGAGCGCACGCGCCTGTTTTCCTATCGCTACTTGTTCGCCTGGGGTGGCGGGCTGACGATGTTGTCGCTGAGCTATGCGTTCTTCCTCGTCCCCGATGCCGCGCACGCCGTGGGGCTGCAGAACCCCGATGGCTATTCGCGCATGGCGTTGTTCGGCGCGGTCGCGATGTTTTTCGCGATTATCGGCTCGTCGCTGGGGCTCCACCCCGAGATCAAGCATATGCCGCGCTATCAATCGACGGGCGAGTCGGCGGCGGCGCATTTCCGGGCCTTTGGCCAGACGGTGCGCAACAAGGGTTTCATCGTGCTGATGATCGCGGGCGTCTTCGCCTATACCGCGCAAGGGGTTTCGTTTGCGCTGTCGAATTATTTGTATCAGTTCGTCTGGGGCTTCAAAGGCGCTGACTATCAGTGGCTGACGGTGGCCCTGTTCGCGGGAGCCGTGACGGCCTTCGTCATCGCGCCACGCGCGACGCGCACGGGCGACAAGCATCGCATTGGCGCCGCCTTTGCGCTGGCCAATGCCATGCTAATTACCAGCCCCTATGTATTGCGCCTGCTCGGCCTGTTTCCGTCGATGGACTCTGCCATCGGCCTGCCGCTGCTGCTGGCGATCTTCGCACTCAACAATGCCTGTGGCATTTCATCGTTCATCATCGGCGCGGCGATGCTGTCGGACGTCGTCGAGGAATCCGAAATGCGCACCGGGCGGCGATCCGAGGGTGTGTTTTTCGCTGGCAGCTTTTTCGTCCAGAAATTGGTCGGGGGCCTCGGCACCCTGATGGCCGGGACGATTTTGACGATTGCAGCCTTTCCGGCGGCGGCCGTGCCGGGATCGGTGTCGGCTGAGACGATCAACCGGCTGATCCTGGTGTTCGCGGGCGCGATGATCCTGTTCTACGGGCTGGGGGCTTTTGCCTATTCGCGCTTCCCGTTCGGGCGCGCGGAGCATCAGGCGCGACTCGCCAGATTGGGCGCAACGGCCGCCGAGTAGCGCGAACGCGGGCTGATTTGCCGGCGCTGCTGCACTGCGGGAACAAGTCATCGCCTCGTCGGCTCGGCTCATCCCGAAAGGCGCCGTTCATCGTGGCGAAAGGGTTTCCACCGCAGCGCGCCTCTGCTTTGTAACAATCAACAACGTTCAGACGACCTTTGGGGGGTCCATGACAATCAAGACGCTCGCAGCGCGACTCGCGCTGGTGTTTTCCTGCATCCTGATGACATCAGCCCCGGCGCTCGCGCGCGGCCTGCAATGTGTCCCCTTCGCCCGTGACGTGTCGGGCATCGAAATTCGGGGCAATGCCTATACTTGGTGGGATCAGGCTGCCGGTCGTTATGCCCGCGGCAATGCGCCGAAGGTTGGCGCCGTGCTCGCCTTCGCTTCGACCGCCAAGATGCGCAACGGCCATGTCGCGATGGTCAGCGAGATCGTCAGCCAGCGCGAAGTGCTGCTCACTCACGCCAATTGGTCGACGCGCGGCGGCATCGAGCGCAACGTCCGCGCGGTGGACGTGTCCGAAGCCGGTGACTGGAGCAAGGTACGCGTCTGGTTCGCGCCCATGCGCGGGCTCGGGCTGACAGCCTATCCGACCAAGGGTTTCATCTACCGCGACGGTGCCGATGAACCCTTTGCCGAGTCAACGACGATCGCGACCAAGAGCACCGGCGGACGCGGCATCTCGACCTTGGTCGCGATCGAAGACTGAGAGTCGACGCTCAAGCCTTGCCGGGTTTGAACGTCATCGCGACGCCATTCATGCAGTATCGCTTGCCGGTCGGGCGCGGGCCATCGTCGAACACATGGCCCAGATGTCCGCCGCAGCGGCGGCAATGCACTTCCACGCGTGAGAAACCCAGCAGCGTGTCGGTTTTCGTCCGCACCGCGTCCTTGAGCGGCATCCAGAAGCTTGGCCAGCCCGTGCCGCTGTCGAACTTGGCGCGCGAGGAATAGAGCGGCAGATCACAACCCGCACAGGCGAAAATGCCCGCGCGATGCTCGTTGTTGAGCGGGCTCGACCCCGGATATTCGGTGTCTTCGTGGCGCAGCGTGCGATAGGCGGCGGGGCTAAGCTTCTTGCGCCATGCGGCGTCGGTTAGCTGATATTCGAATTTCTCGGCGGCCTCGGCGGGCTGGCTGCGCCAGCCCAACAAGGCAGCAGCGCCTGCGCCGATAGCGGCGATCGAAAGGAATTGGCGGCGGTCGGTCATGGTCGTCCCCATAGCTTGCTTACTGCCTTCACTACGAAGGCAGCGGTGCATTAGTTACGGAGACAAGGTCGTTTCGGATTTCAGTAGCGGCTGATTTCGACCGGCAGCTTGCGATAGCCATGGACGAAACAGGCTTTGACGCGCACCGGCTCACCGACCACGTTCACCCGCATCCGCCGCTTGGCCATTTCCTCGAGCAGCACGCTGATCTGCAACTCGGCGAGCCGCGCACCGACGCAGCGATGAATACCGTGACCGAAGGCGAGGTGGCGGCGCGCATTGGGGCGATCGACGACGATCTTGTCAGCATCATCGCCGAAGATGCTGCGATCACGATTGGCCGACAGATACCACAGCGCGAGCTTGTCGCCCGCCTTGATCTGCTGCCCTTCGAGCACGGTGTCCTGCGTCGCGGTGCGGCGCATGTGCGCGAGCGGGGTCTGCCAGCGGATGATGTCCTGCGTCGCATTGTGGATCAATGCCGGATTGGCCTCCAGCTTGGCGCGCTCGTCGGGAAACAGGTCGAGGCCATAGGCGGCGGCGCTCATCGAATTGCGCGTCGTGTCGTTACCGCCGACGATCAGCAGGATCAGATTGCCGAGGAATTCCATCTGATCCATTTCCGACATCGCGTCCGAATGGATCATCATTGAAATCAGGTCGGGCGTCGGCTCCTTGCCGATCTTTTGCTGCCACAAATTGCCGAAATAGGCGGCGCATTCATGCATGTGCTGGAGCCGCTCGAGCCGCTT
>JAIETY010000101.1 GCA_019744885.1 Sphingomonas sp.
TCGTTGACGACCGCCTTCAGCCGCTCTTCGAAATCGCCGCGATAGCGCGTGCCCGCGAGCAACGCGCCCATGTCGAGCGAGTAAATCACCGCGGGCTTGAGCACGTCGGGCACATCGCCTTCGATGATCTTGCGCGCGAGGCCTTCGGCAATCGCGGTTTTGCCGACGCCGGGATCGCCGACATAGAGCGGGTTGTTCTTGCTGCGACGGCAGAGGATCTGGACCGTGCGATCGACTTCGGCCGTGCGGCCGATCAGCGGATCGACCTTGCCGCGCTTGGCTTTCTCGTTGAGGTCGACGGTGAATTGCTTGAGCGCGCTTTCGCTCTTGCCCTTTTCGGCCTGTTTGGCCGGCTTTTCCTCTTCGGCGCCCTTGGGGGTCGCGGCTTCGGGCGGCGTGCCGCCCTTGCCGACGCCGTGGCTGATGAAGCTCACCGCGTCCAACCGGCTCATGTCCTGCTGCTGCAGAAAATAGACGGCATAGCTCTCGCGCTCGCTGAACAGCGCGACGAGCACATTGGCGCCGGTCACTTCGTCGCGGCCCGACGACTGGACGTGGAGGATCGCGCGCTGGACGACGCGCTGGAACCCGCTCGTCGGCGAGGGATCGGTCGCCTGCGCCACCTTCAGCGCTTCGAGTTCGGTGTCGAGATAATGGGCGACGGTGCGCTTCAATTCGCCGAGGTCGACGCCACACGCGGTCATCACTTTCGACGCATGCTCATCGTCGATCAGCGCGAGCAGCAGATGCTCGAGCGTGGCATATTCATGGCGCCGGGTGGACGCGGCTTCGAGTGCCTTGTGCAGCGTGGTCTCAAGGGCGGAGGCGAAGGACGGCATCAGATTACTCCTTGGGACCACGACCGATGCGTGGGCCAGTCATTCCTATGTCGGATGGCTGTGGCCCGGCATCAAGCACTTGAAATCGAGTTTCCGCCGCGCGGGCTCCAGACGGCCCGGCGCTCACCGCTTGAACAGCTGGTCGGCGACGGCGCGGTGGCTGACCGCGCGCGCCATGTGCGTGCGCGTTCGGGCGATCTCCGCCTCCAGCGCGGCAATGCGGCCTTCGAGTTCGCGCACCGACAAGGGATCGAGGTCCTGCTTGCCCAGCAGCCCCACCGGATCGCCAGCCCGAGGCGGCGGTGCGATGTCGTCGGTATCCATTAACGCACATGGTCACGCGCGGGCAGAGTCGTGTCAATGGGGCGCGGCGCGATTTAGGCGTGAATTGAGCACCGACGTGCGCGACTTGCCGCACGGGTCACCGCAGAATTTCTGCTGACTTATGCGCACGCACCCGGCTAAGAAGCGGGTTGGGGGACCAGATGACGGCAATACCCGAAATGATGACCGCAATCGATCCGGTGACGCCCTGCGCCGCCGAGGCGCTGGTGCTGGTCGAGCGCCCGGTGCCCACGCCCGGCGCGGGCGAGGTGTTGGTCAAGGTCGCCGCCGCCGGGGTCAATCGCCCGGATGTGCTTCAGCGCAAGGGGCAATATCCGATGCCACCCGGCGCGCCGTCGATCCTGGGGCTCGAAGTCGCCGGGACCATCGTGGCGCTGGGCGAGGGTGTCGAGGCCGATCTGCTCGGCCAGCCGGTGTGCGCACTGCTCGGCGGCGGCGGCTATGCCGAATTTGTCGCAGCACCGGTCGGGCAGTGCCTGCCGGTGCCCGAGGTACTGACGATGGTCGAGGCGGCTGCGATCCCCGAAACGCTGTTCACCGTGTGGACCAATTTGTTCGAGCGCGCCTATGCGGTCGAGGGCGACACCGTGCTTGTCCATGGCGGCACCAGCGGCATCGGCACGATGGCGATCGCGCTCGGGGCGCTGTTTGGGCTGACGGTGATCGTCACCGCAGGCTCGGATGACAAATGCGCGGCCGCGCTCAAGCTCGGCGCGGCGCATGCGATCAATTACCGGACCGAGGATTTTGTCGCGCGGGTGCGTGAGATCACTGGCGGGCAGGGGTGCCAGGCGGTGCTCGACATGGTCGGCGGCGATTATGTGCCGCGCAATCTCCAGTGCCTGGCCGATGACGGTCGCCATGTCTCGATCGCGGTGCAGGCGGGGCTGATGGCGACGATCCCGATCTTCGAGGTGATGCGACGAAGGCTGACCTTGACCGGATCGACGCTGCGCCCGCGCGACGTGTCGTTCAAGACGATGGTCGCGGACGAACTCGCGCGGATGGTGTGGCCGCTCGTCGCCGAGGGCAGACTGAAGCCGGTGATCGACACGACTTTCCCGCTCGGCGAAGCAGGCGCGGCGCACGCACGGATGGAAGGCGGCGATCATATCGGCAAGATCGTGCTGACGCTGGGCGGTTAGCGGAAAAGCCTTTTGTCCCAGGGCCATCGGCTTTTGGCGATGATGCTGATGCGTGCAGCATCGGGATGTGCGGGGTTAATCAGCAGGTTGCGCCCATGCGGTGCGACGGCTGAAGGCACGCTGGCAAGCGGCGCCTCACCGCGTGTGATCCATTCATCCCCCCAGTTATGCGATTCGGCGCGCGGCGGCGCTATCGTGCCGACAAAGACGCGCTGTGCGAGATCGTCGGGGCAGTCGATCCGCAGCAGCTGAAAGGTTGGCGGTATCAGGTCAGTGCCAAGCCCGACAAGCACTTCGAGCATCGCGAGCGCGCTCGATTCTGCGGTATAGACGATCGGCTGCCCGATTGAATTCCAGCGACCCTCGGCGCGCCGCCCGCCTTCGCCCGACAAATCGGCGAAGTCCGAAATGCGCCACAGGATCAGGCGAGCATTCCGTGACGGGCGCGGATCAGCAGCTCTTCAACCGCGCGCGCGCCGGCATCGGTGCGCAGCAGATCGAGCGGCGCGGTGCCGTCGAACGCGCGCTTGGCGTCGCGCAGCCATGCCATCGCCGCATCGCGCCCGCCGAAGATCGACGTGGCAAGATCGAGCACGGCGGCAAACCGCACAAAGCGATCGCTCTCGTCAACCGACAGCGGCGTACCGTCCTTTAGCCGTCGGTCGAGCGTTCGGCGCGGCCCGATGACGCGCGCCAAGTCAGCGACGGTGATCGAGGATGTGCGCACCAGATCGCGGATGACTGCGACCGCGACACCGTCCGATACCGCGCGTGCGCGGGCGAGCGCCGAGGCAGAAATAATGTTGTCGAGTGCCAATGAAGTTGCCATATGGCTAATATAGCCTAGCCAAATGGCCGTAGCAAGGAGTGCCGCTGTGCCCCCGCTGATCCTCCACGAATATGCCCCATCCGGCAATTGCTACAAGATCCGGCTGACCGCCGCGCATCTGGGTACCCCGATCGAGCGGCGGGCCTATGACATCTTGGCGGGCGAGACGCGGACGCCCGACTTCCTGCGCAACATCAACGCCAATGGTCGCATTCCGGTGCTGCAGATCGGCGACAGATTTCTGCCCGAAAGCAATGCTGCCTGCGTCTATCTCGCGCATGGATCGGCATTGATCCCGGCTGACCGGTTCGACCATGCCGACATGCTGCGCTGGATGTTCTGGGAGCAGTATAATCACGAGCCCAATGTCGCGACCCTGCGCTTCTGGTTCGCGTTTGTCGGCGCGGAAAATCTGAGTGAGGCGCAAAAGGGCCAGATCATGGCCAAGCAGGTCGCGGGCATGGCTGCGCTCAAGCTGATGGACGACCAGCTTGCCCGCACGCCCTTCCTCGTCGGTGATCGCCTGACGCTCGCCGATATCGCGCTCTATGCTTATACTCATGTCGCCGAGGAAGGCGGCGCTTTCTCGCTCGTGCCCTATCCCAATGTGCTGGCGTGGCTGGCGCGGGTAGCGGCGCAGCCGGGGCATGTCGCGATTACCGATTGACGGGCGCGCGCGTTGACGCAACGATTCAAACTGTAACACAAACTCGGCATAGCGGTTCGATCAACCCGGTTCGGCGTGCAGGGAAATCGCATGAAGGTCGCACAACTTGTTGATTCAGGGCTTGGCGAGCTGACCGATTTCGCCCAATCCAATCCGACGATCCCCGAACGACAGCTGACCGAGCGCCGCAAATATCGCACGATCTGGATTTCGGACATCCACCTCGGCACGCGCGGCTGCAATGCCGAAATGCTGATCGACTTCCTCGATCATGTCGACAGCGAGACGATGTATCTGGTCGGCGACATCATCGATGGCTGGCGGCTGAAGAAGAAATTCTACTGGCCCGCCGCGCA
>JAIETY010000040.1 GCA_019744885.1 Sphingomonas sp.
TCGGCGCCGCGATGCTGGTCGTTGAAGCGGATCGACAGCCGCGCGCTGGCCTTGGCCGGGATGACATTGGTCGCGGGATTGCCGACCGTCAGATCGGTGACCTCGATGTTCGACGGCTGGAACCAGTCTGTCCCAGTGTCGAGGGTGATCGCGTCGATTTCCGCCAGCAGCGCGATCAGCTTCGGGATCGGATTGTCGGCGAGATGCGGGTAGGCGACATGGCCTTGCCGCCCCGGCACGTCGATCCAGATATTGACCGAGCCGCGCCGCCCGATCTTGATCATGTCGCCGAGCCGCGCGACCGAAGTCGGCTCGCCGACGAGGCACAGGTCCGGCGCCAAACCCCGCGTCGCCATCCGATCGATCAGCGCCCGGGTACCGAAGACGGCGGGGCCTTCCTCATCGCCGGTGATGATCAGGCTCACCGTCCCGGCATCGGCAGGCACGCGCGCCACCGCTGCCACAAAGGCCGCAATCGCCCCCTTCATATCGACCGCGCCGCGCCCGTGGAGCAGATCACCGCGGACGACCGGCGCGAACGGATCGCTTGCCCAGCCGCTGCCCGGCGGCACCACGTCGAGATGCCCGGCAAAGGCGAAATGCCGCCCGCCGCCGCCCCGCACCGCGAGCAGATTTTCGACCGGGCCGTCGGGCGCCTCACCCGCCACGAACCGATCGACCGCAAAGCCGAGCGGCACCAGCGCGGCTTCAAGCACATCGAACACGGCGCCCCGAGCGGGGGTAATGCTTTCGCAGGCAATCAGGGCCTTGGTGAGGTCGACCGCATCGGGCAGATTGAGGACATCATGCATAGGAGGCGGTCTTGCCCAAGCTCGATCTCGATACAATCCCCCTGGTCAACACGACCGGCTATCCGGCGCCGTTCGATGCGGATGTTCAGGGGCGCTGGTATCGGCGTTTAGGCCCCGCTGGCGGGCTGACCGCAATGGGCGTGAGCCAGGTAACGCTCAAACCCGGCGCCTGGTCGTCGCAGCGCCACTGGCACGACGATGAGGATGAATTTGTCGTGATCCTGTCGGGTGAAGCGGTGCTCGTCGAGGATGGCGGCGAGACGCTGTTGCGCGCGGGCGACCGCGCGGCCTTTCCGATGGGCAATACCGACGGGCATCACTTGCAGAACCGGTCGGACGCCGACTGTGTCTTCATCGCGATTGGCGCGGGGAACCAGCAGGGGAAGGGCGGCTATTCGGACATCGACATGCTGTTCGATGATATGGCCTATACCCATAAGGACGGGACGCCCTATCCGCTCGCGCGACCGGCCTGACCGGGCTTGCGACGCGCGTCGATCGCGGAAAGTTGCAAAAGTCACGACCATCCTAGGGGGGGTAAATGCCCCGAAGTCAGTGCAATGCCTGCGATGTCAAAGAGCTAGACGGCAAGCGTGACAGGCAATTTCCTATTTTGGAAGGGGTGATGAGCGGGTTGTCGCGGGGAGGTCCGGCGTTGGTGGGTCGGGCGATTTGCCCCACTTGCGGACATTCCTGCCCGACTCGCGAACCGGCTGGAGATGGGGCGGGAGTGGTCTGTGCTCTTTGCGATTGAACCCCGGCCACAGCTGACCTCGACTGAGAAGGTTTGACGCGCCCGGTTCCAACTTGCGCAGCTTCGGCTATATTTTGTGCGATGCCGCTCGAACTCAACGATACTTATTTCGAGAATGATCTCGATGCCTTGCTGCGTTTCCAGGCCGTTCTTCTTATGGCGGCAGAGGGTGCTCGCGACGACGAACTGAACCACGAATTCGAAGTCTTGCGAAAGATGATGCTCGCTGACCCAACGTACAAAGAGGCCATCCCCCCATTCGTCCGCCGTCATCGTAACCTAGGCAGCCTATGGCCTGCCTTTAAAAGTTACTCCCCCCAGTGGGAGCCAAGGCGCGTTGAAGTGCGGAGGCAGTTCGAACCTGCACTTGAGATCGCAGAGCGAGCCGAACTTTTCGTGACGAACGACCCGGTGCCGAACGGCTATGACTCCGCAGCGTGGACTGGTGCATCGACCCCGACTGATCGGATCAAAGCTGTTAAAACCCTCATCCCCGTCACGTTACTCGCGGTCGAACAACTTATCGCTTCGCTCGAAGCGCCGAATCACAACGGCGCGCCCCCACTCGACGGAACCAAGGAAGCAATTGAACAACTTCGTGCGCTGCACACGGCACTGGGCGCATTGCTCGCCGCTGCCGATGACGGCAATTTATTCGTTTCCCTTAATGAAGGGCTTGCCACTGAGGCGGCACGCTATGCCAAGCGAGCGGCGAAGGCGCTGCGTGACGACCCGATCCCCTACGCCTTTTCCGCTATGATCCTCGCTGTAATGTCAGCGTGTGGCGTTGGCGGCAGTATTTCGGGTTGGCTGGCCGGGGTTGCGATTAACATGAAACGGAAATGACGAACACCGTTATGCATCATTGATGCCGGAAAGAGTGGGTCAGGATATGCCGACGGGATTCAAGCTATCGACGCCGGAAGACATCGAGCGCTTCTACAAAGAACAGGAAGCAAACTTTCCGGGCGCACTCTACGGAAAGCGCCGCGACATGCCCCGCGATCTGGTAGCGCACTTCGATGCCTCCTTGGCGACCGGTTCGGAAGAAGCGATGCAGAAGCTGATCACACGCTACCCCTATTTGCTGCAATATGCGATCCGCACCACCGGTCATCACGGGACCTGGGCCTATCCAAAACGTTGGATCCGCACCAACCAAGTCACCGGCACGCCAGGCCTCATTCCTGATTACATCGCGGCGATGCAGAATTCGCTCGGCTATAGCTGGCAGATCATCGAGCTGAAGCGGCCCGACGTTCAGTTCGCCAACAGAAAGGGTGACGGGCTCAGTACGGAGGGGCATAAGGCGATCGCGCAGTGCGGCGAGTATGTTAGCCATTTTGCGGACTACATAGAGAATGTGCGAACAAATGTCGGCGACCAGCGCATCCGCCAGCCGGACGGCGTGACGATCATCATCGGCGATTCCCGCCATGAGACGGACTCACAGCGGCGGGTGCGCGCCAATTTCCAGGCCTTGGCGCCGAACATAGCGATTGCGACTTACGATCGGTTGCGGCGCGGTCTTGTCAACGATATCGGACCGCGCGAATTGCAGCCCGTTTATCCGGGCGCGCAAGTCGCGCAATTCCTCGGCGGCGACACGCCGACCGGATGAGTGGCTAAGCAATTTGGTGGCTCCACGAACAAATAAATCACTGCGGGCTCCTCGGGGCTGAACCCGCTTGGATCTCAATTCGCGTTTGGGCGTAGCACGCGACGATATACCGCTGTCGCCATATCCTACTTCGCACGCCTGCCGGTCTCCAGTGCGGGCAGTCGTGGCCTCACGGCACTTGTGATTAAACGGCAGCTTCCGGAGCAATAGGCTCGTAGCCCCCGCGTCGGAAACTGGGGCGCATCATCGACACAGACAGGCGCCCCCGCGACTCGCCGCTCCCCACCCCAGAACCGTCACTTCACCCCGCGACCGGCGCCTCAAACTGCTCAATCACCCATTCTTCTTCCTGCGCCGACGCGATCCAGTCCTGCATGAAGGGGTGCTGGATCACCGCGTCGATATAGGGCGGGGCGAAACGCGCGATCGGCAGTGAATAGGTGATGATGCGCGTGCAGACGGGCGCGAACATGATGTCGACCGCGCCGAAATCGCCGAACAGAAACTGGCCTTCACCGCCGAAGCGCGCGCGGGCCTGCGCCCAGAGCTCCATGATGCGCTGGAGGTCGGCGAGCACATCGTCATCGGGCTGTTGCGGCGGAAAGGCCTGGCGGATGTTCATGCTGTGCTTGCGGCGCAGCGCGGCAAAGCCCGAATGCATTTCGGCCGCCATTGAATAGGCCATCGCCCGCGCCGCGCGATCCTTGGGCCAGAATTTCTCGCCGCCGGTCAGCTCGTCGAGATAGGCGATGATCGCGACCGAATCCCACACCACCGTCTCGCCGTCCCACAGGATCGGCACTTTGCCGCTCGACGGCGCGAACTCGTCGCCCTCGCGGCGCTTGTCCCAGTCGGC
>JAIETY010000057.1 GCA_019744885.1 Sphingomonas sp.
CCGCCGATAAGCCCGTGTCGGACATCAACACGACGCCGCTGGTCGACGTGATGTTGGTGATGCTGATCATCTTTCTGATCGCGGTTCCGGTCGTCGTTCAGAACGTGAAGGTCAAGCTGCCCGACGTGCGATACGACCCGACGGCCACCAAGCCCGAAAACGTCTCGCTGGTGGTGCGCGGTGGCCCCGGTAACACCTGCGAAGTCTTCTGGAACCGCATCCCGGTAACCAGCAAGGAATTGCTCGATCGGGCCGTTGAGAAGCTGAAGTTCGAAATCAATCGCCAGGGCGGCCCCACTGCCGCTGGCGTCGAACTGCCCGAAGCGCATATCCGTGGCGACGTCGATACACCCTATAAGTGCATCGGCGGGACGATCTACACGATGCAGCAGGCTGGCTTTGCGAAGGTAGGCTTTATTTCGCAGCCGCCCGCAGGCACATCCGACACCGAACGCTGACGCGCTGGACGATATTTAGGAGTTACAGATTATGGCCATGAGCGGCGGCTCCGATGATGGCGAGCCGATGATGGAAATGAACACGACGCCGTTGATCGACGTCTTGTTGGTGCTCCTCATCATGTTCATCATCACCCTTCCAATCCAGACGCATGCGGTGAAGGTCGATCTGCCGCAGAACGACCCGCGCAATCAGATCGTCGTCGATCCGGTGAAGAACAAGGTTTCGATCGATCCGACAGGGGTCGTGTCGTGGAATGGTCAGCCCGTCGACGACGTGACGCTGCGCCAGTTCCTCGACCAGACCAAGACGATCAACCCCGAGCCCGAACTGCATTTCCAGCCTGATCCGGCGGCGCGCTATGAGGTTGTCGACCGAATTCTGGCGGTGATCAAAAAGTCGGGCGTCGGCAAGCTGGGCTTCATCGGCAACGAGCAATATCGCAACGATTTCTGATCGCGGGCAGTGTTGGCAACGTTTGAGGGCGGTCCTGCGGGGCCGCCCTTTTTCGTTCGGGCTCTAAAGCTCGGTTGGCTTCGGCATCGCGCTCGGAAGAAAAACGCCGTGCCGATTCAGGCCCCAGCGGCGCCAGAGACGCTGAAACATCCGCCGTTCGTTTCGAGCGAAGTTGAGAAACAGGCCAAGTGCGCGGGTCCCACGGATTCTCGACTTTGCTCGAAACCAACGGGCGGCGGTAATGTCATCAGGCTCAGAGCTTCGGCAACGTCACCCCGCGCTGGCCCATATATTTGCCCGCGCGATCGGCATAGCTCACCTCGCACGGCTCATTGCCTTGCAGGAACAGAAACTGGCACGCGCCTTCATTGGCATAGATGCGCGCAGGCAGGGGCGTGGTGTTCGAAAATTCGAGCGTCACATGCCCCTCCCAGCCGGGCTCAAGCGGGGTGACGTTGACGATGATCCCGCAGCGCGCATAGGTCGACTTGCCAAGGCAAATCACGAGCACATCGCGCGGCACCCGGAAATATTCGACGGTCCTGGCGAGCGCAAAGCTGTTGGGCGGGATGACGCAGCAATCGGTCTTGCGGTCGACGAAGCTATTTGAATCGAAATTCTTCGGGTCGACGATCGCTGAGTCGACATTGGTGAAAATCTTGAATTCGTCCGACACCCGCGCATCATAGCCATAGGACGACAAGCCATAGCTGATGCAGCCGTCACGCTTCTGGCTTTCGACAAACGGCTCGATCATGCCTGAGCTCAGCGCCTGCTCGCGGATCCAGCGATCGGACATGATGGACATAGGCTACCCCCGGTTAGACTTGGCCAGCAGCTTTCGCGGCTTCGCGGTTGGAGTGCAAGCGGGGAGGGGGGACAAGCTTGGCGGCTTGCGCTGACGCCGCGATCAATCCCCTCCGTTATGCGCTGCCAGTGCGTGGCGGGCGATTGCCTCTGCGTGGATTGCTGCACAATCGACCAAAGGAAATGCGCTGGTTTCTGCGTCGAAAGCCAGTGCGAGGTCGGTGCCGCCGAGCAGGATGGCCTGACAGCCGACCTCATCGATCAGGCGCTGCGCGGCGGCTTCGAACACGGTCTTCTGCGCCGGGGTGATCGTGCCCGCGGTTGCCATGGCAGCATAGGCGAGGTGGACCGCGTCCAGTTCCGGCAGCGGCGGTGCGATCACTTCGGCAGACGCAATGCCGCCGTAAAGCCGCGATGCCATGACGGTCCGGGTGCCCAGAATGCCAATGCGGGTGAACCCCTTCGCCGTGACGTCCGCCGCCACCGCGCCGATCATGTCGATGACGGGGAGCGGCGAAAGCGGCGTGAACGCCTCACGACAGAAGTGCCCCGCAATCGACGTCACGGCGACACAACCTGCCCCGGCGCGCTGCAATCGTTCGGCAAGGCCCGCAAAGATCGCCGCCTGACCCGCGCGGTTATCGGCTGCGAGGTTGCCGAGGAGCGTTGGCGCGTCGGCATGGACGGTCGTCATGTCGAGCGGCGTGCGCGCGTCGGCGAACAGCGCGATCAGGCGACGCGTGTAATAATCCTGCGCGGCGGGGCCGATCCCGCCAATGAGTCCGATTTGCATTAACCGCGCCCCGTTTGTGGCTCGATCATGCGTTGCCCAGGCGCTTGCTCCAGGATCCAGCGATCGGACATGATGGGCATAGGCTACCCCCGGTTGGTCTTGCCGCAAAGCCTTCGCGGCTTCGCGGTTGGAGCGCAAGCGGGGAAGGGGTGACGATGACGGTTGTCAGAGCAAAGGCGCCATCGACATCGCAATCCATAGCGTTATTCTGCGCCGATGCTGGGACGTATTCTTCCGTTCACACTGGCCGCGCTTTTCTGGTTCTTGATTGCGTTGGTGCTTCGGTGGGGGGCCAGATCATATCCGGGCATCTATGTACCCGAAAGCACCATCTTAAACGACATCTTCAACGGACCCTTTCTCTTCACCGTGATCGGTCACTATTCAGTCCTCTTGGGATTGGCGGCACATATCGGCGCTCTGCTTTCCTCGCGTCAGAGCAAGGCGTTCAAGCGCTTTAAGATTCTGGCACTGTCGTCGCTTGCGGTAGCCGCGTTGGTGTCAATCTATGGTGTCTACTGGGCGGTGTCATTTGATAAAGCCGATTTATCGATGAATTGTCGATGCAGTTAGCGCCATCGAAAACCCCGAAACTCACCGACCACCTACACCATCCCCAAATTTGCTGGCCCGAACGCATGCGGGAGCAGTTCGGACAGCGTGAAGGTCGCCACCCGTTCGCCGCTCCCTGCCGCGCAATGGATCACCAGATCGCGACCGCCAATTTGCGCGGCTTCGTTGAGGACTTGGCGGCAGCGCCCACACGGCGTCACCGGCTCGGTGCCTTGCAACCCGTCCGGGCCGATCATCCCGCCGACCACGCCGACCGCGACGATATCGGCAAGCCGCCCCGAAGCGCTCGCGGTCGCGACCGCCACCGTTTCGGCGCAGAGCGACAGGCCGTAGCTGGCGTTTTCGAAATTCGCGCCCGTGACGATGCTGCCGTCGCTCAACAACAGCGCCGCGCCGACATGGAAGCGCGAATAGGGGGCGTGGGCGTGGGCGGCAGCGGCGCGCGCAGCGGCGATCAAGGTGGCGGCTTCGCTCATCTCATCCCTTGATATGCAGCACGCAGATCAGCGTGAACAGCCGCCGCGCGGTGTCGAAATCAATGTCGATCTTGCCCTCGAGCCGCTCCTTGAGCAGCTCGGCGGCTTCGTTGTGGATGCCGCGCCTTGCCATGTCGATCGTCTCGATCTGCTGTGGCGTCGCGGCGCGGATCGCCTGATAATAGCTGTCGCAGATCGCGAAATAATCCTTGATCGGGCGCCGGAACCGCCCAAGCCCGAGGATATAGGTTTCGAGCGGGGTCGAATCCTCGCGCCCGATCGCAATGGCGAGGCGCCCTTCCTCGACGCTCAATTCGATCCGGTACGGTCCGGCATAGCCATCGGGGTGCTCGCGCAACGGCTTGAAATAATTGCCCTCGATCAGATCGAAGATCGCAATGCGCCGCTCCTGCTCGATATCGGCGCTGCGCCACAA
>JAIETY010000005.1 GCA_019744885.1 Sphingomonas sp.
TCTTGTGCCTGATATGCGGGGTGGACGAACCGCCGCAACCAACCCATCGCGGGGGCCGCGCGGGCAGCAGCATCATAGCCCGGACGCGCGATCACCGCAATCGGAACCTTCTGCGCAATCCGCCGCCAGCCGCGCCAATGGTGGAACTGGGCGAGATTATCGGCGCCCATCAGCCAGATAAACTGCTTGCGGGTGTAAAGATGGGTGAGCTTGTCGATCGTGTCGACGGTGTAGCGCGTCCCCAGCCGACACTCGATATCGGTCACGCGAATGGGGGCATGCCGCGCCATTTTGCGCGCTGACGCCATCCGCACGTTGAGCGGGGCCATGTCGGGCACGCCTTCCTTCAACGGGTTGCCGGGCGAGACCAGCCACCACACTTCGTCAAGATCGAGCGCGACGAACGCCGCCATGCTGATCGAGCGATGCCCCTTGTGCGCAGGATTGAACGACCCGCCGAGAATGCCGATGCGTTTCAAGGCTCGGAGAACCAATCCTCGCGCTCGTGGTGAATACGCAGGATCTGCACTTCCTCACGATCGGTCACAAGACGGTAGCGAATGAGATAGGGCGTATCAAAGACCCGCAAGATACGCAGACCATCGCGATGCGGGCGGCCGCCGCGGGGAAAATCTTCGAGGAATTTTGCGCGGTACCGGATCGCTGCCAACGTTCGGGCAGCAAAAGCCGGACTTGCCTCCCGCTCTAGCCAGTCGTTGATGGCGCGCAGATCGGACCGTGCCGGTCCGGTCCACTTCAGGTTGAACATCGTGCCCGATGTTTCGCGATCATCGCATCGAGTTCGGCCATCACTTCTTCGTGTGGAATAAGGTCACCGCGATCAGCAGCATCAATGCCGACCTGAATGAACGCGTCGAAATCGGTTTCGCTTTCGGCAATCCGACGCACTGCCTCGGCGGCAAATTCCGCCACAGTCAAATTGCGTGATGCTGAAAGCTTTTCGACAAGCGCCAGCGTGTCGGCATCGAGCGGCACGGCGATCGACTTCATCAAGGCGGCGGGCCGGTTCATCGCACTGCAATTACGCGCTTGCCGGTTGGGCTTCAACCCCGCACCTGCCCCGTGCCCCGCCCGATCCATTTGTACGTCGTCAGCCCTTCCAGCGCGACGGGGCCACGGGCATGCAACCGCCCAGTGGCGATGCCGATTTCGGCGCCCAGCCCGAACTCGCCGCCATCGGCGAATTGGGTCGAGGCGTTCCACAGCACGATTGCGCTGTCGACTTCGGCGAGAAAGCGCTCAGCGACGGCAGCATCCTCGGCGACGATCGCGTCGGTGTGTTGCGATCCGTGCGCCGCGATATGGGCCAGCGCGCCATCGATCCCGTCGACCAGCGCGACCGAGGCGATCGCATCGAGATATTCGGTGTCCCAATCCTCGCGCGACGCCGCACCAATCGCGGGGACCAACGCGCGTGCCGATGAATCGCCACGTACTTCGCACCCGCTCACCGCCAGCGCCTCGATCAGCGGCGCGGCATGTGGCCAGGCGCGATCAATCAGCAGCGTCTCCATCGACCCGCAAATCCCCGTCCGCCGCATCTTGGCATTGAGCGTGATCGCCTGCGCCATCGCCGGATCGGCCGAGCCATCAACATAGACGTGATTGATGCCGTCGAGATGCGCGAGCACCGGTACACGCGCATCGGCCTGCACGCGCGCGACAAGGCTCTTGCCGCCGCGCGGGACGATCATGTCGATCTCGCCCGCCGCCGTCAGCATCGCGCCGACCAGCGCGCGATCGGTCGAGGCGACGCGCTGGACCGCCCCCACCGGCAATCCCGCTTCGGCCAGCCCGCGCACGAAAGCCCCGTAAATCGCGGCATTGCTCGCCGCCGCTTCGGAACCGCCGCGCAGGATAACGGCGTTGCCGGACATGACGCACAGGGCCGCGGCATCGGCGGTCACATTGGGGCGGCTTTCGTAAATGATGCCGATGACACCGATCGGCACGCGCACGCGGCTCAATTCGATGCCACTGGGCGCGATCCGCGTGTCGATCACATCGCCGACCGGATCATCGAGCGCAGCCACCGCCTCGACGCCCGCCGCCATCGCAGCCACCCGCGCCGGATCAAGCTTTAGCCGATCGAGCATCGCGCCGGAGAGTCCCCGTGCCGCGCCGCCGGCCATATCGTCGGCGTTGGCCGCCAGGATCGTCGTCTCGGCGCCCCGGATCGCCGCTGCAGCTGCGCGCAGTCCAGCCGCTTTCGTCGCGCTCGGCAAGTGCGCCAGCGCATTGCTGGCGCCGCGCGCTGCCGCTGCCATCGCGCTGATCTGCGCCTCCGGGGTCATCATCTCGGTCATCGCGGGCACGCTATCATGGCGCAAGCCATCCGCCAACGCACCTGCACAATAAGCAGTCGCGCTCAGCGCGGTGTGTTGTTACGCTAGGGCGATGCAAGGGGGATTCGAAGCAGCGGGCGATCTCGCCACCGGCGGCCTCATCGGGCGCGCGCTGGAGCCTGAGGCAGGCGAAGCGGCAGCGCACGGCGCGCACGCACACGGTAATTGCCTCAATTGCCAGACGCCGCTGGTCGGCGACTATTGCCACGCCTGCGGGCAGGCAGCGCATGTCCACAAGACGCTCTGGTCGATTGTCCACGACGTGCTGCACGGCGTGTTCCATTTCGAAGGCAAGATTTACCGCACGATTCCGATGCTGTTCTACAAGCCGGGATCGCTCACCCGCCGCTATATCGCGGGCGAGCGCGTGCGGTTCGTCTCACCGCTCGCGCTGTTCCTGTTCTCGGTGTTTTTGATGGTCGCGACCTTCGAGACGATCGGCGGCCCGTTCGGCACGCCGGGCAAGAAAGACAGCTTCATCAATCTGAATACGACCGAACTCAAGGCAGAGGTCGCGAAAAATCAGGCGCTTGAGGCGCAGCTAGCACCACAACTGGCGGCGCTGAAAAACGAACAGGCGGCGACCAAGGCCAAGGGCGGCAACACCGACCCGATCGACGACCGTGTCGACAAGCTCGAAGATCGGCTTGAGTCGGTGCGCGACGACCTGAAGCAGGCGCGCGCGGCCCAAGATGTTGCCGATGGCAAGACCGGCGTGGCCGATGCCGTGAGCAAGAATAATTTCAACATTCACACGGGCTCGGCCACGCTCGACAACAAGATCAAGAAGGCCTCCAAATCTCCCGAACTGTTCCTCTACAAGGTGCAATCGAGCGCCTATAAATTCAGCTGGGCGCTGGTTCCCATCTCGCTGCCTTTCATTTGGCTGCTATTCTTCTGGCACCGCAGTGTTGGCCCCTATGATCACGCGATCTTCGCCATTTACTCGCTCTCGGCGATGACACTGGGCGCGGTGGCGTTGAGCGTGTTGCGCGCGATCGGGGTGCCCGGCACGGTGATCGGCGTCCTCTTCGTTTGGGGGCCGCCGATCCACATGTATAAGCAATTGCGCGGCGCCTATGTGATCGGTCGCTTCGGCGCGGCATGGCGCACGGTCGTGCTGCTGCTGTCGGCGATCATTGCCGGCGCGCTGTTCTTCGTGGTCGTGCTGAGCTTGGCTAGCTGAGCGCCAACGTCAGGCCTTGCAAGGGTAGCGCTTGGTCATGAAGGCGGCGAACGCGTCCTTGACGTTCGCCTTTTGCCGCGCAGTAGGCAGCGACTTGAAATTGGCAATGATGTCGTCGCTGGTGATCTTTGCCGTGCCCTTGGGCGGCGGACAGCTCGACGGCTTCTTGCCAGCGGCGACCTGGGCAGCAAGCCCCGCGCGATAAGCGTCAGACGCGCTCGCAATTTCCTGGCGCAACAGCCCAATGTCCGAAGACGCCAGCGCGAGCACACCCTTGGCCTTGAGCGCATCGGCCTTGGCGAGGAATTCGGAAACGGTCATCGCCTGCGCCGCCACCGGTGCCAGCGCGGCCAGCATCGC
>JAIETY010000103.1 GCA_019744885.1 Sphingomonas sp.
GAAACGCGCCGATGCGACACGCTCAGATCATCATGCGTGTAGCGCAGCCCGCCGATCAGCCGGAACCAGTCGGCGATATTCCAGGTACCCTGCCCGAACAGTGCGAAGTTCTTGAACGTCGAGCCAAAAGTGGCCGAGCCGACCGGGAAGGTGCGGGCAGCGGCGAGCGGGCTTGTGCACGGCGTCAGCACGGTGGGTGCCGGCGCAACCGCCGATGCGCAACGCTCGACTGAGCGGGTAAACGTCCGCTCTGAAATCGCCTGCGAATAAAATGCGCCAAGGACATAGGTAACCGTCTGCTTGGCGGGCGAGGCGAGGCGGAATTCCTGCGTGAAGGTGTTGCCCGTCTGCGGCCCGAAGTCGTGCAGCTGGTTGAAGCCGATAAAGGATTGCGGCAACCAGTCGCCATCGCGGATTTCGGTATTGCGCCAGTTGCGATACGAGGTGATCGACGTCAGCGTGTGCAGCCCGAGCGCAACATCGGCGGTGAGCGAAAAGCCATAACCTTGTTCGTCGGTGCGGGTGATCAAGTTCTGCGCAACCTGTCGCGTGTCGGCACCGAGCGGCGTAGGCAGCACGCTGGTCGACAAATTGGTCGTCGGCAGGCCCGTCGCCCCATTGATCGGCGGCGTCGCGATGATCTCGGCGCAGCAATCGTCCTTGTTGCGATAATAATCGGCAATGAAGGTCAGCGACAGATCCGACGTCGGGCGCGCCTCAACCTGGAAGCGGGCGCCATAATGCTCCCAGCCATTGACGATGCTGTTGGTGGTGACGTTGCGGATATTGCCATCATAGGTCGAATAAAAGCCCGTCAGGCGCGTGCGGATATCTTCCGCGAGTGGCACATTGACCGCGCCGCGAAAGCGATACTCGCTGTCGGTGAAATAGGCGGCTTCGCCATAGCCGCCAAAGGTACCGGTTGGCCGCTTCGACGTGATCGTGATGACGCCTGCCGACGCGTTCTTGCCGAACAGCGTGCCCTGCGGGCCGCGCAGCACTTCGAGCTGATCGATATCGACGAGTTCGCTGAAAGCTTCGCCAGACCGGCTGTAGACAACGCCGTCGACGACGGTCGACACCGATGGCTCGCCCGCGATCGAGAAAGTCGCCGTACCGACGCCGCGCAGGAAAAGAGATTGGTTGAGCGTCGTTCCCGATTTGAGGACGGTGAACGACGGCACCAGATATTGCGCGCTCTCGAGATTGGCCCGGCTGAGGCTGTTGAGCGCATCGCCCGAGACGACAGTAACGGCGACGGGCACGTCCTGCAGCCGCTCGCTGCGCTTTTGCGCGGTGACGACCACTTCAGGGGGGGCGTCCGGATCCGTCGTCTGCTTCGGCGCAGCGGCATCGGCGGGCTTCGCTGGATTGGTCTGTGCTGAAGCGGGCGTTGCGGTCAGTACGGCGAACGTCGCCACTCCCGCCATCAAAACTGTCTTGGTCATGTCAATTCCTCCCTCTTACTTATTTGATCGATTTTCGTCGGCGGTGCAGCATTGTGCTTTTTTGGGCGCCGCCAAGTCTTGCTTGTTCGCTAGATCCCCATTTCGGCCGTGTCGACCACGCGGTGCTCCCGCGCGCTCAGTTCGGCCGCCGCACCGATCGCGACAGCCATCAGTCCGTCGTGGGCGGACACCTCGACCGGCCCTTCACCGCGCACCGCCGCAATGAAGCGCTGATGCTCGTAGAAGGTCGAGCCGTGGTGGCTGCCCGCCGCCAGCGCGGCCTGATCGACCTCGACGACACGTCGGCTCGGCTGCTTGGGATTGCCGAAGCCAACCCGTGGTGAGCGAGTGATCGCACCTTCGGGAATGAACACGTCGAGCCGGGCTTCGTCGCCGACAGCGGTAATCTCTTCCTGATTTTCGGCGCCGTCGGCAAACATCGACAGATCGAGCATGGCGCGCACGCCATTGGCGAAATCAACGGTGGTGAAGCTGTTGTCGATAATGTCGGGGCGGCGACCGTCATAATTCTCGTCGAGGTGGTTCACGTCCATGCTGCCTGAGCAATAGACGCGGACGGGCTCGCTACCGGTGATCAGCCGCATCAGATCGAAGAAATGGCAGCATTTCTCGACCATCGTGCCGCCGGTATTGGCGGCGAAGCGGTTCCAGTCGCCGACTTTGACCAGAAACGGGAAGCGGTGCTCGCGGATCGACAGCATTTTCAGCGCGCCGATAGCGCCGCCATGGATATCGGCGATGAACGCGGCGGCAGGCGGCATGTAGCGATATTCCATCGCGGTCCAGAAAATGGCCGGCGTCTGCGCGGCACGATCGACGATCCAGCGCGCATCGTCGATCGTCGTCGCCAGCGGCTTTTCGCACAGGATGTGGAGCCCGGCGTCGAACAGCGGCACCAGCGTGTCGCGGTGGGTGTGGTTGGGGCTGGCGACGATCACTGCGTCGCACCGGCCCGATGCTGCCAACGCCGCTGCGCTGTCGAACGCCTCGACGCGGTCTGCGCGTTCGCCGAGCGCTGCGCGCGCCCAGCCGAGCGAGCTTTCGATCGGGTCGGCAATTGCCGTCACGACCGCGCCGGGGGTAATCGCGAGGTTGTTGAGATGCTCGACACCCATCATCCCGGTGCCGACCAACCCATATCGCACTTGCTCTACCAACGCCTGAGCCTCTATGTATGACAACGATGTCTGATAGTGAACTTACACCCGATTCCCGTCCGCTCGGCAAGAGCGGATTGAACGTCAGCCCGATTGCCTGGGGGATGTGGCGCTTCGCTGGTGCCGGTATAGCCGAGGGGCGCAAGCTGATCGAGGCCGTGTTCGAAGCCGGTGTGACGCTGTTCGACACGGCGGACATTTACGGCTTCGACGGCAGCGGCGGGTTCGGTGATGCCGAGGCGCTGCTTGGCGACATTTTTGCCGAAGACCCGTCGTTACGATCGCGGATGGTGCTCGCGACCAAGGGCGGGATCACGCCGCCGGTGCCTTATGATTCGAGCAGCGACTATCTGATGACCGCGCTCGACGCCGCGCTGCAGCGGCTGAAGACTGATTGCGTCGATCTCTACCAGATCCACCGCCCCGATATCCTGGCGCACCCGCAGGAAGTCGCGCGGACGCTTGAGGACATGGTGGCCAGCGGCAAAGTGCGCGCAATCGGCGTGTCGAACCACACGATCGAGCAGCACCGCGCGCTTGCAAGCTTTCTGACGATCCCGCTTGCCTCGACCCAGCCCGAGGTCTCGCCGCTCGCGATCGAACCGATCGAAGGCGGGTTGTTCGACCTCGCGATGGCGCAGGAGATGGCGGTGCTCGCCTGGTCGCCGCTCGGCGGCGGACGGATCGGCGATCCGCAGGATGACCGCGCTCGCGCGGTCTGTGCGGCGCTCGATCGAGTGGCGCAGGAAGCGGGTGTATCGCGCGCGGCGGCCGCCTATAGCTGGATCATGGCGCATCCGGCGCGGGCGATTCCGATCGTCGGCACGCAGAATGCCGCGCGGATCGCCGAAATTCCCGACGCGTTCAAATGCCGCTGGACGCGCCAAGCCTGGTACGACGTGCTCGTCGCATCGCGCGGGGAGCGGCTGCCATGACCGACCTGCCGCCTTGCGAGATCAGCTGGTTCTCGGCGCTGTGCGATGATGATTATGAGTTTCTGGGCGTCCCCGATCCGATGCTCAAATCGAGCTGGGAGCATTGCCGCGACATTGTGCTGCAGGCCGAAACCGGCGGGTTCGACAATATCCTGTTGCCGTCGGGCTATGCGCTCGGTGTCGATACGACCGCATTCGCGGCGGGCATTGCGCCGATGCTGCGGCGCCTCGCGCTACTGATGGCGGTGCGCGTCGGCGAAAGCTGGCCGCCGCAGCTCGCGCGCCAGATCGCGACGATCGACCGCATGCTCGG
>JAIETY010000121.1 GCA_019744885.1 Sphingomonas sp.
TGTCCGATGCGCGCAGATCGACTGCGTCGGCAATCAGACGGTTGACGGCGCGGATGACCGGCGCATCGCTGACGAGATCGCGCAAGCGTTCGAGGTCATCTTCATCGGCGGCGGTGTCGCCGTCGGTCGCATCGGCGTGCGTCTCGCGGTAAAGCCGGTCGATCGCCGCATCGATATCGCTCGGCAGCGCGACGATCCGGGCAACAGGAAGGCCGTAAAGGAAACCGAGCGCTTCGGAGGCAAAATCGTCAAACGGATCGGCCATCGCTACATGCAGCCACCCCGCGTCGGTCGTGATCGGAAGCACGCGCGCCTCTCGCAAGAAAGCGGTGCTCGGGCTGGCACCTGCGACCGGCGTGGCGGGCAGCGCGTCTGCCGCGAGCTGTGGCAGCCCGGTCGCTGACGCGATTGCCTCGGCAAGCGCCCGTTCGGAGACCAGCCCCAGTCGATTGAGCACGGTCTGGAATGGCTCGCCGGTTTCCGCCGCGACAGCGGTCGCGCGCGCAAAGGCTTCGGCGGTGATAAGCTTTTGGCATTGGACAAGCGCGGGAATCGAGCCGTCGCCGACCATGGGGTGATGCCCCGCCGCGCGGCCCGGAAGAGTCGGAAAATGCGTGGTCTGCACCTCCATAGTCTCTCCAAATTCCCCCACTAGCTCGTTGCTGCCCCGCCCACATCCATCAGTGTGCGATATCATGGGGCGCTGGCAAGCGCGACTTATGGTTACGACGAAAAAGATTGGGATACCGTAATATTCATGAATATCAGGATCGAGGTTAAATCATTGCAGCATATAGGTAGAGTTATGGTTGATGGAATTTTATGACAGAATCAAGAATCTGTCCCGATTCTGGATGGTTGCGGTTCGCCTTAACTTGAATTAAGGTCCGACTCGGAGGCCAGGGAGGGGCAATTCTTTTCAAACATTAAATTGAAAAGACAAATCAAGACGTGTTTTTCTTCAATAAAGCACATTCTTGATCGAGCCAAACCCGAGTGTTGTTGCGTATGCGTAAAGCAATCGAAACCATTTGGGAAAGAGGAACCCCCATGTCCAAATCGATAAAGCTTGCCGTGCTTGCCACGGCCGCATTGGCGCTGCCTGCGCTGATGCCGTCTGCCGCGTTTGCGCGTGGCGATGATGAAGGTAAGGGCAAATTCAGCCGCGACCAGGAAATTGGCTATCTCGGCGAATTCAGCACCTCCGTCATTGCCAAGAACATCCGGGAACGCCTCGAAAACCGTCGCGAAGCGCGTCGGGTTTCGGACACCGCCGATCGCGTGCTGATGTGGACCGAAGTCGCGCTCGATGCCAACGCGCTCGATCATACGCCGCCTAGCGGCGGTCGCGCTGCGTTGAGCCAGGGCGGCCCCGTGCGCACCGCGCGTGCCTTTACGATGACGCAGATTGCCGTGTTCGACGCCGTCAACGCCTTCTCGGGCAAGTTTCGTCCCTACAACAACATCGGCAGCGCACCGCGTCGCGCATCGCTCGACGCGGCCATCGCCTACGCAGCGCATGACGTTCTCATTGCGCTCTACCCGACGCAGCAGGCACGCATCGATCTGCTGCTGTCGTCGGATGTCAGCCGCATCGGCGGTTCGGCCGCCAGCATCGATGCCGGCAAGATCGTGGGTCAGGCAGCCGCTGCCGCGATCCTCGCACGTCGCAGCGCCGATGGCTCGCAGGTCAGCGAAGTCCAGTTCGGTGCCGGTGGCCGGGTCGCTTCGGGGACGACGACCTATTTCGGCCAACCGGTCAACAACGGCAACGGTCTGGCGTTCAACTGGTCGCCCGATCCGCTGACGCCGGGCGCAACCCCGGGGAGCGTCAATGGGCTGGCACTGGGCGCCAATTGGGGTGCGGTGACACCGTTCGTGCTCGCACGCGGTGACCAGTTCCGCGCACCGCCGCCGCCAATGCCCGGCACGGTAGCCTATCGCGCTGGCTGGAACGAAGTAAAGGCAATCGGTGCTTCGAGCGATACCGCTGGCAGCACCGCCACTGCTGCCACCAAGTTCATCGGCAACTATTGGGGCTATGACGGCGCGCCACTGCTCGGCACCCCGCCGCGCCTGTACATGCAGATTGCGATCCAGCTTGCCAAGAACAATGGCGTTACCGGTGTTGCCGAGCTTTCGCGTTATCTCGCGATGGTGGCAACATCGATGGGCGATGCCGGTATCGCTGCATGGGACAGCAAGTATTTCTACAACTACTGGCGTCCGGTGACCGGCATTCGTCGCGGCACCGAAGATGGCGATGCGCAGACGGGGGCCGATGCCGCCTGGAAGCCCGTTGGCATCTCGGTGCTCAACACGACCAACCCGATCCTCGCGACGCCGCCGTTCCCGGCTTATGTTTCGGGCCATGCCACCTTCGGCGCGGCGGTGTTCGAAACGATTCGTGGCTTCATCCCCAACAACACGCGTTTCACCTTCGTGTCGGATGAATATAACGGCACCGGTGTCGATCCGTTCGGCACGCCACGTCCGCTCGTCCCCGTTCGCTTCCGCTCGCTCGAACAGGCGCAGGAAGAGAATGGCCAGAGCCGCGTCTACAACGGTGTGCACTGGATCTGGGACAGCACGGCCGGCCAGAACATCGGCGTCAGCATCGGCCAGTACATCCCGAACCACGCTTTCCAGCGGGTTCGTGGCGAGCGCGACGACGATTAATCGCGTTTGATGAGGTTGTGCCGCCCGGTGATCATGATCGTCGGGTGGCACGCTCCCAGGGCAGGGCCGCGCAAGGAAAGCCGAGCGCGGCCCTGCTGCTTTGGGGCAGTGCAAATGTCAGCTAGCGGTCGCAGGGGCGCGCTGGCGATGGGGAAAGTCATGATGTTCAAGTCCATTTTTCTGACGGTATTGCTTGGCTTTACCGCGCTGTCGGGCGCGGGTGCCCAGACCGCCGCGCCGTCGGCCACGGGTCAGGCCCCCCGCACGCCGCCGCCGATCCGCGAGAAATTCGTTGAGCAAGGGGTTGATCAGCTCAGCTCGCCCTTCACCAAACCGACTGTCCTCAAACTCAATGCGATCGTGCAGAAGTCGAAGGTCATCATCGATCGCTTTGACCACGACATCCCGGCGATCCGCACGGCCGTCGCCGCCGGTGCCAAGCGCGGCGCGGCGCCCGCTGCCCGCGCTCATGCCACCGCAAGCCTTGGCACGCTGTCGGCGCTGTCAGAGCGTGCGCGGATCAATCTGGCCGAGATGAAGCGCGCCGAACGCGGCGTGCGGGCCAGCGGCGAGAAATATAACGACACGATCCTGTCGGCGATGGTGGCCTTCTGCGTCGACGTCGACACTGAAGTGCGCACCGAACATCGCCAGCTCGCCGCCAAGCTCAAGCGCGGCTGAGGCATCACCGCGTGACGAAGACGGACGGATTGGCGAAGCGGCGCAGCTTCGCGGCGGGCGACATGGCGGCCAGCCTCGCGCTGATGCTGGGGGCCGTGCCCGCCGCAGCGGCAGCGCATGAGACTGGTGAAGCGGACAAGGCCCCGAAGACCGATGTGACCGTCACTGCGGCACGCGACGCGAAAACCGCCGTCGACCGTTTGACCTTGCCGATCGCCGAACAGCCACAGGCCATCACCGAAATCTCGCGCGAAGACCTTGAACGGCGCGGCGTCTCCAACCTCAACGACGCCTTGCGCAATGTCGCAGGATTGAGCCTCGGCGCGGGCGAGACCAGCTTTCAGGGCAATAACGCGATCCTGCGCGGCTTCACCACGCGCAATGATCTGTTCGTCGATAACGCCCGCGATTACGGCTATTACTTCCGCGACAGCTTCGACGATGCGCGGATCGATGTGCT
>JAIETY010000178.1 GCA_019744885.1 Sphingomonas sp.
CGCGACCTCAACCGGCCGATCATGGGCAAGACCGGCACCTCGACCGGGCCGACCGATGTGTGGTTCATCGGCGGGACCCCGCAGATCATCGCTGGCCTCTACATCGGTTATGACAGCCCCAAGAGTCTGGGCGGCTATGCGCAGGGCGGCACGCTCGCCGCGCCGATCTTCAAGGCGTTTGCCGAAAAAGCCTATGAAGGGCTCGATCCGCTGCCGTTCCGCGCGCCTGCCGGCGTGCGCTTCGTGCGGATCGATCGCGGATCGGGGCGCCCGGTCTATGGCGGCTGGCCGGGCGACGATCCCAAGGCGGCGGTGATCTGGGAAGCCTTCAAGCCCGACAGCGAGCCGCGCCGCGCGGTCGCGCGGTCGGTGGGCGCCGATCCTGCCGTCGTCGCGCGCCCGCGGGAAGCGGCCCCGCCAGCCAACCCCGCCAAACGCCAGAGCGACAGCGATTTCTTGCAAAGACAGGGCGGAATCTACTAGCGGCGGCGGCTGCGGCTCATCAGATAGACGGTTCATTGTCGCCGCCCGGTCGTCGCGTTCCGCGGGCGGCGCGGTGGCCCGAGTAGAAAAAGGTTGAAGTTCAATGCGCGCCGAAGCGCAGGCCCATATCGACAGCATTCACGAGTCGCTGGCGCTCGTCCGCCGGTTCCTCGACTGGGACCGTGCGCTGCGCCGCCTCGACGAGTTGAACGCGCGCGTTGAAGACCCGACGCTGTGGAATGATGCCAAGGCCGCGCAAGCGGTGATGCGCGAGCGGCGTCGGCTTGACGAGGCGATCGCCGCCACCCGCGCGATTGAGCAGGAACTCAACGACACCGCCGAGCTGATCGAAATGGCCGAAGCCGAGGGCGATAGCGCGATGGCCGATGAAGGCGTCGCCGATCTCGCCAAGCTCGCCGCGCGCGCCAATGACGACAAGGTCAGGGCGCTGCTCGCGGGCGAAGCCGATGGCAATGACACCTATATCGAAGTCAACGCGGGCGCGGGCGGCACCGAAAGCCAGGACTGGGCGGGCATGTTGAGCCGCATGTATACGCGCTGGGGCGAGCGGCGCGGGCTGAAGGTCGAGCTGATCGACCAGCATTCGGGCGAGCAGGCGGGCATCAAATCGGCGACGCTGCTGCTGAAGGGCGAAAACGCCTATGGCTATGCCAAGACCGAAAGCGGGGTGCATCGGCTGGTCCGCATCAGCCCCTATGACAGCGCGGCGCGGCGGCACACGTCGTTCGCCAGCGTGTGGGTCTATCCGGTGATCGACGACAATATCGAGGTCGACATCAACGAAAGCGACCTGCGCATCGACACGTACCGCGCGTCGGGCGCGGGTGGGCAGCACATCAACACCACCGATTCGGCGGTGCGCATCACCCATTTGCCGACCGGCATCGTCGTCCAGTGCCAGAATCAGCGCAGCCAGCACAAGAACAAGGCCGAGGCCTATAATCAGCTCCGTGCGCGGCTGTACGAACGCGAGCTGTCGATCCGTGAAGCAGCGGCCAATGCCGAAAATGCGGCCAAAACCGACATCGGCTGGGGGCACCAGATCCGATCCTATGTCCTCCAGCCCTATCAGTTGGTGAAAGACCTGCGCACGGGTGTGACATCGACCGCGCCGGGTGATGTGCTCGACGGCGCGCTCGAACCCTTTATGGCGGCGGCACTGTCGCAGCGCGTGACCGGCGAGACGGTCGATGTGGAAGACGTCGATTAGGCGCCACACGCCCCTTGCTGCCGCGCTGGCGCTGCTGGGTGCCTGTGGCCAGAGCGCGGCGCCGACGTTTCCGGCGGCCGACCGCCCCGTCGCGCGCATCGTATCGCCGCGCTGGTCGACCGAGGAAGCGCGTGATCGCAAGAATGAGGCCGGCGAAGTGATGGACAAGGCCCGGATCGCGCCGGGCATGACGGTGGCTGATATCGGCGCGGGCGAGGGTTACTACACCATCCGCCTCGCCCAGCGCGTCGGGCCGAGCGGGCGCGTACTGGCGCAGGATATCGTGCCCGCGACGCGCGATGCGCTCGCCGAACGCGTCACGCGCGAGCGGTTGCAGAGCGTGTCGGTGCGGCTCGGCGAACCCGCCGATCCCAAGCTGCCCGACAACAGCTTCGACCGCGTGTTCATGATCCATATGTATCATGAGATTGCGCAGCCCTATGAATTCCTTTGGCGGCTGCGGCCCTCGCTCAAGCCCGACGGGCTGGTGATTGTGGTCGACGCCGATCGCCCGACCCAAAAACACGGCACGCCGCCCGCGCTGCTCAAGTGCGAATTCGCGGCGGTCGGCTATCAGCTCGTGTCGACCGACGACATGCCCTCGGCGGGCGGCTATCTCGCGGCGTTCAAGGCCGTGGGCCCGCGCCCCGACCCGGCCCGGATCAAGGGCTGTCGGCTCAAGTGACGGCGCTTGGCCGCGCCGCCGCGACACGCTAGCATTCGCCGATGCACGCCTATCACGACCTCATGCAGCGCATCCTCGACGACGGAGTCGAGACCGCCGACCGCACCGGCGTTGGCACCTTGTCGGTGTTCGGCCACCAGATGCGCTTTCGGCTCAGCGACGGTTTCCCGCTCGTCACCACCAAGAAATTGCACCTGCGCTCGATCATCATCGAGCTGCTGTGGTTCCTGCGCGGCGACACCAATGTGCGCTGGCTGCAGGAGCGCAAGGTCAGCATCTGGGACGAATGGGCCGATGAGGCGGGCGATCTCGGCCCGGTGTACGGCAAACAGTGGCGCGACTGGGAAACGCCGGGCGGCGGTCATGTCGACCAGATCGCCGAGCTGATTCGCCAGATTCGCGAAACACCATCGTCGCGGCGGCAGATCGTGTCGGCGTGGAACCCGGCGGACCTGCCGCGCATGGCGCTCAGCCCCTGCCACTGCCTGTTCCAGACGCATGTCGCAAACGGCAAGCTCTCGCTTCAGCTTTACCAGCGCTCGGCCGACGTGTTCCTCGGCGTGCCGTTCAATATCGCGAGCTATGCGCTGCTGACCCATATCCTTGCCGATCAATGCGGTTTGGAGGTGGGCGACTTCATCTGGACCGGCGGCGATTGCCACTTGTACCTGAACCATCTGGAGCAGGCGCGGCTGCAACTCACCCGTACGCCGGGGCCGCTGCCGCGCCTTGAAATCCTGCGACGGCCCGACGCGATCGAAGGGTATGAATATGAGGATTTCGCGATCCACGATTATGTCGCCGATCCGCACATTAAGGCACCGGTGGCGGTTTGATCACTTTCTTCCTCGCCCGCGCCGACAATGGCGTGATCGGCGCTGACGGCAAAATCCCCTGGCACCTGCCCGCCGACCTCAAGCGGTTCAAGGCGATGACGACGGGCATGCCGATGATCATGGGGCGCAAGACCTTCGAGAGCTTTCCCAAGCCGCTGCCGGGAAGGCGCCATATCGTCCTCACGCGCTGTCCGGATTGGCGCGCGGTAGGGGCGGAGCCAGCGCATGATGCGGACAGCGCGCTGGCGCTCTGCGGGGGCCCAGCGGCAGTGATTGGCGGCGCGGAGGTCTATGCGCTGTTCCTGCCGCGTGCGACCCGCATCGAATTGACCGAGGTTCATCTGTCGCCGCCGGGCGATGCGATCGTGCCGCCCTTTGTCGGCTGGCGTGAGCTTGGCCGCGAGGATTTTGCTGCCGAGGGGGAGCGCCCGGCCTATAGCTTCGTGACGCTCGCCCCCCTATAGCCCGTGGCTATGGAGCGCCTTGACGGGGGTGCCGGGGT
>JAIETY010000197.1 GCA_019744885.1 Sphingomonas sp.
CGTGATAGCCATCGTCGCGCCGCGCGCGGACGTGGAGCGCCAGATTGATCTTGGCGGGCGCGACTTCGTCGATGATCATGTCAGCGCTGCGCAGGTCCGTTGGCGATCTTGGCGGCGATCCGCGCGGCATCGTCATCCTTGGCGAGCAGCTTGGCGGCGGCCCAGGCATAGCGCGCCTCGAACCGGCGACCGACATGCCAATAGGCATCGCCCAGATGCTCGCTGATCGTGCCGTTGTCGGGCGAGCCTTCCGCCGCGCGTTCGAGCAGGGGCAACGCGCGCGACGCATCGCCGCCGAGCAGATAGGACCAGGCCAGCGAATCGAGGATCGAATCATCCCCGGGCCGCAGCGCCGCCGCGCGTTCGAGCAGCTTGCGCGCTTCGGCAATATCGCCGCCATTTTCGAGCGCACCATAGCCCAGATAGTTGAGCGCGATTGGCTGATCAGGGGCAAGCGCGACCGACTTTTCGATCAGCGGCTTCGCCTCGCGCCAACGCCCTGCCCGGTCGAGCGCGCTGCCGGCCTGAAGATAGAGCAACCACCCCGCATCTCCCCCCGCCCGCGCGATCGCGCGTCGATAGACCAGCGCCGCATCGCCATAACGCGCGTTCGCCATCAGCAGATCGGCTTCACGCCGCAGTGCATCGACATCGGCGTCGGGTGCCTCCGCGAGCTTGGTCGCCGCCGTCAAGGCATCGGCCGTCTTCCCCGCGCGCCGTAGCAGCGCGACTCGCTCGGTCTGCGCATCGCCGAACCACGCGCTGTCGGGCGTAATCATATCGAGCGCGCCGAGCGCCGCGGGCAGCGCGCCCTCACCCGCCAGCGCGCGCGCCAGCAACAGCCGGGCACGATCATAGCGCGGATCGAGCTTCAACGCCGCGCGCGCCAGCACGATTGCCAGCGGCGCAGTGTCCTCATCGATCAGATCAGCGCCAAGCCGCGTGTAGAAGCGCGCGATGCCAAATGCCGCGATCGGCTGCGTGGCGGCAGCCGCGTCGATACGGTCCTTCTCGCGCAACAACTGCTGCGCCTCCGCCGCGCCATCATTCGCGACCAGCAGTTGCGCCGCGCTCAGCCGCAGGTCGCGGTCATCGGGCTCGGCGACGAGCAGCGCTTCGACTGCGACCACACCGTCGCGCTTGCGCCCCGCCGCCAGCGTGATCAGCGCGCGCGCTTCGGTGGTGTAGCGCGCACCGAGCGACCGACGCGGCAGCCCGTCGAACTGCGCCAGCGCCCGCTTGGGGTCAGTACCGACGATCGTCCAGGCGCGCAGCGGGGGCGCGACAAAGTCGAGCGGCCCTGCCGAGATTTTGGTGAGCGCGGCTTGTGTCGCGGCGTTGTTGCCGCCGCGCACGGCATCAGCCAGCGCGAGCAGCGCGGTATCGCCGGGTTCGACATCGGCGCTCTCGAGCACCGCGCGCGCCCGCGTCACCAATGCGTCATCGCCCGCCTGCAATCCTGCGCGATAGGCGCGGATCGCGATCACCACATTGCCCGGTGCCGCATCCAGTGCGCGCGCATAATCCGCCGCCGCCCGGTCCCCCCGGCCATCGGCATCGGCCGCCCGCGCCCTAACATAGGCCGCGAGATCGCCCGGATCGCCCCCCGCCTGCGCGGGTACGGCGAGGCCGACAGCCATAAACACAAACGCGATACGCCTACATATTGGGGTAATTGGGGCCTCCACCGCCTTCGGGCACGACCCAGTTGATGTTCTGGGTCGGGTCCTTGATGTCGCACGTCTTGCAATGCACGCAATTCTGCGCGTTGATCACGAACTTGGGATCGCCCGTCTCCGCACCGACGACCTCATACACCCCCGCCGGACAATAGCGCTGCGCCGGCTCGTCATACATCGGCAGGTTATAGGCGATCGGGACGTTCGGGTCCTTCAGCGTCAGGTGGATCGGCTGATCCTCCTCATGATTGGTGTTCGACAGGAACACCGACGAGAGGCGGTCAAACGTCAACACGCCATCAGGCTTGGGATAATCGATCTTGGGCACCAGATCGGCCCGCCACAGCTCGTCATGATTGGCATGATGGCCCATTGTGAACGGCATTTTGATGCCCCAGCTCTCCAGCCACATTGTCGCGGTCCCGAAAGCAGCGCCGACGATCATGCCGTATTTTTCTATCAGCGGCAGCGCGTTGCGGACGATCGACAATTCCTTGTGGACCCAACTCGCCGCAAACGCCGCCGGATAAGCGGCCAGCGCATCGCTGGTGCGACCGGCCTGCACCGCGTCGAACGCCGCCTCTGCCGCCATCATCCCCGATTTCATCGCGGTGTGGCTGCCCTTGATCCGCGGCACGTTGAGGAAACCCGCCGAACAGCCGATCAGCGCACCGCCGGGAAACACCAGCTGCGGGATCGATTGCAGCCCGCCATCGCTGATGGCGCGCGCACCATAGGAAACGCGCTTGCCCCCCGCCAGAATCGCCGCGATCGACGGATGCGTCTTCCACCGCTGCATTTCGTGGAAGGGCGAGAGATGCGGGTTTTTGTAGCTCAGCCACGTCACCAGCCCGAGCGCGACCTGGCCATTCGCCTGATGATAGAGGAACGCGCCGCCATTGGCGTTATTGTCAAGCGGCCAGCCCTGGGTGTGGATCACGCGGCCCGGAACATGATGTTCCGGCGCGATGTCCCACAATTCCTTGATGCCGATGCCGTAAACCTGTGGCTGCGACTCCTTGGCCAGATCGAATTGGCGGATGAGCTGCTTCGACAAATGCCCGCGCACGCCTTCGGCGAAGAAGGTGTATTTGGCGTGGAGTTCCAAGCCCGGCTGGTAATCGCCCTTGTGTGTCCCGTCGCGCGCAACCCCCATGTCGCCGGTCGCGACGCCCTTCACCGAGCCGTCCTCATTGTAGAGGATTTCGGCCGCGGCAAAGCCGGGGAAAATCTCGACACCCAGCGCTTCGGCCTGTTCGGCCAGCCAGCGGCACAAGCTGCCGAGGCTGCCGGTATAGGTGCCGTGGTTGTTCATGAACGACGGCAGCAGAAAGTGCGGCAGCGCGCGCTTGCTTTTCTTGCCGAGAATCCAGTGCTGATTGTCGGTGACTGGTGTTTCGGCCATCGGGCAGCCGGTTGTCTTCCAGTCGGGCAGCAATTCGTCGAGCGCCTTGGGGTCGACCACCGCGCCGGACAAAATATGCGCGCCGACCTCGGAGCCCTTTTCGAGGACGCAGACCGAAATCTCTGCATTCTTCTCGGCGGCCAACTGTTTCAGACGGATCGCCGCCGCCAGCCCGGCTGGTCCCGCGCCGACGATCACGACGTCATAGGGCATCGACTCGCGTTCACTCATCATCGTCTCCTGTCCCCGCGCGCCACATAGTGTGCGTCGTCGCGCCCCAACCACGTTCTGTCCAGAAAGGGCGTGCCCAAAGATTGACCATGCCGTCAACTGCGCAGTCTAAGGAAATGATGGGGCTGGAGCAGAAAATCGATACGGCGATTGGGGCAAGCGCGCTTG
>JAIETY010000149.1 GCA_019744885.1 Sphingomonas sp.
GCACATGCGCGCTGCGCGGTGGGAGCCGGACGACCCGTGGCGAAAATCGTTGTGGCTGCTTCCTTCCGGACCTGACCAGGTTGGCGACGGCTACGTCCGCCCGACTCCCAAGCGCCATATGGGGGAGTCGGGCGTTACGATCAAGTTACCTGCGCGGGTGCGTCATTGCCAACGCCCGCGACTGATCAGCGGCCCTGCATGTTCCGCGTTTCGGAAGGGATTCGCACCGTCAGCCCGTCGAGCGTCTCGTCGAGCCAGATCTGGCAGGCGAGCCGACTGTTGCGCGTGGCGCCCACCGCGAGGTCGAGCATGTCTTCTTCATCCTCTCGCGCGGGCTTGAGGCGGGCGAAGTCGTTCGCATCGACGATGACATGGCAAGTCGAGCACGCCATCTGGCCTTCGCAGGTGCCTTCGAGCGGCTGGCCATCTGCCTGCGCCACGTCGAGCAAGCGGTCGCCGGGTTGCGCCGCCACCTCGTGCACCGTTCCATCGGCGCCGATGAAGCGCACGCGGATCATGCGAATACCTGCTGGGCATCGGCAGCGGCCTTGATCCGGTCGATGGCGGTCAACAATTCCTCCTCGGTGGTATAGCGCCCGAATCCGAGCCGGATGCTCGACCGCGCCTGCGCTTCGGTCAAGCCCAAGGCGCGCAGGACATGGCTCGAACGGCCCGATCCGCTCGCACAGGCCGAGCCCGCCGAAAAGGCAATGTCGCGCAGGTCGGACATGAGCCGGGCGACGTCGAGCCCGTCAAGGCGGATATTGAGATTGCCGTGGTAGCGCTGTTCGATTGATCCGTTGATCGTCCAACAGCTGCCAAAGCCCTCAACCGCGCGCGACCAAAGCCGTTCGATATGCCGCGCATCGGCCTCCTGCCGCTCGGCCATCAGCGCCGCCGCTTTGCCGAACCCGGCGCAGAGCGCAGGCGATAGCGTGCCCGAGCGCCCGCCCTCCTGGTTTCCGCCGTGCAGCAGCGGGACGAGGTCGACACCGTGCCTGATCCACAGCGCGCCGATGCCTTTCGGCCCGAAAATCTTGTGCGCCGACAGGGCGATCAGGTCGCAACCGTCCGGGATCGCCACGCGGCCATAGCCTTGCACCGCGTCGCATAGCATCAATGCCCCCGCCGCATGGGCAAGCACCGCCAGCTCGGCGATCGGCTGGATCACCCCGATTTCGTTGTTCACCAGCATTGCCGCGACGAGGCCTGCGCCGGGACGAATCGCGGCGCGCGCGGTGGCCAGATCGACCAGCCCATTCGCGCCAACCGTCGCTATGGTGACCTCTCGCCCCGCCTGTGCGGCGGCCTCGACCGTATCGAGCACGGCGGCATGCTCGGTCGCGATCGTAACGAGCGCGCCTGTAGTGCCCTTGATCGCCCAGTTGAGCGCCTCAGTCGCACCGGAGGTGAATACCACCCGTCCACCCGGCGGTAACAAGGCGGCGACTTGATCACGCGCCACTTCGACCGCTGCCTTGGCCGCACGACCCGGTGCATGCGCCGAATGCGGATTGGCGTGCTGGTCGCGCAGCCACGGCAGCATCGCGTCGAACGCTTCGGGCGCGAGCGGCGTCGTTGCCTGATAATCGAGATAGATCATGCCGCCCGCCGCGCCGCGTCATGCGCGACTTCGAGCCATGCCTCGCGAAAGGCATCAATCTCGGCGGGCGTGGTGTTCCAGCCGAAGCTGACGCGGATCGTGCGCGATGCGGTGTCCTCGTCCACCCCGAACGCTTCGAGCGCGCGGCTGCGCTTGAGTGTGCCTGACGAACAGGCGCTGCCTGCCGAGACGGCGAAGCCCATCGCGTCGAAGCGGATCAACTGCGCGGCGGCGGAGAGGTGTGGCATCGCGACGGCGTAAATGTGTGCGCACTGGACGCCGGGGCTCACGACTTCGCCGACGCGCCAGATCGCGTTCTTGAAGTCCAATCGCTGTTCGGCACTAGTCGGCCAATCATCGACTGATGCTGCTTCGAGCGCGGCAGCAAATCCAAGAATGCCCGGCAAATTCTCCGTGCCCATCCGGTAGCCATACTCATGCCCGCCGATTGGCTCCAGCATCGCCAGATTACGCACCAGCAACGCACCGATGCCGGGGGGACCACCCAGCTTGTGCGCCGATACGACAATCAAGTCGGCATCGGGCAACGCGCCCTTTCCTGCCAGTTGCGAACAGTCGCTTAGGAAAATCCCGCCCGCTTCCCGCACCAAAGTGATTGAAGGCGGCGTGACATAGGGGATCAGGCCGGTCCCGGTCTCCGAATTGATCGATTGGATCGCGACGATCGCCTTGCCCGGCTTGGCTAGATATTGTGCCAGAAAATCTTCGTCGGGCTCTCCCTTTGCCGTGTGGTCGCGACCAAGAACAGGCAACACATCCGCCCCCGGCGCCGCCCGAAACACCGCGTCATGCTCCACCGCCGACACGATCCGTCGCTCTACCTTCGCCCGGTTGAGCGCAATCCACAGCGCCTCGCTCGCCCCGCTGGTGAAGATCAGTTCACCCGTCCACCCCAGCGCCGCCTTGATCCGTTCGCGCGCCTGCTCCAGCGAGGCCCGCGCCGCACGGCCCTCGGCATGCGGTGACGAAGGGTTCGCCCAGCGCGCCATTCCCTCGGCCACTGCCGCGATCGCTTCGGGGCGCATCGGCGTGGTCGCGGCGTGGTCGAGATAAATGCGTGGCTTCATGAAATTACACTAGTGCGGCAGAATGATTGCGCCAATGCGCGCCTTGCCTATATAGCGCGCAATCTTGCGCCGCGCGCGCTCCCGCTCTTGCCCAGGCAGGTACCATGCCCGAAGTCATTTTTCCCGGCCCCGATGGCCGTCTCGAAGGCCGTTTTGCGCCGCCGCCGCGCCCGCGCGCTCCAGTCGCGATGATCCTGCACCCGCACCCCAGCTCGGGCGGCACGATGAATAACCGGATCGTGCAGGAGCTTTACCGCACGTTTCAGCGGCGCGGTTTCGCCACGCTGCGCTTCAATTTTCGCGGCGTCGGCAAGAGTCAGGGCACCTTCGACAATGGCGTCGGCGAATTGTCTGACGCCGCATCGGCGCTCGATTGGGTGCAGAGCATTCACCCCGAAGCCTCGACTACCTGGATCGCCGGCGTCAGCTTCGGCGCGTGGATCGGCATGCAGCTGCTGATGCGCCGCCCCGAGATTCGCGGCTTCATCTCGATCGCGCCGCCGGCGAACATGTATGATTTCACTTTCCTCGCGCCCTGCCCGTCGTCGGGCATCATCATCCAGGGCGATGGCGACGAAGTCGTGACGCCGAGCGCGGTCCAGAAGCTCGTCGACAAGCTGCGCAC
>JAIETY010000134.1 GCA_019744885.1 Sphingomonas sp.
GCCAATGATCCCAAACGGCGACCGGTATCCGATTTCGAACTTGGCCAGCCCGGCTCGGGAGATGTGAAGTGAAGCGCTTGCTGCTCCTCACCGCGGCGTTTCTCGCCAGCCCCGCCGCCGCACAGTCGGTCGCGATCACCAACGCGCGTCTCGTCATCGGTGACGGCTCCGCCCCGATCGAAGGCGGTACCGTTGTCGTGCGCGACGGCAAGGTCGTTGCGGCGGGCAAGAATGTCGCCGTCCCGCAAGGGATTGAGACAGTCGATGCTGGCGGGCGTTTTGTCACCCCGGGCATCGTCGCGGGCTTCACCCGCATGGGGATCATCGAAGTCGACGGCGTTGATGAAACCAACGACGCAGGCGCAAGCAATTCGCCGTTCCACGCTGGGATCGATGTCGCCCCGGCGGTCAATCCGCGCACCAGCTCGATCGCGCTGAACCGCGCCGAGGGGATTACGCGTGCCGTGGTCGCGCCGACGACGCGCGGCTCGATTTTCGCGGGGCAGGGGGCGATCATCGATCTCGGCGCCGACAACAATAGCGTGTCAACGCCGCGCGCTTTCCAGTTCATGGAATATGGTGAGTCGGGCGCCAGTGCCGCCGGTGGCAGCCGTCCAGCGGCGATGACGGCGTTTCGCGATGCGCTGAAATCGGCGCAAGCCTATGCCCGCGCGCCCGGTGCCTATCTCGATCAAGGGCGCGATGTACTCGTCAATCGCGTTGATGCCGCTGCGCTCGGCGCAGTGGTGACGGGGAAAATGCCGCTGCTGATCCATGTCGAGCGCGCGTCGGACATGCGCGCGCTGATAGCGCTTCGGAAGGATTTTCCGGCGCTGCGCATGGTGTTCGTCGGTGCTTCCGAAGGCTGGATGGTTGCGAGCGAACTTGCCGCCGCCAAGGTTCCGGTGATCGCGTCGGCGCTCAACGATTTGCCCGAATCCTTTGAATCGCTTGCCGCGACGCAGTCCAATGTCGGGCGGATGAAGGCGGCCGGTGTGCTCGTCGGCATCGGCACGATCAACGACAATGAAGCGCGTCAGGCACGGCTGGAAAAGCAATATGCCGGCAATCTGGTCGCGTTGCATCATGTGCCGGGTGCGACGGGGCTGAGCTGGGACAGCGCCTTTGCCGCGATCACCTCGGCACCGGCAGAAGCGGTTGGGCTGGGCGGCGAAATCGGCTCGCTTCGTCCCGGTCGACGCGGCGATGTCGTGATCTGGGACGGCGATCCGCTCGAGCTCAGCAGCGCGGCGGTCGGCGTCTATGTCGATGGCGTCAAACAGCCCTTGGGTACGCGACAGGGCGAATTGCTCAAACGCTATCGCCAGCCGCAGGAAGGTGCGCTACCAAAGGCGTATGAGCGCTGAGGCGTGCGGCTCGCGCTATTGATGCGCGTGTGGAGTAAGGCGTGATGGCAATCCGGAAGCAGCGGCTGGCAACGGCACTGAGCGTGATCGCGCTCTTGGCGGGGTGCAGCTCCGGCGGCGGGCCCACCGCGACGAGCGGGGGATCGACCAGCAGCACCGCATCGGCGCCAGCGCCTTCGCCTTCACAAAGCCCCACCAGCGGCACCTGCACATTGCGCGCGCGGCAGGATTGGGCGCTCGCGCAATTGCGCGAATGGTATCTCTTCCCCGAAACGCTGCCCCCAAGCCTTGATCCGGCACCCTTTACGACCGTCAGTGACTATATCGACGCGCTGACGGCGACCGCGCGGTCGCAGAATCGTGATCGCTTTTTCACCTTCATCACCTCGATCTCGGGCGAGAATGCGTTTTTCAGCTCGGGGTCGAGTGCCGGGTTCGGCGTTCGCCTTGCGTTTGATTCGGCCTCGCGCCTCTTTGTCGCAGAAAGTTTCGAGGGAGCACCTGCGCTCGCCGCCGGGATCGATCGCGGCGCGCAGATCGTCGCGATCGGCAGCAGCGCAACCACGCTCCAGACGGTCGCGTCGCTGATCGCAAGCGGCGGCAATAGTGCCGTTACCAACGCGCTCGGCCCGAACACCGCCGGGACGGTGCGCGCGCTGCAAATTGCCGACGCAGCGGGTACGCGCACCGTGACGGTCACGAAGGCCGACTTCTCGCTGACGCCGGTGTCGTCGCGTTACGGCGCGCAGATCATCAATGACGGCGGTCGGCGGGTTGGTTATCTCAATCTGCGCACGTTCATATCGACTGCCGACCAACAGTTGCGCGATGCCTTCGCCAATTTCCGCGCGCAGGGCATCACCGACATCATCATCGATTTCCGCTATAATGGCGGCGGGCTGGTGTCGACCGCAGAGCTGATGGGCGATCTGCTTGGCGGCAACCGTTCGACGTCGCAGGTGTTCAACATCACTGCATTCCGCCCGGATAAAGCGAGCAACAACTCGACCCGCAATTTCCGGCCACTGGCCCAGTCAATCTCGCCGATGCGGATCGCGTTCATCGGTACGAGTGCGAGCGCGTCGGCAAGCGAACTGGTCGCCAATTCGATGCTGCCCTATCTGCGCACCAATACCGCGTTGATCGGCGCGAACACCTTTGGCAAGCCGGTCGGCCAGATCGGCCTTGACCTTGCCGCTTGTGACGACCGGCTGCGCGTGGTGGCCTTTGCGGACCAGAATGCCGATCGACAGGGCGATTATTTTACCGGGCTGGCCAGCGTGTTTCCGGTCACTTGCCGGGCGTCGGATGATTTTTCGCGGCCACTGGGCGATCCACAGGAAGCATCGACTCGAGCGGCGCTGAACTTCCTGAGCGGGCAAAGCTGCACGCCGATTTCAAGCGCGCCGGGCGGCACCACCGGCTCGCAAAATGCCACCGATACGATCAGCCCCGAACAGCAATTACTGTCGGTGGATCATCCCACGCCTGCCCAGCGCGAGGTGCCGGGGTTGTTCTGACTCGCGCGATCAGCCAGTTGCGGCGATCTGGTAGAAGAAATCAACAAAGCCCATCGCGGCGTCGTCCATCCCGAGCACTTTGGGATTGGCGCTGTCGATCACGAGATATTCGTCGGGGGCATGCGCGCCGCTGCCATGGCCAAAGCCGAACTGGCCCGCCGGCAGCGACACCGGCGCCGAGGTGAAGACGAACCCCGGCCATGATCCGGAAAGGCGGGGATAAACCGATGTCTTGAGCCCGGCACGGGTATAGGCTGCCAGCTCGGCCTTGATCAGCGAAGAATTTTCATCGGTTTGCGTGGGATCATAACCGCCGCTCACCTTGACCTCGATATCGCTGTAGCCGCGCTTGGCGAGGTGCGCTTTCAGCTTGGCGACGCAATCGTCGAACGTCTGATCAGGCACCAGCCGCATGTC
>JAIETY010000214.1 GCA_019744885.1 Sphingomonas sp.
GGTGGCTACCCGGAAAAAGCCAATGCCGAGGCCGATGCGCTGGTGAAGGCGCTGCCGCACGATCCCTATTTTCTCGAAATCAAGGGCCAGATTCTGCTCGAATCGGGCAAGCCCGATGAAGCCCTCACCCCGCTGCGCGAAGCGACCGAGCGCAGCGGCTACCAGCCGCTGATCGCGACCACGTTTGGCCACGCGCTGATCGCGACCGAGAATCCCGCCAATTTCCCCGAAGCCGAAAAAGTACTGCGTCAGGCCGTGGGCCGCGACGAGGAAAACCCCTTTGCCTGGTTCCAACTCGGCGTTGTGTATGAACGCAAGGGCGATCAGCCGCGCGCCTTGCTCGCGACCGCCGAGCGCGCCGCGCTCAACGGCGATCTGCGCACCGCATCGGTCAGCGCCCGCGGCGCGCTGGCGGGCCTACCGCCCAACACGCCCGACTGGATCCGCGCGCAGGATCTGGTGCTGCTGACGCAAAATGTGATCGATGATCAGCGTAAAGGACGGCGATGAACCGGTTGCTGCTGTTGGCGGTGGCGATTGGCGCCGCGTTGCTGGGTGCGGGCGGGATGTATTTCGCGGGCCGCATGGGGGCACCCATCGCCAGCGACCGCGCGCGTACCGAGCAGATCGTCCACGACTATCTCGTCAGCCATCCCGAAGTGCTGGTCGAAGCATCGAGCGCGCTGCGCCGCCGCCAGAGCGGGCAAGCGATCGACGCCGACAAGGCTGCGATCCTCGAACCCTTTGGCGCTGCCTGGGCGGGCAATCCGCAGGGCGATGTGACGATCGTCGAATATTTCGATTATAATTGCGGCTATTGCCGGTCCACCCTGCCCGCTATCGACGCGCTGATTGCGGGCGACCCCAAGCTGCGCGTCGTTTATCGCGACTGGCCGATCCTGTCGGAGGAAAGCGCCACCGCCGCGCGCTACAGCCTCGTCGCCGCCGACATGGGCAAGTTCGCCGAATTCCACCGCGCGCTTTATGCCGGTGGCCCGGTGAGCGACGCGACGCTCGCCGCTGCCGTCACCACCGCCGGGCTCGATCTGGCCAAGGTACAGGCGGCGGCCAAGACCCCGCGCATCGAAGCCGAACTCGCGCGCAATCTGGAAGTCGCCAAGAAGCTCGGGATGAGCGGTACCCCGTCGTGGGTGATCGGTGATCAGGTGATTTCGTCAGCACTGCCGATCGAGGAATTGCAGCGGCTGGTGGCGGAAGCGCGGGCGGCGCGCTGAGGTTGACCGCCGTCGATCTTCTTTTCGTCCCTTCCCCCGTTCGTGTCGAGCGAAGTCGAGACACGGGCCGCACGCGAGGTCGCCCGTGGCCCGCCCCTCGACTTCGCTCGGGACGAACGGAGGATTTTGGTCCGGGGTTACCGTAAAGCCCGCAGAGCATTGCCGCTCCCGTCCCCCGCCCCTATCTCCAGCCCTCACGCCATTCGGGGACACGCACATCTTGGAACCGATCCTCGCCATCACCGGCCTCACCAAAACCTATGCCTCGGGGCTGACCGCGCTCGACCATGTCGACCTGTCGATCGCCAAGGGCGAGATTTTCGCGCTGCTCGGCCCCAATGGCGCGGGCAAAACGACGCTGATCTCGATTGTCTGCGGCATCGTCACGGCGAGCGGCGGCAGCGTAAGCGTCGCGGGCTATGACATTGCGCGCGATTATCGTCAGGCACGCTACCGGATCGGGCTCGTCCCGCAGGAGCTATCGACCGACGCGTTCGAAAAGGTGATCGACACCGTCACCTTCAGCCGGGGCCTGTTCGGTCGCAAGCCCGACCCCGCGCATATCGAGCGGATTTTGCGCGACCTGTCTTTATGGGACAAGCGCAACTCAAAGATCATGGCGCTGTCGGGCGGGATGAAGCGGCGCGTGCTCATCGCCAAGGCACTCGCGCACGAACCCGAAGTCCTGTTCCTCGACGAGCCGACGGCGGGCGTTGATGTCGAGCTGCGCCGCGACATGTGGGCGCTGGTGCGCAAGCTGCGCGACGGCGGCACCACGATCATCCTCACGACGCACTATATCGAGGAAGCCGAGGAAATGGCCGACCGCGTCGGCGTGATCCTGAAGGGCAAGCTGATCCTGGTTGAGGAGAAAGCGACGCTGATGCAAAAGCTCGGCAAGCGCACCCTCACCGTGACGCTCACCGAGCCGCTGAGCGCAGTGCCGCCCGCGCTCGCCGATTGGGCGCCGAGCCTGAAGAACGACGGTCACGAGCTCGAATATGTGTTCGAGGCGGGGAGCGAACGCACCGGCATCGCCGGGCTGCTGCGCGCGATCGGCGATGCGGGGATCGCCTATAAGGACATCAACACCCAGCAAAGCTCGCTCGAGGATATCTTCGTTGGCTTGCTCCACGACGCGGGCGAGCATGCGCTGGCCGAGGAAGTCGCGGCATGAACGGTTTCAACTGGGCGGGTGTCAGCGCGATCTACCGCTTCGAACTCGCACGCTTCCGCCGCACGATCATTACCAGCCTCGCGACGCCGGTGATCACCACCTCGCTCTATTTCGTGGTGTTCGGCTCGGCGATTGGCGGACGGATCAACACCGTCGATGGCGTACCCTATGGCGCGTTCATCGTGCCGGGACTGATGCTGCTGTCGATGCTGACCGAAGGCATCGGCAATGCGAGCTTCGGCATTTACCTGCCCAAATGGTCGGGGACGATTTACGAGCTGCTCTCGGCGCCGCTGTCACCGTTCGAGACCGTGCTCGCTTATGTCGGCGCGGCGGCGACCAAGTCGATGATCCTCGGCCTCGTCATCTTCGCGACCGCGCATCTGTTCGTCGCGCTGCCAATCGCGCATCCGGTGTACATGATCGCGTTCATGGCGCTGACGGCGGTGACCTTCTGCCTGTTCGGCTTCGTGCTCGGCATCTGGGCGAACAGCTTCGAGCAGTTGCAGATCATCCCGCTGCTGGTGATCACCCCGCTGACGTTTCTGGGTGGCACTTTCTACTCGATCTCGATGCTGCCCCCGGCGTGGCAGAAGATCGCGCTGCTCAATCCGATCGTCTACCTCATCAGCGGCTTCCGCTGGACCTTTTTCGGCCGCGGCGACGTGAGCATCGGCTGGAGCCTTGGCGTGACCGGCCTGTTTCTGCTGCTGTGCCTAGGCGCGGTGGCGTGGATTTTCCGCACGGGGTGGCGGCTGAAGAGTTGAGGAAGCAGCCTCGTAGTCGTCTCCGGAATTAGCGGTCTGAAGCTAGAGTCTGTCACTTTGTGATTGAATCGATGGGGGATTCCTGATCGGCCTGATCTGTGATTCAAGCTGCTGGCTGGT
>JAIETY010000213.1 GCA_019744885.1 Sphingomonas sp.
TTCGAGCCGGCCGGACGACAGCGCCTCGCAGCACATGTTCACCGGCAGCAGGGTGATGCCGATGCCGGCAAGCGCCGCCTCGCGCAGCACCACCATGTCGTCGGCGAGCAGGCGCGGCGCGATCTGTTGCTCGCCCAGGCCGAGGCATCGGCAGCGGAATCGCGATTGTCCCAGGCAGAGGCTGTCCTTGCTCGCGCCGAAGCCGCCTATGCAGCACTTGCTGGACCTCCCCCTGAAAACTTGCCCCCCGAAGTTCAAGCCCAGGCGACGGACCCCGAAGACAGCCCGGCGCTTCGTGCAGCGCTGGATCGCGCAGCACTCGCCGACGCTCGGGCGACCAGCCTGTCCTATGGCGCGCGGGTGCGGCTCGAGGGAAGCATCGGGGTCCGACGCGAACGTGGCGGCGTCGGCGATCCGAACGTGCCTGCCGAGCCCTTTCGGAACGCACTGCTGGTTGGCATCAAATTGCCGCTGGGGCGCAATCAGACCGCCGTTGCAGATGCGGCAGGCGCCCGTTCCGACGCTCTCGGGGCAGGAGCAGAGGCAAGTCGAACCCGTATCCGGCTCGTCGCCGAACGGCGCGCGGCACAAGCTCGGCTCGACGCTGCGGTACGCTCGCTCGAACAGGCGCAGACGCGCCGGGACGCGCTCGCCGAGGCGCTGTCGCTGACCGAACGCGGCCGCACCGAGGGTGAGATCGGGTTCATCGAGGTGCTGCGCGCGCGACAGGCGTTGTCCGAGGCCGAACGCGACCTTGCGGCCGCGAAGGTCGCCCGGTTTGCGGCAATCTCTTCCTTCAATCAAGCGATGGGCGTTCTGCCATGATCAAACGCATTTGGATGGCGCTGGCCGCGCTGGCGATGATCGCAAGTGCGTCATCGGCAATGGCCCATGGCGACGAGGATCACGGTGCGGCAACGACGCCGGTCGGCGTGTCGATCGCGCCGCGCATGGAAGCGGCAACCGACGCGCTCGAACTGGTCGCGGCCGCCAAGGCGGACGATCTGACGATCTGGATCGACGGCTTTGCCGACAACGTGCCGGTGACGGGCGCGACTGTCAGCGTCACCGTCGATGGTAAGACCGGGCAGGCGAAGGCCGCGAACGGCATTTATACCTATTCTGACGATGGCCTTCAAAAGCCGGGCGCGCATGAACTGTCGTTTCTAGTGAGCCATGACGGGGCGTTCGAATCACTCTCCGGCACTTTGACGGTTCCTCCATCCGCCGCCGACACGACGGCGGGACCATCAATCTGGCGATGGCTGTTGATCGCGATATTGGTCGTGCTTGTGCTGGCCGGTGCATGGTATTGGCGTTCGCGCCGACTGGTCGCTACCGGGTTGGCCGTGCTTCTTGGCGCGCAGTTGCTGTTCGGCGTGCCCGTTGGGCCTGCCCCAGTTGCCGCGCATGGCGACGAAGATCATGGTGCGGCACCTGCTGTCCCTGCCGGATCGGGCGAAGCTGCTGTGAAAACCTCAGACGGCAAGCTGTTCGGCCCGAAATCGGTGCAGCGGATCATCGGCGTCCGAACCGTGCTGGCGGCGGCGGGCGAAGCGCAGCCGACGACGAGCCTGACCGGCAAGATCGTAGCCGATCCGCAGCGCGGCGGGCTCATTCAGAGCGCAACTGGCGGGCGAATCGGTGCGCCAGCATCGGGACTACCGATTATCGGGCAGGCGGTGCGTGCGGGGCAGGTGCTGGGCTTTGTCGAGCCGCCCTTGCAGGCAATCGACCGTGCGGACCTGGCACGCGAGCTCAGCGACCTCGACCAGCAGATCGCCCTCGCCGCCAACAGTGCAGCGCGTTTACGCCGTCTAGAAGGCGTCGTGCCGCGTCGGCAAATCGAAGAGGCCGGAATTACCCTGCAGGGCCTCCAGCGCCGTCGCGCGGCGCTCGGCCAAGCGCGCAGCGCGCGCGAAGTGCTGGTGTCGCCGATCGATGGTGTGATCGCGTCATCCTCGGTACGCGTCGGGCAGGTGGTGAGTGCTGAAACCACGCTGTTCGAAATCGTTGATCGCTCGCGGCTTTATGTCGAGGCCAATTTGTTCGACCGCCGCGCGCTGGGACCCGGCGCGAAAGCCATTGGCAAGACCGCCGACGGCACGACCTTCGATCTCGTGTTCCAAGGGGCGGGGCTCATCGATCGCGGGCGTGCCGCGCCCGCGTTGTTCCGGGTGGTCGGTGTTCCCGCCAATCTCCGGATCGGTGAGCCGATTACGATCGACGCGCCACTCGGTGGCACCGTCGCGGGTGTGATCGTGCCACGAACTGCCTTGCTATCGAGCGCCAACGGACTCCCTTCCGTTTTCGTCAAAACCCACGCCGAGCTGTTCGAGCAACGCAGCGTGAAATCTGCACCCGTCGATGCGGGTCGCGTTGCGCTCCTCTCGAACGTGAAGCCCGGCGAGCGCGTCGTGACGGCCGGAGCCGAACTGCTCGGCCAGGTGCGCTAGGCGATGTTCGACCGGCTCGTCGCCTTTTCGCTCCGTAACCGTGTCCTTACACTGTTTCTCGCGTTCGCGCTGATGGCGTTTGGCGGGCTGTCGGTGAGCCGGCTGCCCGTCGATGTGCTGCCCAATCTCAATCGGCCGGTCGTTACGATCCTAACAGAGTCCCCCGGTCTCGCCCCGCCCGAAGTCGAAACGCTGGTGACACGCCCAATCGAGACGTCGATGAGCGGTGTCCCCGGGGTCGAGCGGGTCCGTTCGGTCTCGGGCATCGGTCTGTCTATCGTCTATGTCGAGTTTGGCTGGAAGGAAGATGTCTACCGCGCGCGCCAGCAGGTCGCCGAACGACTGACGCTGGTGCGCGAGCAGATTCCGCCCACCGTCGTGCCACAAATGGGGCCGGTCACCTCGATCATGGGCGAGATCATGCTGGTCGCGATCCCCTATGGGCGGGCAAGTCCGATGCAGGCCCGCGAGATCGCCGATTTCCAGATACGGCCGCGCCTGCTCGCGATCCCCGGCGTCGCGCAGGTGATCCCGATCGGCGGCGAAGTTCGACAATATCGGGTTTCGCCCGATCTCGCGACGATGAATGCCGTCGGCGTCAAACTGAAGGACGTGGAGGACGCGCTTCGTGCCTTTGGGACCAACACCGGCGGCGGCTTCGTCGATCAATATGAACGC
>JAIETY010000033.1 GCA_019744885.1 Sphingomonas sp.
CCCGCCTGCGTCGGGTCGCGCTGATCGGTACAGCAATATCGATGGTCGGAAGTGTTCGCGACGATGAACTTCGGATTGGCGGGGCTCCAGTCGAGGTCCCAGGCGCTGTTGAAGTTGAAGGCTGGCCCATGCGTCGCCGGGAATTTGTCGAGCGATTCGCTATAGAAGATCGCGCGATCCCATGCCGCCGTCACTGGCTGTCCGCCCGGCGGCGCAATGACGTCGTTGATGACGAGCTGTTCGACGCCGCGGCTCGTCGCCTGCCACGTGACACGCGATGTCGCGTCGTCGACCTGCGTGGTCCACACGCCGATCCCTTGCGCCATCCAGATTTTGCCGGGCACCTTGGGGTCGAAATGCGCCTGCGCTGTGGAGAAATAATCCTCGCTCGTCCACGCGTGCCACGTGACATCGCCAGCAGCGGTGCGGATGCCCGGTGTCGCGAGCTGAGTCCAATGCGCGCCGCCATCGACCGTGCGCCACGGCTCGCCCGACCCGCTGAACGCATAGACCCGGTTGGGGTTGCCCGGATCGACCGTCAGCGTCTGGATGTTGTTGGTCGGCGACACATTGGTCCACACACCGCCGCGATAGCGCCACACCGCGCCGCTGCCATTTTGTCGATCGATCGCAAACAGCGTGCCGTCGCTCGCGACTTCGGAGCGCCACGCCTGCACTGGGCCGGTGTTGCCGTCCGAAATCCGTTGCCAGCTATTGCCACCATCGGCCGAACGCCAGATGCCATTGCCCCAGGAGGACGCGTAGACGATGTTGGTCCGGCTGCCGTTGCTGCCGCCTGCCGGGTCAAAGAAAATGCTGATGCCACCGCCGGTGTCGATCAGCTGGCCCTTCTCATTGTATCGATGCTCGCCAACCGGGATGTCACTGATCGTCGTCCAGGTCACCCCGCCATCGACGCTGCGGCGCATGCCGTCGTCGCGCGTACCGACATAGGCGATGTCGGCGTTGACCGGGTCGACGGCGATCTTGAAGCTGCCCGTGCGATAATCGTCATTGGGGTTTGCTTCGGCGACACCGAACGCGGTGCTGCGCGTCCAGCTCGCGCCCTTATTGTCGCTGCGGTAGAAGCGGCTGTTGTAATACATGTAGAGCCGCTGGGTGTTGGTCGGTGCGATCACGACATCGGTCACGCCGCCGCCCGTCGGCAGCCGCTCGTCGGTCGGCATGCTCGTCGCGGTGACGAGCTGGTTCCATTTGTCGTTCGCCCAGATATAGGCGCCATAAGTATCAGTGCGGATCACGCGCTCAACGCCGTCGCGGTGCACATCAATCCCGGTGATGAACCCGCCCGCGCCGATCGCCAGCGGTCTCCAGAAGGCGACACCCGGCGTACCCGGTCGCGCGCGCAGCACGGTGACCACCACCCGATCGCGGCCGATGACTTTGGTCGTCCCGGCTTTGCGCCCGACGATTTCGAACGTGTATTTGCCCGCGCCCGGCACCTGCACGCGCGTTGCCAACGATGTCGGTGACGCGATGATCGCACCGACCGGTCCGCCAATCTGGCGCCATTCGACCTGGCTGCCGTTCGAGCGCGCCGACAGCACGACCTGATCGACCGGCAAAGTGATGGTCTGGTCCGGCCCGGCATCGGTCGGCTTGTAGCTGGTCGACGCGACGGCGACCGCAACGACCACCAAGGTCGTGGCACCCGCAGCCGTTGTCACAATGGTTGCCGGATTGGCGGCAAGTGCTGCTGCCGAAAGGGTCGAAAGGCTGATGCCCCCCCAAAGTTGAGCGCGCTGAAATCACGGTAATTCTCCCGGTTTTTTTGGCATGCGAAGGCAGCGTCGAAGCGGCGGCTTCGACGGTCGGACGGAATCGTGGAAATGGCATTGGATAGCGGTTGAGGGATGCACGGATGTCGACGCGGGATTGCGTCGGACGACGGTCGCTTGCTTCGCTCCTTCCAGTCGCCGCTCGACCGTTACGCCAGCGTGCCCTGATGGAATTAGCGGTTCGTCGCGCTAATCAATCCTTGCCAAAAGTGGTTAATGGCGAATGCTGGACACCCGCGTAGCAAGAATGCACAAAGGCTCAGACAGCGCCCTCGCTCTGTCATTTTACGCATGAAAATCAGTGATATGATAGGTAACTGGCGACTATTTACCGCCCTGCGCTTGGCTTGCGGCTGCACGGCACCGCACCACCCGGGCGCTATTCAGAACCCTTGACGCGCCAACCGGACTAGCGGCCCGTTAAGCCGCCACGCCGATCCGATCCTCGAACAGAACCTTCAAATCCTTCTTCAGGATTTTGCCGTTCGCATTCCTCGGCAGCGTTTCCTCGACGAAACGAACGGCCACCGGCGTCTTGAACGCCGCGAGATGCTGCCGCACCCAAGCCTGCAACTCCGCCTCGGTCGCGCTCGTCCCCGGCGCGAGGTGCACCACAGCGGCCGGTTCTTCGCCGAGCTGCCGGTGCGGCAGGCCGATCAGCGCGCAGTCGGTGACGGCGGGGTGGGCGTAAAGCACATTCTCGACTTCGCTCGAATAGATATTCTCGCCGCCGCGGATGATCATGTCCTTGGCGCGGTCGACGATGTAGAGGAAGCCTTCGTCGTCGAGCCGGGCGAGGTCGCCGGTGCGCACCCAGCCATTGACGAAGGTTGCTGCCGTCGCTTCGGGCTTGTTCCAATAGCCCTTCACGATCATCGGGCCGCGCGCCCACAGCTCGCCGACGTTGCCGACGGGGAGTTCGTTGACCCCCTCCTCGTCCATGATCTTCAGGTCGGCGACCGCGACCGCAGGCCCCGCGCTGGTCGGGCGGTTCAGATAATCCTCAGCGGCATGGCCGGTCACGGTCGCCATCGTTTCGGTCATGCCCCAGCCATTGCCGGGCAGCGCGCCGAATTCGGTGTAGATGCGCTTGACCAATTCAGGCGCCGAGGGCGCGCCGCCATAGGCGATCGATTCGAGCGACGAGAGATCATAGTTGGCGCGGTCGGGATGTTCGAGCAATTGCCACGCGATCGTCGGCACACCACCCGTCGCATGCACCTTCTCGCGCTCGATGATTTCCATCGCCTTCACCGCATCCCATTTGCGCATGAAGATCA